>JAXDIH010000210.1:0-19607 GCA_034664105.1 Thermoleophilaceae bacterium
AGCTCGATCAGGAAGTCCTTGGAGCGATCGAGCTCCTCCGGGTCGACCGAGTTGAGGTCGTAGCCGTTCACGAGGTTGGCCATGCCGATGCCCTCCTGGAAGTCATCCAGCAGGAACGAGCGCCCCTCCGCCCTGGGGTCGACCAGGTCGCGCCAGGAGCCGCTCAGCTCGGGAATCTTGTCGGCGCGATAGCCGATGCCGGTCGCGTACATCGTGTACGGCACCGTGTGCGCGGAGTGGCGGTCGTACCAGGGCTCCTGGAACTGGTCGAACACCCCGTCCGCGTTGCGCAGCTTGTCGCGGTCGAACACGCGCAGCTGGTTGCCCCTGATCAGCCGCTGGGCGAACTCGGCCGTCGGGAAGATCAGGTCGTACTCGATTCCCGCCCGCAGCTTGGACATCATCGCGGGCATCGAGTCGAAGTTGGACTCGCGCACCTTCACGTCGTAGCGCTTCTCGAAGCCCTTGATGATGTCCGGGTTGATGAACTCGGCCCAGTTGAAGTAGGCCAGGTCGCCGTCGATCTTCTTGGCGAACGGCTTGCGCGTCTCCCCTGCCGACGCCTGGACGCCCGAGTTGAGCTGGCAGCCGCCGAGGCCGGCGCCGAGGGCGAGTCCGGCGCCACTGCGAAGCAGGTCGCGCCGGCTCAGGGCCATCAGCCCGTGGTCCCCACTGCCCGCGCCGTGAGGTCGCAGCCGAGCTCGCGGCCGGCCAGCCGCAGACACAGCGCGCGTGCTCGCTCGGGCGTGCCCTCGGGATCGCCGAGCGCGATCTGCACCGACAGCCCGTCGAGCAGCGCGCCGAGCAGGAACGCCAGCTCGTCAGGGTCGGTCGGGCCGAACTCGCCGGCCGCCTGGCCCTCGCTGACGATCGCGGCGATCGTCTGGCGCCAGCGGGCGTCGAGCTGCTCGCGGATGCCGGCCAGCTCCTCGTCACGCATGGCCTTGGCCCAGAGGTCGATCCAGAGCGCGGCGTCGTAGTCGCCGGTGCCGGACGCGGACTCGATCAGGCGGACGATCCGCTCGCGTGCGGTATCCAGCTCCGCCAGGCTGGCGTGCAGCTGCTGGTAGAAGTTCTCCTCCGCCGCCGTGAGCGCCACCGTCAGCAGCTCGCCCTTCGTGGCGAACCAGTAGAGCACCGAGGGCGCGCTGGTCCCGGCCCGCTCCGCCACGTCGGCCACGCGCGTGTTCTCCAGGCCGCGCTCCCTGATCACCTCGGCGGCCGCCGCCAGGATCGCCGGGCGACGGACATGGTCGAGCCTCGGACGGGGGCTCATGCGATCGGCGTTTCTCCCTCTCGAGTAACTTGAACCGCTGTTCAGGAAACCTAGACCCGTGGTGGCGTCGGGTCAACCCCGAGATCCCGCGACAGCACCGCCCATATCTCCGCGCGGGCCCGCTCGATCGGAAGCTCGCCCAGCAGGGCCCGTACGCCGAAGCCGTCGCAGACGGCCAGCACGCGATCCGCGGTCTGCGCCGGATCGGCACCCCTGTCGAACTCGCCGGCCGCGGTGCCCGCCGCGATCGCCTGCGCGAACCACTCGTGCATCCGCCGGTACAGCCGGGCGGCGGTGGGGCGCAGCTCGGGATGGCGCACCGCCCTCAGCCACAGCTCCACCCAGAGGATCCAGTCGCGCTCGAGCTGACCCGGGTAGGGCAGGCACTGGTCGACCATCGCGGCCAGCTTGCGCGTGTGGTCGGGCGCGTCGCCGTCCTGGTCGCCGATGCGCACGTCGCCCGCCAGCTCGAACGAGTACTCGAGCGCCTGCTCCAGCAGGGCCTCGCGGGTCTCGAAGTGGTAGTGCACGAGCGAGGTCGAGACGCCCGCGTCCATCGCGATGCGGGCGATGCGCACGTCGTCGATGCCGTCGGTGGCGATGCGCTCGACCGCGGCGGCGAGGATGCGCTCGCGGGCGCCCTCGGCGACGACGGCCTCGGTCATGCCTCGTCGCCCAGGTCGGCGCGGATCTTGTCCGCGAACCAGCCAACCGCTGCCTCGGCTCCCGCCAGCGGGCCCGGCTCCCAGCCGCGGCTCTCCAGCCCGGCCTGGACGTTCGCGACCAGATCGGCGTCCTCCTCGCCCACCAGCTCGTTCACCTTGCGGTTGAAGAACTGGGCCAGCCGAGTGCGCACGGATGCGTCGGGGTGGCGGTAGAGCATCGCCGTGTCGGCGGTGCGCAGCGGGCCGTCGGAGTCGAGCTTCCAGACCCAGACCTGATCGGGGTAGAGGTCGATCGCGGTGTTGGGATAGATGTAGATGTAGCGCCAGAGGCGGCGGTGCTCCTCGCGCAGCCCCGGCATCGGCGAGACGAGGCGCTGGTAGGCGCGCTCCATCAGGTTGCCCGAGGGCTTGTCGCGCAGGGGCGCGTCGAACCAGGCGTAGCCGTCGTGCAGGTCGACGCTGTAGTTCTTGTAGTCGTACAGGCGCATCAACCCCGGATGGGCGATCGGGACGTGGTAGCCCTCGAGGTAGTTGTCCGCGACGATCTTCCAGTTCGCCGGCTGGCCGCCGTCCAGGGGCCGACCCGGCACGAGGTCCTCGAGGCCGTACTCGGCCAGCCGCTCGGCTAGGCCGGGGACGTGCTCGGCGAGCGGCCGCGCGTGCATGTCGAGGTTCACGAAGACGAGGCCGGCGAGCGTCTCCACCCGCACCGGGAAGAGGCCGAGGGCGGACTTGTCGAGGTCCGGGATCGAGCGCGCCTCGGGTACGCCGATCAGCTCGCCGTCGAGCTTGTAGGTCCAGCCGTGATAGCGGCAGCGGATCGCCTTGCCGCACTCGCCCGACCCGGCGAGCAGTCGCGAGCCGCGGTGCCGGCAGACGTTGCGGAACGCGCGCAGCGTGCCGTCGTGGTCGCGCAGCACCAGCACCGGCTGGCGCCCCGCCGTGGCGGTGAGGTAGCTGCCCGGGTTGGGCAGGCGCGAGACGTGGGCCGCGAACTGCCAGTTGCGCTCGAAGATGCGGCGGTGCTCGAGCTCGACGATCTCGGGGTCGCGGTAGAGGCGAGCGGGAAGGGCTCGTGGGGTCTGCGGAGGGCTCTCGATGGTCGCCACGCGGGTTCCTGACTTTGTGATCAGTCGCATGATACCATGGCCTCGTGGGCCCATTTCCCGCCCGCCACGCATGGCTTTCCATCACTCCCGAACCCGAACGCGAGCTGCCGGCGGCGATCGCCACGCTGCGCGCGGGCGGCCCTCCCGGCGACCGCGCCATCGAGGCGGAGCGGCGGCGAGTGGAACGGCTGATCACGCACGGGAGCAGGCGTGCGTGGAAGGCGTACATCGCGGATGCGGCCGCGCTCGCGGGTGCGGCTTCCGGTGAGGGCGAGGTGGCGCAGGCCCGCGCGCTCGTGCTCGATGTCATCGACAACCACGACAAATTGACACTGGGACTTCCAGGAGGACTCGCATGACGATCAGCCCCAACGCGGCACCCCGAGAAACGCTTGCGCGGCCGCGGCCCCCCGCCCCCACGACGGCCGCCGACTTCACCCCCGAGCAGCTCGAGCTGCGCGAGCGCGCCCGGCGCTTCACCGAGGAGCTCCTGATCCCCAACGAGGAGCTGGCCGAGCGCAGCGGCGGCAAGATCCCGGACGAGCTCAAGCAGCGGATCAGGCGCGAGGCGATCGAGGCGCGCCTGTCCGGCGGCCTGCACTCGCCCGAGCACGGCGGCCAGGGCTGGAGCAAGACCGAGTGGTTCGTCGTGGAGGAGCAGCTGGGGCGCTCGACCAACGCCCTGTCCTGGTACATGCCCGGCGCGTACAACGTGCTGGGGAGCGGCACGGCGGAGCAGATCGAGCGTTACCTGAAGCCGGCGCTGCGCGGAGAGCTGCACGACTCCTACGCGGTCACCGAGGCCGAGGCCGGCTCCGACCCCTCGCGCATCCAGACCACCGCGACCAAGTCCGACTCCGGCTGGGTGATCGACGGCGAGAAGTGGTTCGTGACCTACGGCGACGTCGCGGCCGTGTACATCGTGATGGCGAACGCGCTGGTCGACGGCCAGCAGCTGCCCACGCTGTTCCTGATCGACCGCGAGGCCGAGGGCATAGAGGTGGTCGACGACCCGCCCTTCATGCACACCTATCCCCACGGTCACCCCACGATCCGCTTCAACGACGTCGAGGTGGCCGATGACGCCGTGATCGGCGGGCTCGGCGGCGGCGACGACCTCCAGCGCGCCTGGTTCACCGAGGAGCGGCTCGGCATCGCCGCCCGCGGCGTGGGCTCGATGTGGCGGCTGATCGAGGACACCACGGCCTGGGCGCTCGAACGCGAGCAGGGCGGCAGCCGGATCATGGACTACCAGGGCGTGTCGTTCCCGCTGGCCGACTCCGCGGCGGACGCCGCTGCCGGCCGCCTGCTGGCGCTGGAGGTGGCGCGCCTGGCCGACGCCGGCGCGGACCCGAAGGTGGTTCACGCCAAGGCCTCGATGGCGAAGCTGTTCGTGAGCGAGGCGGCCTGCCGCTGCGCCGACCGGTGCCTGCAGATCTTCGGCGGGCGCGGCTACATGCGCACGAACGTGGCCGAGCGCTTCTACCGCGAGCTGCGCGTGGACCGGATCTGGGAGGGCACGAGCGAGATCCAGCGGCTGATCATCGCCAGGTCGCTCGAACGCCGAGGGGTGGAGCGGACGCTCCACTAGCCCGGTGGACCTGTCCCGCCTGCTCCACCCGCGCACGATCGCGGTCGTAGGGGCGACCGATCGCGACGGCTCCTACGCCGGGGAGACGCTGCTGAACCTGAAACGGCTCGGCTACGCCGGCACGGTCTGGGGGGTCAACCCCGGGCGAGCGGAGGCCCATGGGATCGCCTGCTTCCCGACGCTGGCCGAGCTGCCCGAGCCGGCCGACGCCGTGGTCGTGGCCATCCCCGCGGCCGGGGTGCCCGCCGCCGTGGAAGAGGCGGGGGCGATCGGCTGCGGCGGAGCGGTCGTGTACGGGGCCGGCTTCGGCGAGATCGCCGAGGGCGCCCAGCTCGAGGTGGAGCTGGCCGAGGTCGCCGCCCGCCACGGGCTGCCGGTGTGCGGGCCGAACGGGAACGGGATCGTGGCGCTGCACGAGCGCGCGGCGCTATGGGGAGACGCCCTGCGTCCGCTCGAGCCGGGGCCCGTGGCGCTCGTGTCCCAGAGCGGCAACGTGGCCGTGAACGCGCTGGCGACGCGGCGCGGGCTGCGGCTGCACACGGTGGTGTCGTGCGGGAACGCGGTCGGGCTGGACCCGGCCGAGTGGGTGAGCGCCCTCGCCGGCGACGAGGGCGTGGGATCGATCGCGCTGTACCTGGAGGGCGACGGCGACGGCGAGCTGCTCTGCGAGGCGCTGGCCCGCTGCGCCGAGCGCGGCGTGGGAGTGGCCGTCTTGAAGGTGGGCGCCTCCGTGGCCGGCGCCGGCGCGGCGGCCGCGCACACCGGCGCGGTGGCCGGCGACCAGCGGGTATTCAGAGCCCTGGTGGAAGAGGCGGGCGCCGCGTGGGCGGCCGACGTGCACGAGCTGCTGGAGCTGGCGAAGGTGCTGGCGGTGCCGGGCGCGCGGCCGGTGGCCACAGGCGGCCTCGCCGTGCTCACCTGCTCCGGCGGCGACTCCGCCCTCGCCGCCGACGAGTGCGAGCGCATCGGGCTCGAGCTGCCCGCGCTTGCTCCGGCCACGGCCGCGCGGCTGAGGGAGCTGCTGCCGCGGGCCGCCACCGTCGGCAACCCGCTCGACTACACCGCGCTGATCTGGGGCGAGGTCCAGACGCTGCGCGACATCGTCGCAACCGCGGGCGGCGACCCCGGCGTCGACCAGGTGCTGGTGCTCTACGACCAGCCGGCGGACATGGACGGCGCCACCGGCGAGAGCTGGAGCAACGTGCGCGCGGGCATCCGCGCCGGGGCGGCAGCCAGCCCGGTGCCCGTGGCGCTCGCCTCCACCCTGCCGGAGCTGCTGGACGACGACGCCGCGGCGCGCTTCGCGGCGGCTGGGATCGCTCCGGTCGCCGGCCTGCGCACCGGTCTGGCCTGCATGGCTGCGCTGAGGCGCCCGGTGGGCGACCCGGGTCACCTGCGCTCGATCGCAGCGGCCGCGGCGCGGCGCTCCGCCGGCTCGGGTAACGGCTGGCTCGCGGAGCACGAGGCCAAGCAGCTCCTGCGCGGCGCGCGGCTGCCGGTCGTGGAGGGGCGGCTGGTCGCCGACGAGGACGACGCCGTCGCGGCACTCGGCGAGCTGGGTGGGCCGGTGGCACTGAAGCTGTCAGCGCCCGGGCTCACCCACAAGAGCGAGCTGGGCGGCCTGGCGCTGGACCTGGTCAGCGAGGACGACGTGCGCGCCGCCCATCGGCGCCTCGCCGCGGTGGGGATCGACGGCGCCTCGGTGCTCGCCGAGCGCATGAGCGCGCCCGGCATCGAGCTGGTGGTGGCCGCCCGCGCCGACGGCGTCGTGCCGGCGCTCGTGGTCGGCATGGGCGGGCTCTGGACCGAGGCCTACGACGACGTCGCGATCGTCCCGCTGCCGGCCGGCGCCGAGCGGGTGGAGGCGGCGCTGCGCGGCCTGCGCGGAGCGGGCCTGCTCACCGGCGCCCGCGGACGAGCGCCCGTGGACATCGCCGCCGTGGCCGAGCTGGCCGCGGGCGTCGGCGCGCTGCTGCTCGAGAGCGGGCTCGAGCTGATCGAGCTGAACCCGGTGCTCGTGCACTCGAACGGTCCGGTCGCCGTGGACGCGATCGCGCAGCGCTAGATGGCGGGCTGATGCTCCGGCACCTCGACGTCGGCGCCGTCCTGGCGGATCACGCTGATCATCCCGTTGGGCTCGATGTACGCGCGCTTCACCTGGGACACGTCGTCGACCCCGTGCAGACGCAGCTGGGAGAGGATCTCGTCCATGGTGATCAGCTCGCGCCGCATCACCCTCCTGTTGAGCTTCCCGTCCTCGATCAGCGGCTTCGGGCGCGGCTTGACGATCTCGCCGAGGCGCGGCCAGCGCCACGCGATCGCGTCGATCAGCACGCTCCAGGCAAGGATCGTGACGACCAGCAGGAATCCGTCGGGGATGGATCGATACTGGCCGGCGAGCCCCTGCTGGATCGCCTCCGCCACGAGCACGACGACCAGCAGGTCGTGTACGCCGATCACTCCGACCTCGCGCTGGCCGACAACGCGGAACAGCCCCAGCAGCCCGAGGTAGACCACGGTGCCCCGCACGAACGTATCCAGCAGCGGCACGCTGGGGTCGAAAAGGCTCTGCCAGTCGGGCACGCCCCTTATGCCTAGGCCAACCGCGGATCGAGCCAACCCGAGCGCGAGCAGGCAGAATCGCCCGGATGGCCGTCATCGGGAGATTGCCGGCGTGAAGGCCGCCGTCGTCGGCGCGGGCCTCGCCGGCCTCGTGGCGGCCGACGAGCTGCGGCGGGCCGGCGCCGAGGTCGTCGTGCTGGAGGCCCGGGAGCGGGTCGGCGGGCGGGTCTGGTCGCGCCGGCTCGACAACGGGGCCGTGGTCGAGATGGGCGCCGAGTTCATCCTGCCGGGCAACACCGCGATCCGCGAGCTGGCGCGGCGCTTCGGGCTCGGCCTCTGGGACAAGGGGATGCGCTACGGGCAGCGCGAGCCGCGCGGCGGCCTCGGCGTGACGCCGGACGAGCTGGCCGCGGCCGTGGCGACCGCCGGCCGCGCGCTCCAGGACGGCGCGCCGGCTGACCTGAGCGCCCGGGGCTTCCTCGACGGGCTGGACATCCCACCGGGTGCCCGCGAGGCGCTGCTCGCCCGCGTGGAGATCTCCAGCGCCAACAGCGCCGACCTGGTCGCCGCATCCGACCTGGCCGGCATCGCCCACGTGGACAACGAGCCGGCGCCGAGCATCGCCGGCGGCAACCAAAGCCTCCCGCTCGCCCTGGCCGATGGGCTCGGCGACGCGGTACGCCTGGGCTCGCCGGTGGAGCGGATCGCGTGGGGGTCCAACGAGGTGCGCCTCAGCGCCGGCGGCGCCGAGCTCGAGGCCGACGTGTGCGTGGTGGCCGTGCCCGCCGGCGTGCTGCACCGCATCGCCTTCGAGCCGGCCCTGCCCGCGCAGCCCGCCGAGGCGCTGGCGGGAGTGCGCTACGGCGACGCGGCCAAGCTCTTCGTCCCGCTGCGCAGCCCCGCGCCGCCGAGCGCCGTGATGTCGGTGCCCGAGCGCTACTGGAGCTGGACCGCCACCGGCGCCGGCGACCGGCCGCAGCCGGCGGTGAGCTGCTTTGCCGGCTCGCCCCGCGCCCTGGACGGCCTCGACGTCGCCGCCGGGCCCGAGCGCTGGCTCGACTCCCTCGAGCGCCTGCGCCCGGACCTGGAGCTCGACCGCGACGGCCGCCTGCTCTCGACCTGGGCGGACGATCCGTGGGCCGGCGCCGCCTACTCCACCTCCCCGGCGGCCGAGCTGGCTGAGCTGAGCGAGCGGCCGGTCGGCCCGCTGGCGTTCGCAGGCGAGCACCTGGGCGGGCCGTTCGCGGCGCTGATGGAGGGCGCGATCCGCAGCGGGCGCGCCGCGGCGCGGGCGCTCCAGCGGGCTCCATCCGGCCCGGCGGCTTAGCTCCCTCGGGTGGAACAGCGCGACCTCGGTCGCATCGCGGCATTCACCGACTGCGTGATGGCGGTGGCGATCACGCTGCTCGTGCTCAACCTGCGAGTGCCGCAGCTGGAGCACGGGCAGAGCCTGGGCCAGGCGCTGGTCGACCTCCTCCCCAGCCTCGGCGCCTACGTCCTGGCGTTCGCGCTGGTCGGCCGCTTCTGGGTGATCCACCACAACCTGTTCGAGACCCTGCGCGACTTCGACCGCGCGCTGATGGTGCTCAACCTCACCTTCCTCGCGCTGATCGTGCTGGTGCCGTTCTCGGCGGAGCTGTACGACACCTATACGAGTCAGGCGCTCGCTGCCGCCGTGCTCGGCGCGACGCTCGGACTGGCGGCGATGACGCACTGGGCGATGACCGCCTACGTCGTCAGCCGCGGCTTCGTGCGCGCGGACCACCGGGAGGCGACCGAGCCGCTGGCGCACCCGATCGGCCTCGGCTTCACCGCCGCGTTCCTCCTATCGGTGCCCGCCGCGTTCCTGAGCGTCCACATCGCCGAGGCGCTGTGGATCTCGACGGTGGTGCTGCACTACCCGCTGCGCAGGCTCGGCGGGCGGACCAGCTCGCGGTAGACCTCGCCGACCTGCCGCGCCACGTCCGCCCAGTCGAAGCTCAGCACGTGCTCGCTGGCCTCCGCGACGAGCCGGTCGCACAGCTCCGTGTCCGTGAGCAGGCGCTCGGCCATCGCCGCCAGCGAGCCGGGATCGCGCGAGCGGAAGCGCAGTCCCACGTCCTCGTTCGGGACGACCTCGCGCAGGCCGCCGGTGTCCGCCACCAGGCAGGGGCAGCCCGACGCCATCGCCTCCAGCGCCACCAGCCCGAACGGCTCGTAGATCGAGGGGACCACCGTGAGATCGGCGATCCGGTAGAGCGAGTGCAGCACGTCGTCGCCGATCCAGCCGAGGAAAGTCCCGTGGTCGTCGAGGCCGAGCTGGGTGGCCTGCTCGCGCAGCTCCTGCTCGGCGGTGCCGGATCCGGCGACGATGAAGCGCACGTCGCCGACCCGCTCGATCAGCCCGGGCAGCGCTTCCAGCGCGAGCTGGAAGCCCTTCTCGTAGACGAGGCGGCCCACGAGCAGCACCAGCTTCTCGTGGGGCTCGGCGAAGCGGCCGCGCAGCGTGTCGAGGTCGTCCACCGGGACCAGCTCGGACGGGTCGATCCCGTTCGGGATCACAGCCACGCGCGACTCCTCGAGCCCGTAGATGTCAGCCACGTGCTCGCGCATGTACGCCGAGCAGGTGATCACGCGCTCGGCGCGGTTGGCCATCCAGCGCTCCACCCCATGGATGTAGGACTGGGGGTGCTTGTCGACCCAGCCCTGATGGCGCCCGTACTCGGTGGCGTGGATCGTGACCGCGAACGGCGCGCGGAAGCGGTTGGCGAGGTGGTGACCGGCGGAGGCCACCAGCCAGTCGTGGCCGTGGACGACGTCGAAGTCGTAGCGATCGCCCACCTCCACCCCGGCGGCGAGCATGTCGGAGTTCATGTGCTCGATCCAGGCGACGAACTCGCCCAGGTCGCGCGGGCGTTCCGGCTCGCGCACCCGGTGGATGACCACACCGCCCGCGTCCTCCTCGGCCGGGTCCTCGTGGCGGCCACGCGCCAGCACGTGCACATCCACGTCCTGGGCGGCGAGGTTCTCGGCCAGCTTGCGCACGTGACGGGCCAGTCCGCCCTCGATCAGGGGCGGGTACTCCCACGACAGGATCAAAGCGCGCATCAGGGCGAGGTGAGCGCGGCCAGGTCGAGGTCGGGCGCAAGGTTGCGAACGGACGGCTCCGGCACAGGCGGAGAGATTACCTCCGCCTCCCGCGCGGGCTGCCCGAGGGCGGCCAGCGCGACGTCGAGGTCGGCGCCGTGGCGCTCCAGGCGCTCGAGCGGATAGTCGCCGGCCAGCCGGCGCGTGGCCATGAACGCCCAATCGCTGGCCTGCATGGCGAGCAGCTCCCGCGCCGCGCGCTCCAGGGCCGCGCGGGGGCTGGCGTGGCCGGCGCCGGCGGCCACCGTGCGCAGCTCCGAGCGGCGGGCGGCCACGGCCATGTGGCCGACCTCCGGCGAGTCCCAGGTGGACAGGTCCTTGCCGCTGCCCCAGGTCGACGGCGCCAGGGCGTGGGGGCGCGGGTCGCTGCGCTCGATGCCTTCGCTGACGGTCACGAGCTCGAGCCCGTGCCGCGGCGCCTGCTCCAGCACGGCCGCCAGCCAGGCCGGTCCCTCGTACCACCAGTGCCCGAGCAGCTCGGTGTCGATCGCGCAGCAGAGCAGCCCACCGTCCGCCACCCGGGCGATCGCCCGCTCCACGAAGTCGCGCGCGTGCTCCCGCGCGAGCGTCAGCGCGGCGTCGCGATCGTAGGCGTCGCCGGCGTTGCTCCAGGGCTTGAGGTCGTGCAGGGTGCGGCGGTGGTAGTCGCGGTAGGTGCCGTGGGTGGGGTAGCCGTCGCTGTCGTTCCAGACCAGCTCGACCGTCGGCCAGTCGATCGGCACGGCCACCGGGCCGGCCTCGGTCGCGACCGGGCGCAGGTTGTCGAACCCCGGCACGGCGGTCTGGTCGACGCAGAAGGCGCGCACGCCGTGGTCGGCCAGGTCGCGCTCCAGGCCGGGCGCGTAGGCGCACTCCGGCAGCCAGAAGCCGCCGCCCCACTCGCCGAAGCGGCGCAGGTGCGAGGCGGTCCCGGTGGCCAGCTGCAGGCGCAGCCCGGCGTCGGTGGCGAGCATCGGCAGCAGCGCGTGGGTCGCGCTCGAGGTCCACAGCTCCACCCCTTCCAGCTCGGCGAAGGCCCCGAGCAGGTCGCGGTCGCGGCGCTCGAAGGCCTGCTCGGCGAACACGTAGTCGCCGGCCGCGCGGCGCACCTCCGCGGCCAGCTCATCCTCCCCGCCGCCGTCGAGCCCGACCGCGTCCTCCGCGTGGATGGTGGCGCGCACGTCACGCAGGAAACGGAGGTAGCGGTCGCCCGGCTCGCCGCGCATCGCCTCGAGCTGATCGCACAGCACCGGGGTGAGACCGACCGTCACTGGCGCGCCGTCGAGCACGTCGAGCAGCGGCAGGTACACGCAGGCCACCGCCTCCCAGAGCCACTCCTCGCCGAACGGCCAGGTGCCGTAGCCCTCCACGTAGGGCATGTGCGAGTGGAGCACCAGCGCCAGCGCGCCCGGCCCGCGAGCGCTCAACGCAGCACCGCGACGAAGTCCAGCGCGCGGTCCAGCGGGCCGTCCCTCAGCACGAAGTCACCGGCCGAGATGGCCGGGGTGAAGCGGTCGTAGAACGGCTTGGTCACCCCGAGCGCCGCGTGCACGCGGTCCCAGCCGGCGCGCAGCGCCAGCTCGTGCGCGCGCAGCTTGCGGGCGTGGAAGACCCCGTACAGGTCCACGCGATCGAAGACGCTCTCGCACAGCGCCCGGAACTCGTGCGCCCGGTACTCGCGCAGGTGCCAGGGGTTGTCCGACTTGTCCGCACCGGGCGGGGCGAGCGTGAGCAGGTTCGGGGTCGAGACGTACACCGTCGGGGCCATCGCCTTGAAGTGGGCCAGCACCTGCTCGGGCTCCTTGACGTGCTCGATCGTCTGGAGGAAGACCAGGGCGTCGCAGGGCTCGATGTAGGTTTCGATCAGGTCGCGCACGAAGCTCACGCCGGCGCGCGAGTACCTGGCGCGAGCGTGCTCGTAGGCCTGCGGATTGGCGTCCACGCCCGTCACGCGGCGGGCGCGCCGGGCGAGCACGTCGGTGCCGTAGCCCTCGCCGCAGGCCATGTCGACCACCTCCAGGCCGGCGCAGCGCTCCGCGATCCACTCGTACACCGCGAGATGGCGGCGGAACCAGTAGTTCTCGGCCGGTACGTCCGGCAGCGTGCGCTCGCCCGTGAGCTCGAGCGGCGGCACGCCGTCGGGCTGGTGCTGCTGGACGGTGTCGGACATCGGCGAGGCAGTCTAGGTACTACCCTCCGCCGGCCATGCCGGCCCCCGCCGACACCATCCGCGAGGCAAACGTGCGCTATCACGACCTCGCCGCCGAGCACTACGACTCGAAGTGGGGCATCGGCTACGACGACGTCGGCCAGGCGCAGGTATCCGGCAAGCTGGCGAAGGCGCTCGGGCCGGCCGGACTGCCGGCCGGCGGCTTCGACCGCGCCCTCGAGATCGGGGCTGGCACGGGGTACTTCACGCTCAACCTGATGCGGGCGGGGGTGATCCGCTCCGCGGTGGCATCGGACATCTCGCCCGGGATGCTGCGCACGCTGTCCGCGTCGGCCGAGGAGCTCGGCGTGTCGGTGGAGACCGTGGCCTGCGAGGCCGCGGAGCTGCCCTTCGAGGACGCTTCGTTCGACCTCGTCTTCGGTCACGCCGTGTTGCATCACCTGCCGGACCTGGCCGGCGCGTTCCGCGAGTTCCGCCGAGTGCTGCGCCCGGGCGGCGTGGTGGCGTTCTGCGGTGAGCCGTCGAGCTACGGCGACCGCATCGCGACGGTGCCCAAGCGCGGCGCGCTGGCTGTGGCGCCGCTGTGGCGAGCGCTGCTCGGGGCGAGCTCGCGCAACGGCAACGGCGGCGGCGCGGACGAGGAGGACCGGCTGGAGCAGGTCGTGGACGTGCACGCGTTCACACCGGGCGACCTGTCGGGCCATGCCGCCGCGGCCGGCTTCGGGGACGTGAGCGTGCGCGGCGAGGAGCTGGCGGCGTCGCTGTTCGGGTGGGCCAACCGAACACTCGAGGCCACGGCGGAGCCGTCGGAGGTGCCGTGGGCGTGGCGGGTGTACGCCTACCGCGGCTATCTCCTGCTGCAGCGGCTGGACCGGTCGCTGCTGGAGCCGCGGCTGCCGGCGGCGCTGTTCTACAACCTGCTCGTTTCGGCTAGAGCGCCAGGGCCGGGATAACCGCGGCAACGATGAGCAGGGCGTCCGCCGGCCTTGCTTTCAGGCTCAGCGGGGGTTTCGGTGGCGCTTCGCGGAAGACGCTCGCTTCCCTGACGACCCAGTGCAGCACCGCGTCCAGTATCTGAACCGGCCGCTTCTCCACCCCTCTCAGCTGCTGCTCGAGCGCCCGGGCCGCCGCGGCAAGCCGGCCCTCCGAGGCGATCTGATCGAGCACCTGGGCGGCCTCGGGCGCGGCCGGAACGCGCCGAAGGCGTCCGAGCACGCGCCGGGAGACCTCGCGGAGCCCGTCGGCGCCGGCTGCCCCGCGCAGCCAGGTGGCGGTGAGGACGAGCAGGCCGGCCCGAGCCGCGCGCCGGGCCGCGACGTCGAGCCCGAGACCGCCACCGAGCCCGAAGACGAAGGCGCCCCCCGCCAGGACGGCGGCAAAGAGAAGGCCGGCGGGGATGGCCTCTCGGTCCGGTCGCGCCGTCAGCCAGGCCAGCGCCAGCCAGGCACTCACGGCCGCCAAGAGCGGCCAAGCCGTCCCGGAGAGCAGCAGCGCAAAGGCAACCGCAGCGGCCAGGGCGATTGCGCGCGGGTCGAAGCGGCGACTGCGGGCGTCGGCGCCGCGCGCGGGACTGCGGGCGTCGGCGCCGCGCGCGGCGCCGGGTCCCGAAGCGACCCCCGCGACCGCGCCGCCGCCCGCTTCCGCTTGGGCCAGCTCGTCCCAGCGCTCCAGGCCGCGCCGGTAGACCAGCACCTGCACGGTGCTCGCGAATGCCGCCCAGGCCAGCAGGCCGATCAGGGTGAGCGCCAGGGCGTCCGCGGTGCCCACGTCGATGCCGAGGCGGCGGCCGAGGGCGTCGTAGGTGCCCGCGTACGCGTCCAGGCCGCCCGCGATCACCCAGATGAAGAAGGCCGTGGTGGCCGTGTTGTGCAGCAGCCGGATCGCCGCGCAGGCCAGGATCTGCGGCAGCGGTCGCCAGCCGCGCGCCTCCAGGCGGCCGAGCATCGGCGCGGTGGCCGCCTGGGTCAGCGGGATGCCGATGCGCGCCGGCCCGATGATCGCGACCGTCTCCAGCATCGCCGCCACGCTGGCGCCGAACCCCAGCCGCGCGCCGCGGCGCTCCGCCACGCGGGCCAGCGCCACTCCGCCGGCCAGCGCGATCCAGAAGCCGCCCGTCGGCGCCGCCCGGGCGGCCAGGAACGAGACCACCGCCACGTGGGCCGGTCCGGAGGGAACCGCACGCGCGGCGCTTGCCATGCAGCGACCGTAGCTGGCGCCCCCACCGCAAGCCTCCCGCGCGGGCGGGCGGCCTGACCGTGGTCGCTGCCGTGCGTCACGGGCCCTTCCGGCCGCCTCGGCTCGACGGACTAGCCTTGAGCCGATGGCCGAGCCAATCGAGCGCTTCCCCCTGTTCCCGCTCGGCCTCGTGCTGATCCCCCATGAGCTGGTGCCGCTGCACATCTTCGAGGAGCGCTACAAGCTGATGATCGGGCAGTGCATCGAGGAGGGCAGCGAGTTCGGCATCGTGTGGCTCTCTGACGACGGCCTCAAGGACGTCGGCTGCTCCGCTCGCGTCGACAAGGTGCTCGAGCGCTTCGACGACGGTCGCCTCAACGTGCTGGTCGAGGGCACCAAGCCGTTCCGGCTGATCCGGCGCATCGACGACCTGCCCTACCCCGCCGGCGACATCGAGCTCCTCACCGAGGATCCCGAGGAGCAGGACGACGCTGACGCGATCGCCGCCGCCCGCAAGCGCTACGCCGACCTCGTGGCCGAGGTGACCGACGAGCGCCCCGAGCCCGACGAGCTCGCCCAGCTCGACGCCTACGGCATGGCCGCCACGCTCGACGTCGCCCTGGACGCCAAGCAGATGCTCCTCGAGCTGCGCTCCGAGCGCGCCCGCCTCGAGCAGCTCGAGGGCCTCTTCTCCGAGGCCCTCGGGCGCATCCGCCACGCCGAGCGCGCGGCCGAGCGGGCACAGGGCAACGGCAGCCTGAAGAACTAGCCGGGACCGGCCGCGGCCAGATCCGCCCGATAAGGGGAGGAGAGGGGCCGGCCTCGCGGCCGGCCCCTCCTCCTCTGCACCCCCGGAGGGAGGAGTAGCTCTTGGAGTGCAGTGTCGAAGGCGGCGGGCAACTCGCTCACCTCCGGGAAGGCGTGTGGATCGGCGTAGAAGCCGAAGTGCAGGCGCTCGAGGTAACTGAAGATCCCGATCGAGAGCGCGTGCCCCTGGGCGATCGGGACGACCGGGTGCGCCTCGACCAGCTCCGCGCCCAGCATGTACAGCGGGACGTCCGGACCGGGCACGTTCGAGATCGTCAGGTTGAACAGGCGCGGGCTGGCCACTGCCCGCGCTGCCACGCCGCGCAGCGGGTCGGGCAGCAGCCCCAGCGCACTCAGCACGGTGCCGGCACCCTCGGGGCGACCGTCGCGCTTGAAGGCCTCGGTCGAGCGGCGGATGCGAGCGAGGCGAGACCGCCCGCTCGCCAGGTCGAGCGGCAGCGCCACGAACGCGAACGAGATCCGGTTGCCGAGCGCGCGGGCTTGGTCGTCGGGGCGCACGTTCACGGGCACCATCGCCTTGAGCGGGCGCGGTACCTCGCCGCGCGAGAGCGCCGCGGCGCGCAGCGCGCCCGCGGCGAGCGCCAGGCAGACGTCGTTCACCGTGGACCCGGCCGCGCGCTTGACGTCGCGCACGTCCTGGAGGTCCACCACATGGCGCACGAGCGCGCGTCTCGGACCGATGCGGGCGTTCAGCGCCGAGGCGGGGGCCGGCCGCAGGAGATCCTCTCCCGCGGCCAGCGCCGCCCGCCTCAACGTTCCCGCGATCCGCGACGCGGACGCGCGCGGCTCCCCTGCCATGCGCGCGGCGCCGCGCGCCGCGCGCAGGGACTCCTCGGCCCCCAGCGCGACGACCCGCGCCGCCAGCCTCGTCGCTCCCGGCGCGGGCGGCGCCTCCCACGGCACCGGTAGCTCCGCCACCCCGTTCGGCTCTACGTCGAAGAGCAGTTGGGCAACCTCGACCGCCGAGCGCCCGTCCACGAGGGCGTGGTGGATCTTGACCACCAGCCCGCAGCGCCCGCCGGACAGCCGCGGCGCCAGGCGGATCTCCCACAGCGGCCGGCCGCGATCGAGCGGCGCCGACAGCACGCTGTCGCAGAGCAGCTCGAAGCGCTGGTCGTCCAGCTCCACGCCGAGCGTGCCCAGCGAGAGCACGTGGTTCGTCACGTCGAAGTCCGGGTCGTCGACCCAGAAAGGCTCCCCCATGCCGGGCGGAGGCCACGCGAGCCGGCAGCGGAAGCGCGGCACGCGCTCCAGGCGGCCGGCGATGTGGCGGCGCAGCCGCGTCAGCGTCGGGCGCGACTCGCCAGCGGCCACCAGGAACGTCGCGCTCCATGCGACGTGCATGTGAGCGCTCGGGTTCTCCACCCGCAGGAAGGACCCGTCGATTGCTGAGAGCCGCTCGGCCACCCCCACAGCATCCGGGCCCGGCGCCGAGCGATCATTGGACAGCTGTCGGAAATCGACCGCTCCCGATCCGACACCCGGTCGAATTCAACGCACGACGGTGGCCGAGCCTCCACGCCGCGGATCCCCGCCGCCGCTCAGCTCACCCGTCTGCGGGTTGCGCGCCACGGCCTGGACCCCGCCGAAGAAGAGGTTCTGCTCGGCCCAGCGGCGGACCGTCCAGCCGCCCTGCTCCAGCTGCGCCAGCGCGGCTTCGTCCACGCCCGGCTCCGCCTCCACCTCCGGCCCCTCGACGTGGATGCGCGGCCTGGCCACGGCGGCCTCGGCCGGCAGGCCGTGGTCCACCACGTTGAGCAGCGTCTGCAGGATCGCCGACCGGATCCGGTTCGAGCCCGCGGACCCCAGGGCCACCTCGGGCCGGCCGTCGCGCAGCGCCACGGTCGGGGCCATCATGCTCGGCACGCGCGCGCCCGGCTCGTGGCGGTGGTAGCCGAGCGGGTTGAGGTCCTGCTCGCCGAGCATGTTGTTGAGGTGCACGCCGGTCCCGGGCACCACCACGCCCGAGCAAGAGCCGTTCGAGCACGTGACGGTCGCGCACCCTCCGTCGGCGTCCATCACCGAGATGTGGGTCGTGTTCCCCAGCCGGGAGCGCACCTCGGTGGCCACGTTGTCGAGCGCGTCCTTGCGCAGGAAGCGCTCGAGGTAGCCCTCCTGGCCCAGCCCGGCGAGGAACTCCTCGTCGCGCGCCCGGTTGGTCGAGGCGATCACCTCGGCGATCACGTCCGGCCCGTGCGGGCGCTCGAGGCGCTCCAGGATGCCGAGCGCGTCCGCGATCAGGATGCCGCCCGACGACGGCGGCGGGTTCGTGAGCACCCGCCGGCCCCGGTAGGTCACGCTGGCCGGCTCGCGCTCGACCACCTCGTAGGCGGCCAGGTCCTCGCGGGTGAGCAGGCCGCCGCGCTCGAGCACCCACGCGCTGCACGCGTCCGCCACGTCGCCGGTGTAGAGAAACTCGGGGCCCTCGGCGCCGAGGCGCTCGAGCAGGTCGCCCAGCTCCGGGAAGCGAAAGGCGTCGCCCTCCCGCAGCAGCTCGCCGCCCGGCGCGTACAGCTCGGAGCACTCGGGCGTGGAGCGGAAGATCGGCGCGAGGATCTCGAACAGGAACGCCTGCATCGGCACGACCTCCACCCCGTCCCGCGCGGCCTGAGCCGGTGCGGCGGTGAGCTCGCCAAGGCCCACGCTGCCGAAGCGCTCGAGCGCCTGCGCCAGCCCCAGCGGGTTCCCGTAGGCCCCGCAGGACGACGGTCCCACGTTGAAGCGCTGCACGGCGTCCTCGGAGAAGTGGATGTCGATCGGCGTGAGCTCGGCGGGCTCGGGGTTGCTCAGCCCGCGCCCGGGCGCCGCTACGAAGAAGTCGAGCAGGTGGTCCTCGCCGCCGGCGGTGTGCACCAGCATGAAGCCGCCCGCGCCCGGCCCCGTCAGGGGCGACTCCGCCACCCACGACATCAAGACGGAGGCCACGGCGGCGTCGACGGCATTGCCGCCGTCGCGCAGTACGTCAGCCCCCGCTCGCGCGGTGACCGGATGGCCCGCGGCCACGACCCCTCTCATGAGGGAGACCGTATCTAGCGCGGAATGAACTCTGGAACGTCGATGTCGGCGAGCTGACCGGAAGAGTCGCGCTCGCGGCCGCGCCGCACGCTCGGCTCGGCATCGGCCGGTATGCGCCGCTCCTGGCTGTCGCCGCGCGGCGTGGCCCGGTGCTGCGGGCGGTCGCCGTAGCCGGTGGCCACGACCGTCACCCAGCACTGGTCCTCGACCTTCTCGTCGACCATCGCGCCGAAGATGATGTTGGCGTCGGGGTGGGCCGCGTCGGCCACCGCCTTGGCGGCCTCGTTGACCTCCCAGAGCGAGAGATCGCGCCCGCCGGTCACCGAGAGCAGGATCGAGCGTGCGCCCTCCAGCGACGTCTCGAGCAGCGGCGACTCGATCGCGTGCTCGACGGCGTCCATCGCGCGGTGCTCGCCCGAGCCCATGCCGATGCCCAGCAGCGCCTGCCCCGCCTCGGACATGATCGTCCGCACGTCGGCGAAGTCGAGGTTGATCAGGCCCGGCAGGGTGATCAGGTCGGAGATGCCCTGCACGCCCTGGCGCAGCACGTCGTCGGCCACGCGGAAGGCGTCGACCATCGAGGTGGACTTGTCGAGCACCGTGAGCAGGCGCGCGTTCGGGATCACGATCAGCGTGTCCACCTCGCGGGCCAGCTCCTCCACGCCCTGGTCGGCCTGATCGCCGCGCCGCGCTCCCTCGAAGGAGAACGGCTTGGTGACGATGCCGACGGTGAGCGCGCCCACCTCGCGCGAGATGCGCGCCACGACTGGCGCGGCACCCGTGCCGGTGCCGCCACCGGCGCCGGCGGTGATGAACACCATGTCGGAGCCCTTGAGGATGCCCTTCAGCTCGTCGTAGTCCTCCATCGCCGCGGCGCGCCCGAGCTCGGGGTTCGACCCGGAGCCCAGCCCGCGCGTGATGTTGCTGCCGATGTGCAGCCGGTTGTTCGCCGACGACTGCTCGAGCGACTGGGTGTCGGTGTTGACGGCCAGGAACTCGACGCCCTCGACCTCGGCCTCGATCATGCGGTTGACGGCGTTGACGCCGGCGCCGCCGACGCCGACCACGCGCAGCACGGGCTCGGTGACCTTCGTGCCCGACGGCATCGCGT
>JAXDIH010000266.1:0-2980 GCA_034664105.1 Thermoleophilaceae bacterium
GCGTCCTCGGTGAACCGCTCGAACATCAGTCACCCCTCCGCCGCAGCAGCCCGCGGCCGTGCTTGCGATGGACCGCCTGCTTCGACACGCCCAGCGCGCCGCCGATCTCCTGCCACGACCAGCCCTGGTCGCGGGCCTGGCTGACGTGGAGGGCCTCGAGGCGCTCGACCAGCGTGCGCAGCGAGGCGACGGCCCGCAGGCCCACCGCCGGATCGGTGCTGTCGACCGACTCGGCGAGCCGCATCGCGTCCTGGGCGCTCATGCTCGTCAACATACGTTGACCCGGCGTATGCCGTCAACACATGCTGACCGTGGGCCGACCGTGGGGCAGCGGATAGCGTGCGCGCCATGTCCGCCACCGAGACCGACACCGTCCTGCTGCGCCGCGAGGGCGCCGCCGCCACGATCGTCCTGAACCGCCCCGACGCGCTGAACGCGTGGAACCTCGGCCTCGGCGCCGAGCTGCTGCAGGCCCTCCAGGAGGTCGCCGCCGACGACAGCGTCCGCGCGGTGGCGCTGACGGGCGCGGGGCGCGCGTTCTCGTCGGGCGCCGACCTGCGCGAGGTGACCGCCATGGAGCAGCGCGCCGGCGACGGGACGCCCGACATCGAGTGGCTTCTGAACGAGCGCTACGCGCCGATCATCACGACGGTCCGCGAGATGCAGAAGCCCGTGGTCGCCGCGGTCAACGGGGCGGCCGCCGGGATCGGCGCCTCGCTCGCCCTCGCCGCCGACCTGATCGTCGCGCGCGAGTCGGCCTACTTCCTGCTCGCCTTCGTGAACATCGGGCTCGCCCCCGACGGCGGCTCGTCGCTGTTCATCCCCAGCCGCGTGGGGATGGCGCGCGCGGCGGAGATGGCGATGCTCGGCGAGCGCATCCCCGCCGCCACCGCCGTGGAGTGGGGCCTCATCAACCGAACGGTCGCCGACGAGCGCTTCGACGAGGAGGTCGCCGTCCTGCTCGAGCGCCTGGCGGCCGGCCCCACGCGCGCGTACGCGGGCGTCAAGCGCCAGCTCAACCACTGGCTGTACGCCCGGATGCCCGAGCAGCTCGCCCTCGAGGCGGAGGTTCAGCAGGAGCTGGCCGGCTCGCGGGACTTCGCCGAGGGCGTCGCCGCGTTCACGGAGCGGCGCCGCCCGATGTTCGAAGGCCACTGAGCGGTGGTGGCGTGGGGCCGTCTTCCGCCGGGCTGTGAATAGAATGCCCGCCCCGTGGTTGCCCCTTGGACTCGCCGTCGCTCTCGCGCGCTCGCCCTCGCCCTCCCCGCCGTGCTGGCCGTGCTGCTGGCCTGCACCGGCACGGCGTTCGGCGACGCCTTCTCCCCCGAGTCCGGCGGCTCGCCCCAGGCCGACAAGATCGACACGCTGTACTGGACGGTCATGGCCGTGGCCGTCGTCGTCTTCCTGGGCGTCGAGGGCGCGCTCGTCTACTCGCTCGTCAAGTTCCGCGCCCGCCGCGGCGCCGTCGCGGCGCAGATCCGCGGCAACACGCGCCTGGAGATCGGCTGGACCGTCGGCGCCGCCGTCATCCTCGTCGTGCTCGCCGTCCTGACCTTCATCTTCCTGCCGGACATCCGCACCCCGCCCAACTCGGGGCCGAACGGGCTGCAGCTGGCCGACCGCGTGCTGGTCGCCGCCGGCCCGACGAAGACCCTGCCGCCCAACGGCAAGGCGCTGAACATCTGCGTGAACGGCCAGCAGTACATGTGGCGGTACACCTACGCCAACGACTGCAGGAACGCCCCGCTCGACGCGCCCTTCTCCTACGAGGAGATGGTCGTGCCGACGGACACCACGGTGACGCTCGACATCGATGCGCAGGACGTCGCGCACTCGTGGTGGATCCCCAAGCTCGGCGGCAAGTTCGACGCGGTGCCCGGCTACACGAACCACACCTGGCTCAAGGTGCCCGGCAAGCTCGCCAACACGGTCTTCCGCGGCCAGTGCGCCGAGCTCTGCGGCCGCAACCACGCGAACATGACCGCGCGCGTCCGCGCGGTGTCGCCCGCGGACTTCGAGACCTGGATCGGCCGCCAGCGACAGGCGATCCGTCAGGCGAACGCCGGTGCCCAGCAGCAGCGGCGCAACGTCGACCAGGGCCGGAACCCCGGCGGCGGCTGAGCCGCCCTTCCCCTGCTCCCCGAAGAACGCGAACGCATGGCCACACAACAGATCACCGCCCCCGCTCCGGTCCCCCAGGTCGTCGCGCACGGCGTCGAGCCCGAGCCGCGTGGCTGGCTGTCGTGGGTGACCACGACCGACCACAAGCGGATCGGGATCATGTACCTGGTCCTGACCTTCGTCTTCTTCCTGCTGGGAGGGACGGAGGCGCTGCTGATGCGCCTGCAGCTCAGCCAGGCGAACAACACGCTGCTGGACCCGCAGACCTACAACCAGCTGCTGACGATGCACGGGACGACGATGGTCTTCCTGTTCGTCGTCCCGGTCATGGCCGGCTTCGGCAACTACTTCCTGCCGCTGATGATCGGCGCGCGGGACATGGCGTTCCCGAAGCTGAACGCGCTGTCGTTCTGGCTGCTGGCGGCCGGCGGGCTCGTCTTCTACGGGTCGATCTTCTTCAGCCCGCCCGAGTGCGGCTGGACCTGCTACCCGCCGCTGGCCTCCAGCGAGTACCTGCCGAGCGGCGGCGTGGACGCGTGGATCTACCTCGTCCACCTCACCGGCCTGAGCTCGCTCGTCGGCGGCATCAACTTCTACGTGACGATCGCGAACATGCGCGCGCCGGGCATGGGCTGGGGCCGCCTCCCGCTCTTCGTCTGGGCGCTGCTGATCTACGCGATCCTGCTGATCCTGGCCCTCCCGGTCATCGCGGCCGCGGTCACCCTGCTGCTGACCGACCGCCACTTCGGGACGCACTTCTACGACGCGGCCAACGGCGGGTCACCGCTGCTCTACCAGCACCTGTTCTGGTTCTTCGGGCACCCCGAGGTCTACATCATGGTGCTGCCGGGCTTCGGGA
>JAXDIH010000015.1:0-5899 GCA_034664105.1 Thermoleophilaceae bacterium
GGACCGGGGGAGGAGGCGCCGTGGCCGCGGGCGTCGTAGGCGATCAGCCGGTAGCCGCGACGCAGCAGTGCGCGCGAGCCCTGCACCACGTTGCGGCGCGTGGCCGACAACCCGTGCAGCAGCACCACCGGCGGGCCCTGCCCGGCCACCTCGCCGTCGAGCACGAGCCCGGCACCGCTCTGGAGCTGGCGCACCACCTGGAATGGCTCGGACTCCACGGGCCGAAAGATGTCACAAGGGGCTCTCGCTCCCCACGGCTTCGAGCGCCTGCTCGCGGGTCTCGTACTCGCGGCCGCTGACGATCCGACCGTCCCGGACGGTGCAGGCCACGAAGTAGCGGCCCTCCGTCTGGACACCGCTGGCCTTACCGCGCCCTGAGTTGCGCACGGACGCCGCGATCCGTTCGCCCGCCTCGGAGACGATCTCCTCGACGCGGGCTTGGAGCTCGTCCAGCGTGTCGATCCAGTCCTGGTAGTAGCGGCGCAGCGCATCCGGGCCTCTGATGACCCCTACGTCGTCCGCCGCCCCCTCGACCGCTCGCCAGTCGACATCGGGGTGCCAGAACTCCGCCACCGCGTCCAGGCCACCGTGGTCGAACGCCTCGAAGTGCCCGCGCACCGCGTCCGCCGGCCCCACCGCCGCCAGGGCCGCCGCGCGGGCGTCGCGGTCGCCCCAGAGCTCGACGAGGTCGACCTTGCCGTCGCGCACGCCGTAGAGGTACGCCCATTGCTCCTCGACCGGCACGCCGCTGTCCCTGCCGCGGCCGTGGTGGCTAGCGACGATCAGCACGCGGTTGCCGATGCCGCGCGCCTCCTCGATCTCGAAGCGGTAGTCGCGGCTGAACTGGCGAAACCAGTCGCCGAACCACTCGCCCACGGCTTGCTTCCCGGTCGCCGTCCGGCTCAGGATGCCGCCCTTGTCACCGTGCATGACGAGCTCCACGCCCTGCGCGTAGGCCTCCATCACCGCCCGGAAGTCGCGCGCGTTCGTGTCCGCGAACTGCTGGACCACCACGCCGACCCCCGCGGCTGCGAGGGCCCGGGCGCGGTCGCGGTAGAGCCGCATTCGCTTGACCTTCCCCTCGCTCACGACCACCACCCAGGCGGCGCGCGAGTCGACCGGGGCGCCGCTGGCCCGGCCCTGCCCCGTGGAATGCACCAGGACGACGACCTGATCGCCCGCCGGCAGGAGCTCCTCGACCTCTACGTGGAACTCGCCCCAGGTCTCGGCGATCTCCTGGCTGAAGCGCATCGCGCCGTCGATGCCCGTGTAGACGGCCGGGTTCAGGATGCGCTCGGACGCGTCGATCTCGATGTCGGACGTGAAATCGGCCATCACCGCCCCGTGATCGCCGCGATCCCAGGCCGCAAAGCCGCGCCGCACCACCTCGACGTTCTCCACGGCCGCAGTATCCCGCTTGCAGAGCCGGGCGATAGAGTGCGCCAGGCGCAAGGAGTTTCCCGCTTACGCGCGAACAAGCAGGCAGCATGGCGCTCCGCGATACATGGCACCGCACCCTGGTCTACTTCGGCCTCGCCGAGGAAGAGGACCCGCGCTATGAGCAGGTTCGTGAGCCCGAGCCGGAGATCGAGCTCGAGGATCGCTACCGCGACCGGCCCAACGTGCGCCGCCTGCAGCGCCGCCGGCGCGACGAAATCGACGACATCTTCGCCGACGAGCCGCGCGGCGTCGGACGCGAGACGCGCGTCCTGCGTCCGGTCGCCGGCAACGGGCGCGGCAACGGGGGGGACATCCAGGTGCACCTCGTCATCCCGAAGAACTTCAACGACGCCCAGCAGATCGCGGACCAGTTCAAGGAGGCGATCCCGGTGATCCTCAACCTTCAGGGCACCGACACCGAGCTCTCCAAGCGGCTGATCGACTTCGCCTCCGGCCTCACCTACGCGCTCGACGGCGGCATGCAGCGGATCGCCGACAAGGTGTTCCTGCTGACCCCTCGCAACGTCGAGGTCTCCGCCGAGGAGCGCGCTCGCCTGATCGAGAAGGGCTTCTTCAACCAGTCCTAGGGCGCAAGCAGCGGGCTCGGCCCGCTGCGCAGCGATGGCCTCGAGGGCTCGCAGGTAGAGTCTCGCCGCGATGCAGCTAGGTCTCATCGGAGCCGGCAACATGGCTTCCGCGTTGGCGCGCGGGATCGGCGAGCCGGCGCTCGTCGCGGACGTCGACGCCTCCAAGGCCCAGGCCCTCGCCGAGGAGCTGGGCGGCGAGGCGGTCGCCTCCAACGGCGAGCTGGCCCAGCGCGCCGACGTGGTGGTGCTCTGCCACAAGCCGGGGCAGCTCGCCGAGGTGGCCGCGGAGGTCGGCGGCCACGCGAGCGCGGTCGTCTCGATCCTGGCCGCCACCGACACCGCCGCGCTGGAGGCCGCCTACCCCGGCGTGCCCGTCTACCGCTTCATCCCCAACATCCCGGCGGAGGTCCGCCAGGGCGTGCTCTGTTACGTCCCGGGCCGGCTCGCCGGCGAGGGCCCAGAGGCCCAGATCCTCGAGCTGTTCGGCCGCGCCGGCGCGATCATTGCCCTGGACAGCGAGCCGCTGATCGAGCCCGCCATGGCGCTGATGAGCTGCGGCCCGGCCTTCATGGCCCTGGTGGCGGAGTCGTTCGCCGAGGCCGGGGCGGCCCACGGCCTGGCGCCCGAGCAGGCGCTGCGCATGACGGTCGAGACGATGGCCGGCACCGCCGCCTACCTGCGCCAGCACGGATACGACACCGCGGCCGTCAAGACACGTGTGGCCACGCCCGGGGGCACCACGGAGCGCGGCCTGATCACGCTCGAGGAGCGGGGCCTGCGGGACGTCTGCCGATCGGCCGTCGACGCCGTGGTGGAGGCAACGCGCTGATGGACACCTGGCTGGCCATCACGCGCGGCGACGTCGCGGACTACGTCAACACGCTGGCGCTCGTGTACCTGGTGCTGATCTTCATCCGCATCATCCTCAGCTGGATCCCGCGCATCCCCTACAACCGCTGGCTCGCGGCCTTCCTGAAGTTCGTGACCGACGTGACCGATCCGTACCTGAACCTCTTCCGGCGCATCCTGCCGCCCGTCCGGATCGGCCCGGGCGCGCTCGATCTCAGCCCGATCGTCGCCACGTTCGTGCTGATCATCGTGAGCAGCCTGCTGGCCAACCTCATCCGGGGGTGAGGGTCTCAGGCCCGGCCGCGGCGCTGGCCACGGCCGGCATCGTCGTCGCGGTGGATCAGGTGACCAAGCAGCTGGTCGCCACGAACATCGCGCGCGGCGGTCACGTCGATCTGATCCCGGGACTCGGCCTGACCAACACGCGCAACACCGGCGTGGCCTTCGGAGCGCTGGAAGGCGCGGGCCTGATCGTGGCGATCCTGATCGGCGCGTCGCTGGCCCTGCTGCTGGGGTACTTCGCCGCCAACCGCGACCGGCCCTGGCTCTGGCTGCCGGTTGGGATGCTGCTGGGCGGCGCGCTCGGCAACCTCGCCGACCGCGCCCGCGAGGGAGCCGTGATCGACTTCATCGACCCGATCGGCTGGCCGGCGTTCAACGTCGCCGACTCCTGCATCGTCATCGGCGTGGTCCTGCTGCTCTGGATCGTGGAGGACAGGCCGCGACGGCCCCGGTCCGGCTAGAGGCGTCCGCGGAGGACGCGGGGCTGCGCCTGGACGCCTTCCTGGCGGCACGCGGAGCGGCTCCCTCGCGCTCCGCGGCGCAGCGGCTGATCGAGTCGGGCGCCGTGCTGGTCGACGGCGAGCCACGGCCGAAGAACCATCGCATCGGCGCGGGCCAGGCGGTCACGGTCGAGCCCGAGGCCGGCGCCACCGCCGCGGGCGAGGCCATCGCCGAGTTCGACGTCGTCTACGAGGACGCCGACCTGATGGTGGTGGACAAGCCGGCCGGGCTGGTCACCCATCCCGCGCCCGGTCACCACGGCGCCACGCTCGCCGAGGCGCTGCGCGGGCGTGCCGCCGGCGGTCCGGACCCCGAGCGCCAGGGGATCGTGCACCGGCTCGACCGCGACACGTCGGGCCTGCTCGTGGTGGCGAAGACCGAGGAGGCGCACGCGGCGCTCACGAAACAGCTGCGGGCGCGCGAGATCAAGCGCGAGTACCTGACGCTCGTCACGGGCCATCCGGAGGCCGACAGCGGCACGATCGACGCTCCGATCGGCCGCGACCGCTCCCGCCGCACGCTCGTGTCCACGCGCAGCGACCGGCCGCGCGAGGCCGTGACCCACTTCGAGGTGATCGAGCGCCTGCCCGCCACGACACTGCTGCGCGTGAACCTCGAAACGGGCCGCACCCACCAGATCCGCGCGCACCTGGCGGCGATCGGCCACCCGGTCTGCGGCGATCCGCAGTACGGCGGTCGCCCTTGCGGCCGTGAGCTCGGCCTGGAGCGTCAATTCCTGCACGCGGAGAAGCTGATGTTTAAGCATCCGCTCACCAGGGGAATCGTGATGTGCGAGTCCAAACCACCCGTTGACCTGCGTCGCGCGCTCGATGCAGCAAGACGGGAGCCAGTCTCCGGAGGGCCAGACGGGGACTGAAATACAGAGCGAGGCGGCTTTTCAGCCGCCTCGCTTTATGTTCGGGGCTCTATCCTTGGCGCAACTACTCACTACCCCGCCGAGTCATACAGGCGCGGCCCTGCCCGGGGCGAACGACCCGGGTCCGCGTACAGGCCGGCGGGAGCAGCTACACCAATACAAGAAAAGGGAGTTTCTCTTTGGCCACCGAGGTAGGCATCAAGGAGCTGCTGGAAGCCGGAGTTCACTTCGGCCACCAGACGCGCCGCTGGAATCCCAAGATGCGCCGCTTCATATTCGGCGAGCGCGGCGGGATCCACATCATCGACTTGCAGAACACCGAACGCCTGCTGCGCAAGGCGGAGGAGTTCGTCGGGGAGCTCGCCGGCCGCGGCGGGACCGTGCTGTTCGTCGGGACGAAGAAGCAGGCCCGCGACACCGTGCGCGAGGCAGCCGAGAGCTGCGGCATGCCGTACGTGAACCAGCGCTGGCTGGGCGGCCTGCTCACCAACTTCCAGACGATCTCCAAGCGCATCCGGCGTCTCCACGAGCTGCGTGACTGGACCGAGAGCGGCAGCATGGACCTGCTGCCGGTGCGTGAGCGCATCGGCGCCATAGCCGAGCGCGACAAGCTCGAGACCAACCTGGGCGGCGTGGCGGACATGCAGCGCCCGCCGGACGCGATGTTCGTGGTGGACCTCAAGACCGAGGCCATCGGAGTGCGTGAGGCCACGCGCCTCAAGATCCCGATCATCGGCCTGGTCGATACCAACTGCGACCCGGACCCGGTGACCTATGTGATCCCCGGCAACGACGACGCGATCCGGTCCTGCAAGGTCGTGATCCAGGCCGTGGCCGACGTGGTGTCGGAGCGCTCGGCCCGTTTCCGCGCCGAGGAGGAGGCCGCGCGCCGCGAGCGCGAGGAGCAGGAGCGCCGCGAAGCCGAGGAGCGCGCGGCGCGCGAGCAGGAGGACCGCGAGCGCCAGGAGGCCGAGGAGCGCGCCCGCCGCGAGTCCGAGGAGGCCGGCTTCGCGCCGGACGAGCCCGCCACGCCGAGCGGCACCCGGCCGGAGACCGCCGCCGGCGCCGCGGCACCGCGCGAGCGGCGTACGTTCGATCCCGACGACGATTCCTAGAGGAGACGGAAGTTGAGCACCGCCATTTCGGCCCAAGACGTGAAGGCCCTGCGCGACCAGACGGGGGCGGGCATCATGGATGCCAAGTCGGCCCTGCAGGAGTCGGGCGGGGACGTGGACAAGGCGATCGAGATCCTGCGCGTCAAGGGCCAGGCTTCGGCCGCCAAGCGCGGCGGGAAGACCGCCGCGGAGGGAGTGGTGTCGAGCTACATCCACGCCGGCGGCAAGATCGGCGTGCTGGTCGAGGT
>JAXDIH010000029.1:0-39610 GCA_034664105.1 Thermoleophilaceae bacterium
GTGGAGCAGGCGGCCGTCAAGCTCGGCTTCGTCGACGGCCGGCTCGGCGACCAGGAGCGCGAGGACCTCGTGAACCTGGCCGTCAACGGCGAGGTGCACGAGCCTCAGTCAGACCTCGGCGAGCACATCAACTACTGCTGGGGCGACCTCAACGGACCCTCGGAGCGCTCGCTCGTTCACTGGATCCGCCGGCTCGTCTTCCGCGGCGCCTGGCTGGACCAGCGCGTGATGGAGGGGGAGCTCGAGATCGTCTTCGACGAGAACACCCACTCCTTCGGGTACGCCCAGCCCGACCGCAACTTCGAGCTGATCGAGCTCTCGCCCGAGCCGAGCTGGCGCGCGGTCGCGTACCGCCGCTAGCGGGCTACTTCAGATCGTCGCCGTGGAGAGTCCCGCTCTCCGCGGCCGAGACCTTGCCGTCGCTCGCCAGCACCACGCGCGTGGTGGCCCAGCGCAGCAGCTCCGTGTCCTCGCCGCCGGCCGCCAGGATCGTGAGGGACCCGCCCTCCGCGGTCGCGCGTCCCGCGCCGAAGACGCGCCGACGCGTGCCGTGCGGCAGCGCCTGGAGCGAGTCGATCACCACGGCGGCGTGCCCGCCGCGCTCGACCTGACGCTTGGCCCGCTCGACGGCCAGCTCGGCGGCCTGCGCCTGAGCCTCCGGCGAGCGCTCGAAGCTGCCGCCCACGACCGGCGGTCCCAGCTCGCCCCATTCGGCGATCTCCTCGGGCCGCACCCCCGCCAGCACCACCTGGATGCCGACGTCGGAGGTTCCTTCGGCGATGGCCTTCACGGCCTGCCGCAGCAGCGTCGTTGCGCCGGCGCCGGGCGGTCCCAGGATCGCGACGCGCGAGCCCTTGCCATAAGCGACTCCGTCCAGATCGCCCAGGCGCTCCTTCGGGAACACCGGCGTCAGCTCGCCGAACCAGGGCCGCTGCTCCGGCGGCTCCGCGTCGGCGCCGTTCACGCTCTCCACGCGGACCAGCGACGGGTGGCGCTCGTTGCGCCGCGGCGGGCGCACCGGCCCGCTGAGCTCGTCGCCGGAGCGCAGCTCGCAGCGCCGGATCTGGGCCGGGGACACGTAGACGTCTCCGCGCGACTGGCCGGTCGGGTCGACCCGCAGGAAGCCCGAGCCGTTGGTGAGGATGTCGAGCGCGCCGGTGAGGATCTCCTCGTCGGAGGTCTCGTCCTCGACCTCCGGCTCTTCCTCCACGACCTCGAGCTCGCTCTCACCGGGCGACTCGGCCTCCGGCTCGGCCGGCCCCTCGAGCGACTCTTCGGAAGGCACCTCGTCCGGCTCGTCGGGCTCGGGCGCGGGAGCCTCGGGCTCGGGCTCGGGCGCCTCGGCCTCGGGCTCGGGCTCGGGAGCCTCGGCCTCGGGCGCGGGCGCCTCCGGCTCGTCGGCGGCGTCCTCCCCACCCTGCTCCTCCAGGATGGCGCCGATCAGGTCAGCCTTGCGCTTGCCGCGGTAGCCCTCCAAGCCCAGCTCGGACGCGATTGCGTGCAGGTCGGCGAGGGGGCTGGATTCGAGCTCTTTGCGCTGGAGGACCGTCATAGGGCGAGGACCCTAGCGAGCGGAGCGGCCGCCCGGCCGTCAGCTGTCCTCGCGCACCGCGTCGAGCACGAGCTCCATCAGCCGCGCCAGCGTGTCGTCAGCGCTGGTGTTGTCGATGATCGCCACCTGCTCGGAGCGAGCCCGCTCCCAGAGGTGGTCCTGCAGGCGCCGGATCTCCTCGAAGTTGGCCAGGTAGCGCTCGGCGGGCCGCGATCCCGGCCGCAGGGAGAAGTGCCCGCGGTGCAGGTCCGGGTCGTCCACGACCACCAGCGCCTCGACCAGCACGCAGCGCTCGCGCACGCGTGGATGCACGCCGCCCGGCACCACGTGGACGCCTTCCACGACCACCGGCTTGCCCTCCGCGGCAGCCCGCTCCACGATCGCCGCGATACCGGTGCCGACCCGCTCGGCCTGGTCGCGGTAGCCGGCGATGCCTCCCACCTCGAACGCCGAGCGGTGAACGGTCGGCATCGCCTCCTGCGTGAAGAACGCGCGCAGGACCTGGCGGATCACGTCGGTGGCGATCACCCGGTTCACGCCCAGCCGCGCGCCCAGCATCGCCGCGAGCGTCGACTTTCCGACCCCGGTGGTGCCGCCGATCAGCACCACCAGCGGGCGATCGAGCCGATCGAGGCGCCGCCAGCGCCGGTAGCGGCCGGCCGCGGTCTCCCCCTCCTCGGCGATCAGCACCTCCTCCACCAGCGTGTGCAGCGCCTCGACGTCGATCGCGGCCTCGCCGCGCTCGGCGAGCCTTGTCTCGATCATCCGGGCCAGCTCGAACGAGCGCTCCTGCGACAGCGCCGTGGCCGACAGCGCCTGGGCCATCAGCCCCTTCGAGTAGGGCAGGCCGTGGCCCTCGTAGACGACGATGGTTTCGCGCGAGGGGCCGCGCTGGCCCGCACCGGAGCGATCGCCTTCAGGCACCCGCCAGCTCCATCAGCGCATCATCCACGCCCACGGGCCGGTTGCGCACGAACACCACCCGCGCGCCGCGCGCGAGCGCGTGGCGCGCGACCGTGTCGATCGCGGCCGCCTTGAGCTCGGTCAGGTAGACGTCGCAGTCGGCGGCGCGCTCCAGATCGTCTGCCAGCGCCGAGCGGCGCGCCAAATTGGTGGAGACGACGACAGGCTCCACCCCTTCGCAGCCGGGAGCCCCGGTCGTGAACAGCGCCACGCGCGCGCCCGCGGGCAGCGGCTCGGCGGGCTCCGCCCGCAGCGAGAAGCGCAGCGCCTCCGGGGGCGCCACCGCGTCCTCGTGGGCCAGCAGCAGCTGCGCCCGGAGCAGCGCGTAGTCGCGCAGCGGTTGCGGCTCCCCCCGGCCGATCACGCACACCGTGCGGTCCGCCTCGACGGGCGGGATGCACGTCCCGGAGCCCTCGAAGATCAGCGCTTTCGCGCCCGGCAGCGAGGCCGCGAGCTCCGCTCCGGCCGGCACGTTCGACTCCCACGGCGCGCCCGCCAGCCCGCCGCCGACACGCCGGCACCCGACCGTGCGCACCCCCGCCAGCACGGCGTCCTCGAGGTAGTCCGACGCGGCGTGCTCGCCGGCGTCGGCGATCGCGATCAGGTCCTCGAGCGTGAGGCCCGCCGCCGCCACGCGCGGCTTCCCCGGCCCGCCGCGCCCCATGCAGACGATCACCGGGTCCACGCCCCGCTCGCTCAGCAACCGGGCCCAGTGGCCCGCGACCGCCGTCTTGCCCGTCCGCTTGCCGGTGCCGATCACCGCGAGCCGACGACCCTCGAAGGCGACCGGCGCGTAGCGCGGCGGGTCGAGCCGCAGACCGGGTCCCTCGTAGCGAAGGCCCAGGTGGAGGGCCAGCGCGGCCAAGCGCAGCTTCGCGCTGGGCGGAAGGACGGGCTCGTCGGCCAGGTCGACGACCGCCTCCGCACCGGCCGCCAGGCGCACCAGCGCCTCCTCCGGCCCGGTCTCGACCGGGTACCCGTACACCTCGTCCAGCGATCCGGACGGGAGCTTCTCCTCGCCCCCGCAGAAGATCACGCCGGCGAGGTCGAGCCGCTCCAGGGCGTCGCGCACCGCCTGCGGATGGTGCTCGCCGTCGATGAGCGCGATGACCGCCACGCGGATTTCCGCTTCAGCCGTGCGCCGTCTCGCCCAGCAGTGACTGGTCCTTCTCGTATTCGTACGTGCGCGGGTCGAACGAGATGATCGCGTCCTGCTCGTGGAAGGGGTACTTGCGGAACACCGTGACCCGCTCCGGGCTCGCCTCGATCACGTTGTAACAGGGCTTGGTCTTGCCCCGCAGGCGGGTGGTCGACACCGTGCCCGCGTTGACGACGAACAGGTTCTCCAGCCGCCACGCGTAGGGAACGTGCTTGTGACCGGACAGCACCAGGTGCACGTCCGCGCGCTGGAGGCACTCGAGCGTGTCGCCGGCGTCGTGCACGATGTTGCGCTCGCGCCCGGTGCCGGGCACCGGCAGCAGGTGGTGGTGCAGCACGAAGATCCGCAGGTAGGCCTCGTTGGCGCCGAAGCGCTCCTCGATCCACTGGTAGCGGCCGCGCCCGATCACCCCGTGGTCGAGGTCGGGCTCGGTCGAGTCCACTGCCAGGATCGAGATGCCGTCGGTGTGCAGCTCGGACCGGCGCTCGCCGAACAGCTCCTCGAAGTGCACGTAGCCGACGTTGCGCGAGTCGTGGTTGCCGGGGATCACGATCATCCGCTCGCAGTCGATCCGGTCCAGGTAGTCGCGCGCGAGCTGGTACTCCCCGCGCAGGCCGTCGCTGGTGAGGTCGCCGGACACGATCACCAGGTCCGGCTGCAGCTCGTTGATCTCCACGATCGCGCGGTCCAGCAGGCTGGGCACGAAGTGCGGCGAGCCGCAGTGCGGATCCGACAGCTGGGCGATCGTGAAGCGCTCGCCTGCGCTCACACGGGCTCCCGGCGCAGGTCGGGGTGCAGCTCCAGGCCGCTGGCCGCGCCGTTCGCCAGCGCCGCCCGGACCGCCAGGTAGTCGCGCGCGGCGGCCACGTCGTGCACGCGCAGGATGCCGGCCCCGCCGTCGGCGGCCACGCCAACGGCCGCCAGCGTGCCCGCGTCGCGCGCGGCCGGCGAGCGGCCGGTGAGAGCCCCGACGAAGTCCTTGCGCGACACCGCCACCAGCAGCGGGCGCCCCAGCGCGCCCAGCTCCGGCAGCCGCCGCAGCACCTCCACCGACTCGGCCGGCGACTTGGCGATGTCGATGCCGGGGTCGAACACGATCCGCTGCTCGTCCACCCCTCGCGCCACCGCGGTGGCCGCCCGCGCGCGCAGCAGGTCGATGATGTCCGCCACGACGTCGGCGTACTCGGGGTACCCCTTCACCTTGGGCGGCACGCGCGTGTGCGTGATCACCAGCTCCGCGCCCGCCTCGGCGCAGGCGTCGGCCACGTCGAGGTCGCTCAGCCCGCTCACGTCGTTGACCATCGACGCGCCCGCGGCCAGCGCCGCCCGCGCCACCGGAGCGCGCCAGGTGTCGACCGACACCGTCAGCCCGTCCGCCGCCAGGCGCTCGATCAGCGGCACCACACGGGCGCGCTCCTCCTCTACCGGCACCGGCTCGCGGTCGGTGCGACCCGACTCGCCGCCCACGTCGATGATCGCCGCTCCCGCCTCGGCGAGCAGGTGCGCGCGCTCGACCAGCGCGTCGAGGGACTTCTCGCCCTGTTGATCGGAGAACGAGTCGGGCGTCGCGTTGACGATGCCCATCAGCAGTGGCTCGCTCAAGCGGCCTCCTCCGGCGCCGCCCCGGCGCCGAGGCGCGCCTCCTGCTTGGGCTCCCCGGCCGGCACCGGAACGCCGTCGGGCACGAGCGCCTCCAGGCGCGCCAGCTCGACCCAGTCGCGCAGCTCCTGCTCCACGCGCGCCTCGTCCCAGCCCAGCTCGCCCGCCATCGCCCGAGCCGCGCGCCGGGCTCCGTCGGAGTCGGGCGCGGCCAGCCCGCGCGCGTCCAGCAGCCCCAAGCGGGTGCGGCGCAGCAGGACGTCGCCGACCGACCGGGCCTGCTCGTGGCCGGCCGCGAAAGCCGCCTCCGCGGCGATGTCGGGCAGCTCCGGGCTGATGCGCGCGGCGAGCCGCGGGGCCGCCGCGGCCAGGCGCAGCACGTCGCGGGCGGCGTGCCCGTAGCGAGCGGCCAGATGGGTGCGGCTGGCCTCGTCCACGCCCGGCACCTGAGGCAGAGCATCCGGTTCCTCGGGCTGGCCGATCGGGATCTCGTGCGTGCGGCAGGGCGCGTCGCGCCCCTCGCGCTCCACGATCCGGTCGACCGCCGACTTGGCCATGCGCCGCCAGGTCGTGAACTTGCCGCCGGTGATGGTCACCAGCCCGGAGCTGGTCTCGTACAGCTCGGCGCGGCGGGAGATGTCCACCGACTTCTTCGGATCGCCGGTGGAGATCAGCGGCCGCACGCCCGCGTAGGCGCCGGTGAGGTCGCCGGGCGCGATGTCGGTGGCGAAGTAGGTGTTGACCGCCTCGAGCAGGTAGCCGATGTCGTCAGCGGACGCGGGCACGTGATCGAGCGGACCCTCGTAGTCGTTGTCGGTGGTGCCGACGAGCGTGCGACCGAGCCACGGCAGCACGAAGACCGTGCGGCCGCCGCCGGCCGGCACGATCACGCCGGCCTCCACGGGCAGGTCGTCGGGCGAGATCGTCACGTGCGTTCCCCGGCTCGGGCGGATGCGCGGCATCTCCTCGTGGCCGTAGAGCTCGTCGGGGCGCAGCTGGTCGGCCCACACGCCGGTGGCGCTGATCACGTTCGCCGCGCGCACCTCGAACTCCGCGCCGGTCTCGGCGTCTCGCACCAGCACGCCGACCGCCCGCCCGTCCCGCTCCACCAGGCCCCTGACGTCGGAGCGGTTGGCGACCACCGCGCCGAAGCGCTCGGCCTCGCCGAGCACGCTCAGCACCATTCGCACGTCGTCCGTCTGGCAGTCGTAGAAGAGGTACGCCGCGGTCGGGTCGCGGTCCGCGAGCGCCGGGGCCAGCTGGACCGCCTCGGCCCCCTCGATGATGCGGTGACGCGCCGGGCTCCACTCCTCCCCCTCCTCGCGCCCGCGCCGCCAGGCCATGACGTCGTACATGTTCAGCCCGACGCCGGTGAGCCGGTCGGGGCGCTTGCCCTCGAAGCTCGGGACGAGCAGCGGCAGCGGCTTGACCAGGTGCGGCGCCAGCTTGACCAGCAGGGAGCGCTCCAGCAGCGCCTCCCGGACCAGCCCGAGGTCGAAGTTCTGGAGGTAGCGCAGGCCACCGTGGATGAGCTTCGAGGAGCGGCTGGAGGTGCCGGCCGCGAAGTCGTCGCGCTCGACCAGCGCCACGCTGTACCCGCGCGAGGCCGCGTCGAGCGCCACCCCCGCGCCGGTGATGCCGCCCCCGACCACGACCAGGTCGAACGAGTCCCGTTCGAGCGAGAGGAGCGCGTCGGCGCGCGGGATCACGGCAGGAACGTTACGTACTCGCCGGGTGGGAGGCGCCCGGGAGGGTCCTTCTCCTGGCGCGGGGGCCCGAGGTGGAGCAGCCCCAGCACGCGCTCGTCGTCGGGCACCCCGACGGCCGCGCGCCCCTCGTCGGAGCGCAGCACGGCGGGTGTGCGCCAGTAGCCCGCCAGGCCCCGCGAGTGGGCGGCGAGCAGGACGTAGGAGATCGCGGCGGCCACCGCGCAGAGGTCTTCCTCGTCCTGCACCTCGTCGTCGGAGCGCACCTGGCTCGCGACCACCAGCGTGGGCGCCCGGTCGAGCTTGGCTGCCGCCTCGGGGCCGGCCGCCTGCTTGAGGGCCGCCAGCGAGTCGGGGCCGAGCACGCGGAAGCGCCACGGGTTGGTGAGGTTGTGGTTGGGCGCCCAGCGCGCCAGCTCGAACAGCTCGGCGAGCGTCTCGCGCGGCACCGGGTCGGCCCCGTAGGCCTTGTGGGTGCGTCGGGTGCGAATGGCATCTTCCAGCTCCACGCCCGCGACGCTAGCGGATAGGGTCGCTCGCAATGGCTACCGGAACCGTGCTCGTGACGGGCGCCTCCACGGGGATCGGCGAGGCGACGGCTCTTCACCTCAAGGAGCTCGGCTTCGACTCGGTCGGAGCGGTGCGCAAGGAGGAGGACGCGGAGCGACTCCGCTCCCGCGGGCTGCGCACGGTCAAGCTCGACGTGGCGGACCCCGCGTCGATAGCGGCCGCGCGCAAGGAGCTCGGCGACGGCCCGATGGCGGGCCTGGTCAACAACGCCGGCATCGCCGTTGCCGGGCCGCTCGAGTTCATGCCGCTGGACCAGCTCCGGCTCCAGCTGGAGGTGAACGTCGTAGGCCAGGTCGCGGTGATCCAGCAGTTCCTGCCGGCTCTGCGGGCGGGCGGCGGCCGGATCGTCAACCTCAGCTCGATCGGCGGCCGCTTCGCGCTGCCGCTGGTATCGCCCTACAACGCGTCGAAGTTCGCGCTCGAGGCGATCAGCGACTCGCTGCGCCGCGAGCTGCACGGCCAGGGCGTGGACGTGATCCTGATCGAGCCGGGTGGCGTGAAGACACCGATCTGGAGCAAGAGCAACGAGGCGGCGGACGAGCTCCAGCAGCAGATGCCTCCCGAGGCCGAACGGCTGTACGGCCGCATGATCGAGACGCTGCGCCGCGAGACGGTGAAGATCGCGACGAAGACCGGCATCGAGCCGCGTGAGGTCGCCGAGGTGATCGGCAAGGCGCTGACGGCGGATCGCCCGCGCACGCGCTACCTCGTCGGCAGGGACGCGAAGATGCGCGGCGCGCTCGCGAGGGTCATGCCGGACCGGCTGATGGACCGCGCGGTCGCGCGCCAGCTGGGCAGCTAGGCCGGCTTGCGCCAGACGGCGGCGAACGCCAGCGGCTGACCGCGCAGGCTCTCCCACTTCGGCTTCAGCTCGAGCCAGGCGTCGTCGATCACGCGCTCCCTCAGCTCGACCAGCTCCCAGCCGGCGACGAGCGCGGCCTCGGTGTGCTCGCTCAGCAGGTGCAGGTGCGTCTCGATCGCCACCGGCTCGCCCGACGCGCTGTCGAAGTGCGTTGGCATCCCGGCGGCCATGATGAAGTGCGGGTGGAACCCGACGAGGACGTAGGTGCCCCCGGGCCTAGCGAGCCGGAAGGCCTCCTCGTACAAGGGCCGCAGGTCGGCCAGGTGCTCGTCCACCAGCGACGTGACGACGAGGTCGTAGTCCTCTGAGGCGAGCCCCGTGGCGGTCACGTCGGCCTCGACGAGCCGGCGATGGACGCCGCGTGAGCGCGCCACCTCGAGCATCTCGGGTGTGAGGTCCACGCCATCGACGACCTCGATCCCCTGCCGGCGCAGCCAGGCGCCCGTGCGCCCCGTGCCGCAGCCCAGGTCCGCCGCCACGCCGTGCCAGGAGACGCGCTCGAGCGCTTCCAGCAGCTCGATGTCCATGGCGTCCTCGACGGTCTGCTCGTAGGTGGTCACCCACTCGCCGTAGCCGCTGCGCACGTCGACGGTCCGGTAGCCGCGGCTGTCGAAGTCGGCGAAGTCCGCCACGCGGTCGAATCTAGCTCAGGCGGCGTCCACCGCCGGCTTGCCCGGGCGCGCCGGCGCCGGCCGGTGCTCGTCGCCCTCGAGCGAGATCCGCGGCAGCACCCGCTCGAGCCAGGGCGGCAGCCCCCAGGCCCGGTCGCCCAGCAGCGCGATCACGGCCGGGGCCACGATCAGCCGCACGACCAGCACGTCGATCAGGATCGCCGACGCCAGGCCCACGCCGATCATCTTCACGACCACCTCCGGGTCGGTCGCGAAGCCGAGGAACACGGCCGCCATGATCGTCCCGGCCGCAAGGATGATCCGCGCCACGCGCGCGAGCCCCAGCACCACGCTCTCCCTCGCGCCGGCTCCGCGGTGGTACTCCTCGCGGATGCGCGACTGGAGGAAGACGTTGTAGTCCATGCTCAGCCCGAACAGGATCGCGAACATGAACAGCGGGACGAAGGAGACGATCGGCACCTCGCCCTCCACCCCCAGCAGCGACGCGCCGAAGCCGTTCTGGAACACGGCCACGACCACGCCGTACGCCGCGAGGATCGACAGCAGGTTGAAGGCCGCCGAGACCAGCGGCACCCAGACCGAGCGGAACACCGCCATCAGCAGGAACACCGACAGGCCCACCACCAGGGCGATGAACACGGGCAGCCGGCTCGCGATCTTGTCGGCCAGGTCGTTGAAGATCGCGGTCGCGCCGCCCACGTAGACGCGGGCGCCGGAGCCGGCGGTGGCGCCCGGCAGGACGTCGTCGCGCAGGCTGGTCACGAGCTTCGAGGTCCGCTCGTCCTGCGGCGAGCTCTTGGGGATCACCGCGATCGTGGCGGCGTCGCGCTTGTCGTTTAGCTGCGCGGGAGCGACCGCGGCCACGTCGGGCGTGCGCGCCACGGCGCGTTCGATGCGCTGAAGCGTCGGGCCCGCGTCCGCGCCGCGCGGCAGCGACGCCGCCAGCACGAGCGGGCCGTTGAAGCCGGGCCCGAAGCCCTCTGCCAGCCGGTCGTAGGCCACCCGGGTGGTGGAACCGCCGCGGTCGTTGCCGTCGTCGGGCTGACCGAGGCGCAGCGATGCGAACGGGCTGGCGAGAACGACGAGGATCAGCGTGCCGACGCCGGCGGCGAGCCAGGGTCGGCGGGTCAGCATCCTCCCCCAGCGCTCGAAGGCCGCCGAGGGGGCCACGTGCTCGGGGCGGCGGGGTCGCAGCCGCCGGGCGAAGGCGCCCATCAGCACCGGCAGGATCGTGACGGCGCCCACCGCCACCGTGGCGACCATGATCGCCGAGCCGAGCCCCATGCGGCCGACGAACGGGATCCCGGTGGCCAGCAGCCCGGCGATCGCCACCACGACGATCGTTCCGGCCGCGACGATCGAGGTGCCCGCCGTCTGGTTGGCCACCCGCGCGGCGTTGTCGACGCTGTCACCGGTCGCGAGCTGCTCGCGGTAGCGGCCCACGATCAGCAGGGCGTAGTCGATCCCGGCTCCGAGGCCGAGCATCACCCCGAGCGTCGGCGCGAAGCTCGGGAAGTCGGTCAGGGCCGAGCCCAGCGTGAGCAGCAACATGCCGCCCGCGAGCGACAGCAGCGAGGCGAACAGCGTCAGCAGCATCGCCGCGGCGGAGTGGAAGACGAGCGTGAGGACGATGACCGCGACGGCGACGCCGATCAGCTCGCCGACCGGTGCGGTCTGCTGCTCGGCCTGATCGACGACCTGGCCGCGGCGCGAGACCTCGATGCCGGCGCTCTCGGCTTTCGCGGCGGCCGTCGCCAGGCGCTGGCCCGGCTGCTTGCCCAGGTCCATCGCGGGCTGGTCGTACTGGACGGTGGCAAAGGCGATCCGCCCGTCGCGCGAGACCTGCCCCTTTGCGTCGAGCGGGTCGGCGGCGGCGGTCACGTGCGGCTGCCGGCGGATCTCCCCGAGGGCCGAGGCGATCGCCTGCGGGCGCGCGCCGTCGCGCAGCGTTCCCGAGTTGACGGCGAAGACGACGGTGGCGGTGTCGCCCGACTGTGACGGGAAGCGCTGCTGGAGGAGGTCCATCGCCTTCTGCGACTCGGTCCCGGGCGTGGAGAAGTCGTCGGTGAACGACCCCCCGGCCACGCTCGCGAGCACGCCGAGCGTGACGAGGACGGCGAGGACGATCGCGAGTGAGCGCTTCCAGTGGCCCGCGGCGGCGGCGGCGAGATTCCCGAGTAGATAAGCCATTCCGCCAGGGTTGCACACTCAGCGCAAACTTGCAACCTCTGCATTGTTGCGCTTGTTGCATGCAAGCGGTAGACTGCTTGGCGATGCCCGACACCGGCCTACGAGAGCGCAAGAAGCAGCGCACGCGTGAGGCGATCGTCGACGCGGCGCTGCGCCTCTTCGAGGAGCGCGGCTTCGACCAGACGACGATCGCCGACATCGCCGAGGCCGCGGACATCGCCCCGCGCACGTTCTTCGGCTACTTCCCCTCCAAGGAGGACGTGGTCTTCGCGGACTTCCCCACCCACTTCGAGGGGCTGGCGGCGCGGCTGCGCGACCGGCCCGGGGACGAGACGGCGATCGAGGCGATGCGGGCCTGGATCGCCGGCCTGCTCGAGGAGATGGACTACACCGACGAGCGCGAGCGCTGCCGCAAGCGCATGATCGGCGAATCGGAGGCGCTGGCCGCGCACGACCGCAACCTGATGGGCCGCGTGGAGGACCTGCTTGCCGAGTCGATCGCCCGCGACCTGGACGACCGGCCCGGCGACGTGCGGCCGCGCATGATCGCGTCGGCGGTCACCGGCGCGCTGGCGGCACTCGACAAGACGGGGATCAAGCAGTCGGAGTCACCGCCCACCCACGCGGAGGCGCTCGCCATGGTCGACGAGGCGCTCACGTTCCTCCAGGGCGGCATCGAGGCGCTGCGCCGAGCCGGCTAGCGGCGCGGCAGCAGGCAGCTCGAGTAGTCCTCGCAGTCGATCCGGCCCGGCAGGAACGCCGCCGAGCGGAACGTGGTGCTGAGCAGCTGCCGCGTGCGGACGCCGTTCACCCGGCGCGCGAGGATGCGCCTGGTGGCCGACCGGCCGTTGCGCAGGTAGCGGTCGAACCAGGCGAGCATGAAATGGCCGACCTCGCGCTGCTGGGCCTCGCTGCCGCGCGCGGTGAAGTCCTCGTGCGCGAAGCCGCGCATGACCAGCGTCATCGTCGGCTGGCCGGCCGACCTCCAAAGCACGTGGCCGGTCTTCTTCAGCTCGGGGTCGGTCACCGTCGGGCGCTGGACGCAAGGGAGGTCCATGGCGAAGCCGAGCGCCGGCACGCGGGGCGCGATCGGGTTGCGCGGGCGGGCGTTGCAGTGGACCGCCGCGGCGGGGTCGCCGATGGCGTAGCGCTTGAGCGAGTCGAGCGCGACGACCGCCCGCACTCCGGGCTCGTCCTGAGCCAGCATTACCGCGTTCGAGCCCTGGGAGTGGCCGGCCAGGCCGATCCGGTTCGCAAGCGTCACTCCCCTGAACGGATTCGCGCGCGAGCGCAGGAAGCGCACGCCGGTGCGGACCGCCTCGACGTGTCCCGGTTGGTCACCGTCGTGGGTCAGCACCAGGGTGACGTAACCGTGGCCCGCGAGGAAGCGGGCGACCCACCAGAGTCCGCACTGACTGCCGCCGGCGCCGTGCATGAGCACGACGGCGGGTCGCCGTCCGAGCTCGCGCCGCGGGCCGGCCGGCCTCAGCACGGTGCCCTGGTAGGCCGCGCTCCCGGGGACCTGCACCGTCACCTGCCTGAACTCCGAGCTGCCCTGCCAGGCGAAGCTCGCCTGGGTCGGGCACGGACTGGGCTGGGCCTGCGCGGCGGCACCGGGGAGGGCGGCCGCGACTGCCAGCAGAGCCAGCAGGGTTGACATTCGACACCGACAACACGAGCGCGGGCCCGCAGTTGCGGAGTCAGTCCAGGCGGTGCAGGAGCGCTTCCGCCTGGCGGCGCTCCTCCTGCTCGACGCTCCAGGCGGGGTCGCGCCGATGGGCGACGCTCACCTCGGCCGGCGTCGGCAGGCCGGCCGGGTCGGGCCAGGTGGCCGGGTCCCAGAGCTTGGAGCGGACGAACGCCTTGGGGCAGTGGGCGTAGACCTCCTCGGCCCGGATGACGATCGCGGTGCGGGGCGGCTTGCCGACGGGCGTGAGGCGGTCGAGCAGCTCGGGCTGGGCGCTCACGCGAGCGTGGCCGTTCACGCGCAGGGTGGTGTCGCGCCCGGGGACGACGAAGATGACGCCGGCCCGCCTGCTGGCCACGACGTTCTCGAGCGTGTCGAGGCGCCGGTTGCCGGTGGCGTCGGGGATGGCCAGGTGGTTGTCGTCGAGCACCGTGACGAATCCCGGTGCGCCACCCCGCGGGCTCACGTCGCACTGGCCTTCCTCGGAGTAGGTGGCCACGAACAGCATCGGCGAGGCGGCGATCAGCCGCCGGCACATCTCGTCCAGGTGGCCGATGTCCTTGGTCACCGCGACTTCCATGGCGGCGTCGTAGAACTCCCGCAACTGCTCCACGCGCTCGAGGGCGCCGTCGAACGGGTCGGTCACCGCCTTGACTATACGGCGGTCAGAGCGGGAGCTTCTCGACTGCGCGGCCGGTCACGGCGACGGCAAAGGCGCCTCTGAGCGCGTCCTCGCTGAGGGCTCTTACGCCGGCAGCCAGGCCGCGCGCGTCGAGGGCGGTGATCAGCCACAGGAGCTCGTCGGCGCGCGGGCGCAGCGCGACGATCAGGGCCGTGCCGTCGCCCGGGTGGACGGTGCGGGCCACGGCTCCGCTTGCGTCGAGCAGGTCGAGTGAGGTGCCGTCCTTGGAGAAGCGTGCGAAGACGCCGTTGCTTGCCGGGCCTTCCTCGAGGGTGAAGCCGCCGCGCACGATCCGGGCACCGGGCCAGCGGGCCACCACGAGGCGGGTGACGTGCTCGGTGCCGGGGGCGCCGAGCGAGGAGCCCGAGGCTGGGACACCGAAGCGCTCGAGGGTGGCCTTGGCGTCGCGACAGGGGTCGGACTCGGCGTCGTCGCATTCCACGCGCACGGGGCGACGCTCGCCGTTGAGGTCGCGGCGGAAGGGATCAGGGAAGGAGCCGACGATGGCGCGGACCGGGGCTTTCGACTCGTGCTGGTCCCACTGCACCTGATCGCCGGGCGACAGCTCGTAGTCGCGCGCGGCGTCGTCGGGCTTGACGCCGTTGACGAAGAAGGTCCAGCCGGGACCGGGCGCCCCCACGTCGGACTCGTCGCGGAGCAGGCTGAGGGCGGTGGCGCCGTCGGGGAGCTTGGCGAGCTTCACCGCGTCGACTTCGGTGTGGCCGAAGCCCCGGGTGACGGTCAGGGAGACGCCGGCGGCGTCGTCGCTGGCGCCGGCGCCGCCACACCCGCCCACGAGGAGCGCGGCAAGCAGCACCAAGACGGCGCCCGCCGGGGTTTGCAGAGGCGATCGGATCGGCGGGAGGCTAGTGGGGCGAACCACAACCCCCTCGCTACAATCGCCGACCGACGGGCCGCCATCGTCTAGGGGACTAGGACGCCGCCCTCTCACGGCGGAAACCGGGGTTCGAATCCCCGTGGCGGTACCTCAGGAAGCCCTGCTAACGCGGGGCTTTCGCCGTTCAGGGAGGGGTCGCGCGACAGTCACCATGCACCGCGTGCCCAAGCGCCCTGCCTCAGACGCGGCGTGCCGGCCGATCGGAATCGGCGAGGGTGGCGCGCGCGAGCCTGGTGCGCCATGCTGGGCTCACCGATGCTCGCGATGCGAAGCGGCGCGGGCGCCATCAAGGTGCTTGCGGTCGTCGCCGTGTGTGTTTGCGCTCTGGCCATGGCGTCGCGGGCAGATGCGAGATGGGGGTTCGAGCTCGGGATCGGCGAACAGGGGCTTGCCATGTTCTCCGACCCTCGCTTCGCCGCGCTGGGGCTCGAGCACGTGCGCCTGGTCGTCCCTTACGACGTGGCCTGCCGCCCGGGCGACGCACAGCGGTACGTCGACACCTGGCTCGCTGCGGCCGGGCGTGCGGGGGCCAGGCCACTGGTCGCCTTTGCCTCGAGCTGGCGGCGCTGGGACCTCCCGTCCTACCGCACCTACCTGCGCTGCATGCGCGCCTTCCGCGTGCGCTATCCGTGGGTGCGCGACTTCAATCCCTGGAACGAGGCCAACCACGGCTCGCAGCCCACGTACCACCACCCTCGGCGCGCGGCCGGCTACTACAACGCCCTACGCCGCGTCTGCCACGGCTGCAACGTCGCAGCCGGTGACGTGCTCGACTGGTGGAACATGAGGCGGTGGCTCCTCGAGTACACGCGCCATCTCCGTGGGCGCCCTCGGCTCTGGTCGATGCACAATTACGTCGACGTCAACCTCTTTCGCCCCTGGCGGCTCTCGGGCACCCGCCGGATGCTGCGGCTCACACGGGGTCGGCTCTGGATCAGCGAAACGGCTGGGATCGTCTACTACGTCCGCGAGGGCAGGCTTGGCGAACGCCACGCGGCGGCCGCCACCCGCTGGATGCTGTCACTGCCGAGCCATTCGCGCCGCATCAGGCGCGTCTACGCCTACCAGTGGCAGGCCGAATGCGATCCCCACACCTGGGACTCGGCCTGGTTCAGTGCCAACGGTGCCGCACGACCCTCCTACCGCGCGGTGGTGGCGGGGCTCGCCCGCGAGCGGCACCTCGACGCCGAAGCGGTCAAGGCACTCAACCCCCCACTTTGGCCCGGGGCGCACGACACCTGCGTGGCCGCGGGACCCTGAGCCGCTGGAGAGCGGCTCGGACGCGCAGCCGGCGCGGTTAGCGCCCTACGCCTCGTCCTGCAGCAGGTGCTCCTGCGCCCACAGGGAGATCTGCTCGAGCGCCGGCACCAGCGCCTTGCCTCGGTCGGTCAGGGCGTAGGACACCGCCAGCGGCGGACCTTCGTCGACGGTGCGGGCGATCAAACCCGCCTCGGCCAGGTCCGACAGCCGGTCCGACAGGACCGAGTCGGAGATCCCTCCGATCGCGCGCGAGAGTTCCCGGAAGCCGGCCGGGCTTTCCCTCAGGTTGCCCAGCACCACGCCGTTCCAGCGTTTGCCGAGGAACTCGAAAGCCCGCGCCAGCGCGGCATCACCGCGGACGCATTGCTCTGAATCGGCGCTTGGCTTGCGAGTCGTTGCCACGCCTCCATGCTAGCGCTTCACTGGTCGCTAGTATCTTCCTAGTAGCTAGGTTGCACGTTGCAGATACTGCTAAACGAGTGCTAGGAGCTCCCATGGCAACCCCCTCTTCCGGCCGCCCCCACGTCGTCGTCCTCGGAGGCGGCTACGGCGGCATCAACGCCGCCAAGGCGCTCGATGACGTCGCCGCGGTCACGCTCGTAGACCCGACCGAGGCGTTCGTCCATAACGTCGCCGCTTGGCGCTCGCTCGTCGAGCCCGAGTGGCTCGACCGCATCTTCCTGCCCTACGAGCACCTGCTCGCCGACGGTCGCTTCATCCGCGATCGCGCCGTCGCGGTCGACGGGTCCAAAGTCACGCTGGCGTCAGGCCACGTCCTCGAGCCCGACTACCTCGTGCTCGCCACCGGCTCGTCGTATCCGTTCCCCGCCAAGACCGAGGAGCCCGACGTCGCCTCCGCTCGCTCGCGCTTTCGCCAGGCGCACGAGGCGCTCCTGGGCGCCGAGCGTGTGCTGATCGTCGGCGCGGGGCCGGCCGGGCTGGAGCTCGCCGGCGAGATCAAGTCGTTCTTCCCCGACAAGCACGTGACGATCGCCGATGCCTCCGAGGACATCCTCACGGGTCCGTACGGCCAGGACCTGCGCGACGAGCTGCGCCGCCAGCTCGACGGTCTGGGGGTGGAGCTGCGCCTGGGCGCCGCGCTCGAAGAGCTGCCCAGCGCCCCGCCCGCCACACTCGCCCCGATTGCGATCGCCACCGCGGCCGGCGACGAGCTGGTAGCGGACATCTGGTTCCGCGCCTTCGGCGTGCGGCCGCACAGCGAGTACCTCGCCGACGGATCGCTTGACGAGCGCGGCTACGTGCGCGTGGACGAGCACCTGCGCGTGGTCGGCGAGACCCGCGTCTTCGCCCTCGGCGACATCGCGGACGCCGACCGGGACATGGCCGGCATCGCAACCGCCGAGGCGAAGGTGGTCGCGGCCAACGTGCGTGCCCTCATCGCCGGCGCCGGCGAGCTCGCGACCTACGACGAGTTCCCGCCGCTGATAGCGATCCCCCTGGGCCCCGAGGGGGGAGCCGGCTTCATCGGCGACGGCGTGGCCGACGCCGCCACGATCTCCGAGCTGAAGGGCCGGCACATGATCCTGGACTCCTACGCGGCCCTCTTCGACGCCGCACCGCCGGTGGCGGCCTGAGCCCCGGTAACCCCACGTTCACGCCGCTTTTACGTTCCGATAACGGGACGCGGGCGGGCGCGGCCGACACTCAAGTGACATGGAGACTCCAGGCAGGCTTCTCTTCGTCGCCCTGGTCACCTGTTACCTGCTCGGCCGCATCCTCGGGGGCGCGGCGGCACCGGTGGAGGTCGTCGTCTACGGCGTGACCGTCGCGGCCGGGCTCGAGTACCTGGTGGCGTCGTGGGGCGGTCTCTGGCAGCGCGGCTGAGTCCTATTGCACACCACGGCGGTACGGTAAATTCTGGAAGCTTTGGATGCTCGTCGTACAGACGTCCTGAGGGCCTCTCCGAGAATGTTCGACTCGGACCTTCTCGACCGACTGTCGCGTGTCCATCCCGCCGTGCCGCCGATCCTCTTCATGCCGACCGTGGCCGTGCTGTTCCTGGTCGGCGCCCCTGAGCTGACCGCGGCACCCACGCTGGCCCTGGTGGCAGGCGGCTGGCTCTTCTGGACGCTCTCCGAGTACTGGATCCACCGGCTCGTCTTCCACTTCGAGCCGGAGTCGGGCCCGGGGGCGCGCCTCCACTGGATCATCCACGGCGTCCACCACGATCACCCGAACGACCCGCTGCGCCTGGTCATGCCGCCGTCGGTGAGCGTCCCGCTCGCGGCCGCCTTCTACGGCCTGTTCATCCTGGTCATGGGCACCGCCGCCGGAAGCGTCTTCGCGTCGGGCTTCCTGCTCGGCTACCTCGTCTACGACATGACGCACTACTCCCTGCACCACCACCGGGGCAAGTCGCGGTTCGGAAAAGTGCTGCGCGAGCTGCACATGCGCCACCACTTCCAGGACGACACGCGCGGCTTCGGGATCAGCGCCCCGTTCTGGGACTACGTGTTCGGCACGGCGCTGCGCCGCACGCGCTAGCCCCGGCACGCTCGCGGGCGCCACGCCGCCGAGCCCTGTCCTGTGACGTCTCCGGGCGGAGACCCGCCGGCACGGAGCCCGGCTCGATCGCCCACCTTCCCAACAGAAGGCTGCTGGAAAGTCGTCGGCAGCGTCCCGCGCGCACGCCTGACGTTCGTCGTACTCGTCCGCAAGCGCTGAGAGCGGTTGAACCGCGAGCGCCGGGACCGTCATGCGGCTGAGAGGAGTCGAACCTCCACGCCCCGTAAGGAGCACAGGCACCTGAAGCCTGCGCGTCTACCAGTTCCGCCACAGCCGCGTGGTCGGCAAGCCTAGCGAGCCACCGCCAGGTCCGCGATCAGCGGCGAATGGTCGGACAGCTTGAGTTCGGTTCTCCACTCGTGCAGGTAGCGGCAGTCGTCGACGCGCACTTCCTCCGACACGATCAGGTGGTCCAGGCGGTACCCGCCACCCCGCGGCCAGGCCCACGAGACCTCCTTCACCGCATAGCCGTGCCGCTCGCGGAACGCGTCCCGGAACCCGCTCGGCTCCAACCCGCGGATCAGAGAGGTCTCGGCCGCATCCCAGCGCTCTCCGCGCTCCGGCCTCAGCGACCCGTTGCGCGTACGCGCAAAGGTCCAGACGCTGCCGTCGGAATGCTCGCGCCGTGGCGTGTTCAGGTCCCCGCAGACCAGCCTCGGGCCGGCGCCGTCGAGCATGTGGCGGAAGACCGCCTCGTGCGTCAGCACCTTGGCGAGTCCAGGCTTCGGGCTGATCGGGGAGTGCACGTTCACCACCTCCAGCCCGTCGGCGAGCCGCGCCGCCAGCACCCGCTCCGGCCACGGCACCTCCGGCCCAGGCACCGCGTCGAGCTCAGTGCGAGCGGCGATCAGCACGCCCAGTGGCCGCGAGGACTCGCGTGCGGCCGGCATCTCGGCGACCTCCACGTGGTAGCCGGCAGACCGCAGCCGCTCCGTCCAGGCCGTCACCGTGGTCGGGGTCAGCTCCTGGAGGCACACGACGTCGGCGCCCAGGTCTGCCACCAGCTCGCTCTGCTCGGTGGCGCGGGCGACCCGGCCGGCTACGTTCCAGGAGAGGACGACCACGGCTCCGCCGAGCATAGGCAGCCGGCATCGGCCGGACGCGGCCCGGGAATAGAGTGCAGAGCCGGAATCACGAACAAGGAGTTGGACATGCCGTACGAGGTCCCGCCGCTTCCCTATGACTACGCCGCGCTCGAGCCGCACATCGACGAGGCGACCATGCGCGTTCATCACGACAAGCACCACCAGGCTTATGTGGACAAGGTCAACGCCGCGCTCGAGGGAACCGAGTGGGCCGACAAGCCGATCGAGGAAGTCGTCGCCAACCTCTCCCAGATCCCCGAGGACAAGCGGACGGCCGTACGCAACAACGGCGGTGGTCACTACAACCACAGCCTCTTCTGGGAGTGGCTCTCCCCCGACGGCGGCGGCGAGCCCGACGGCGCGCTCGCCGATGCCATCAACTCGGCCTTCGGCTCGTTCTCCGACTTCCAGTCCGAGCTCAAGAACGCCGGCGTGAACCAGTTCGGCTCCGGCTGGGCTTGGCTCGTGCACGACGGCTCCGGTCTGGCCGTGGTCTCCACCGCCAACCAGGACAACCCCGTGACCGACGGCAAGCGGCCGCTGCTCGGCGTCGACGTCTGGGAGCACGCCTACTACCTCAAGTACCAGAACCGCCGCCCGGACTACCTGGACGCGTTCTGGAACGTGGTCAACTGGGGCAAGGTGGCCGAGCTCCACTCGGCCGTCTCCTAGCCCGGCGCCGATCGGCCTGCGCCTATCCTTGGGCGCAGGCATGGATGACTGGACGGGACACGCCCGCGACACGCTGGAGCGCGACGGCTACCGCCTGAGCGCTCCGCGTGCCGCCGTGGTGGACACCCTCGCGACGCTCGGCTGCAGCGTCACGGCGAAGGAGATCGCCGACCGGCTGCGCGAGCGCGGCCAGGACGTGGGCGTGGCCTCGATCTACCGCACGCTCGAGCTGCTCGATCGCCTGCGTTTGGCCCGGCGAGTGGACGCCGCCGAGGGCGTGGCCCGCTACGAGCCCATCGACCCCAGCGGCGAGCACCATCACCACATCGTCTGCGAGCGCTGTGGCGAGGTGACGGCCTTCGAGGACCACGACCTCGAGCACGCGATCGAGCGGCTCTCGCAGCGGGTGGACTTCGCCATCGACGCGCACGACGTAACCCTGCGCGGCGAGTGCCCCGGCTGCCGAGCAGCCGGCTAGCGGCCGAAGCCGCAGCTCACGCGCCCGCCTGACATCCCGTCGGCGAGCGTGGCGGCGTTGGACCTGATCGCATCGAGGTAGGTCGCGCCGCTCGAGCCCTTGGGGCCGAGCGTGTCGGCCCACAGCTGTCCCCCCACCTGGGCGCCCGCCTCCCGCGAGATCGCCTGCTCGAGCTTTCGCGAGAGCGACGCCTCGGGGAAGATCGCCTCCACGCCCTCCTGCTTGATCTGGTCGACGAGCCGCTGCACGTCCTTCGCCGACGGCTGCGCCCGGGTCGACAGCGAGGGGATCACCGCGCCGATCACGTCGATCCCATAGCGCCTGGCGAAGTAGCCGAGAGCGTCGTGCGTGGTGACCAGCTTGCGCTTGCCCGCTGGCAGGCGGTCGATGCAGCGGCCGACCTCGGCGTCGAGCCGGCGCAGCTTGCTCGTGTAGGCGGCCGCCCGGCGCGCGTAGCCGGCGCGGCCCTTGGGGTCGACCCTCACCAGGGCGTCCCGGATCGCCGCCACGGCCAGGATCGCGTTGCGCGGGTCCTGCCACCAGTGCGGATCGGCGCCGATCCTGTGGACGGAGTCGATCAGGGTGACCCGCCGCGCGTCGCCGCCGGCGCTGTCGACCACCAGGTCCAGCCACTCGTCGAGATCGCCGCCCGACTGGAACACGACCTCCGCGCGGTTGAGCGCCACCGCGTCGCTGGGGCGCGGCTCGTAGCCGTGCGGATCGGCGTTCGGCGGCAGGATGCCGTGGACGTCCACCCGCCCACCGCCCACGTTGCGCACCAGGTCGGCGACCTGCGTGGTGGTGGCGACGGCGGTCACACTCGCGCCGTTGGCCCCTCCCCCGCCACCGCAGCCGGCAACGGCGAGCACGACGGCGATGGCGGACACGGCGGCGATGGCGGACAGGCAGATCAAGCGCACGAGCGCCACAGAATACTGAGAACGATTCTCACTCCCAAGCGGGTGTGGGCCCCGAACGTCAGGCATAGCACCCGTTTGGGGGCCCACACCCCCTCGGGCCGGCCTCTTTGCTGCCGTTGGCCGGCCTCTTTGCTGCCGTTGGCCGACCCCTTTGCCGCCGTCGGGCCGGCCCCTTTGCTGCCGTCGGCCGGCCCCTTTGCTGCCGTCAGCCGGCCCCTTTGCTGCCGTTGGCCGGCCTCTTTGCCGCCGTTGGCCGGCTCTTCGCTGCCGTCGGCCGCCCCCTTTGCTGCCGTGGGCCGGGCCCCGAGCGAGCGTGGCCGCGCCGCCGGCGCGGCGTGCCGGCGCCGTTCACAACTTGCCGACGCGCAAGACTGTGCCGACGCGCAAGACTGCGGCTCCTCATGGACGCCCTCGAGCTGGTCGCCCTCTGCGTCTGGTGCTTTGCCGTGGCCTTCGCGGGCGGGGCCGTCGGCCTGGTGCTCGGCAACATCCGCCTCCCGGCGGTCCTGCTCGTCGCCTCCTCCCCTGCCGCCGGGGCGGGCGCGAACATCGGCATCTCCGGTGTTGCCGCGTTCGCCGCGGCCGTCGTCCACATCCGCGCGGGCCGCATCAACTGGCGCCTGTTCGCCTGGATGGCTCCACCGTCGATGGCCGGCGCCGTGGTCGGCGGCCTGATCTCGGGCGCGCTCCCGGACACCGCGCTGCTGCTGGTGATCGGGGCGACGCTCCTTTACTTCGGGGTCGATCTGCTGCGCCGCAAACCGCAACCGCGCACGGTGGGCGCCAAGGCGCTCGACGTCCGCGCCGCTGTCATATCGGGCGCGCTGATCGGTCTGCTGGGCGGCCTGGTCGGCCTGATCCTCGGCTCGCTGCGCATGCCGGCCCTGCTGCGCTGGGTCGGCGAGGTCCCCGCCAAGGCGGTCGGCACCAACCTGGCGGTCGGCTTCTGGGTGGGCGTGGCCGGCGTGGTGGGTCACGTGCCCGGGGGCGTCGACTGGACCGCGCTGGGCGTGGGGGCCGCGGCCTCTGTGCCCGGCGCGCTGCTCGGCGCTCGCCTCACCGGCAGGCTGAGCGAGCGACAGCTCCTGCGGGGAATCGGCGCGATCCTTGTCGTGGCGGGCGCGGCAACCGCTCTACAGGCGGTGCTGTAGCAAGCAACAAAGCTCACGTTCGGGCTCTCAGGGGCCGATATTCAGGTGGATGGAGGCCGCGCAGCGTCGGGGCTCGTCGAGCCACTGGGATAACGGGTCACTCGAGGGCCGGGCTCTCCACGCCTTCTTGGAGAGCACAGAAGCGCTCGCGTACGTCAACGATCGCGAGGGCCGCTTCTCGATGGCGTCCGGCCCGCTTGCGCGCGCGCTCGGGTTCGATGACCCGAACGCGCTGATCGGCAAGACGGATTCCGACCTGCTCCCCCAAGCCCTCGCCGAGCGCCTCGAGCACACGACCCTCCGCGACGGCGGCGGCGAGGTGCTCGGAACACTCGCGATCGCTCGGCCGGCGGAGAGCGACGCCGCCGACCGCCTGCACGCGATCATCGCCACCCAGCGCGACGTCGCCACCGCTGATCTGGATCTGGAATCCGTCATGGGCCTCCTGTGCGAGCGCACGATGGAGCTGACCGGTGCCGACGGCGCCACCGTCGCCCTGCTCAAGGACGGCGAGCTGCGCTTCGGCACCTCGCGCGGAACGCCCGACCACCTCGGCGGGAAGATCCTCAGCCTGGACCAGAGCCTCGCCGGCCTCGCGATCCGCGACCGGCGCTCGCTGCTCTGCCACGACGCCGACAACGACCCGCGCGTGGACAAGGCCCGGCAGCGCGGGACCGGTGTCCGCTCGATGATCGCCGTCCCGCTGCTGCACGCCGGCAAGCCGGTCGGCACGCTGCTCGTCCTATCCCGGTCGAAGTCCGCCTTCGACGAGGAGGACGTGCGCACGCTGGAGCTGCTCTCGGTGGTGATCTCGGCCGCCATGAGCCACGCGGCCGAGTTCCAGGCCAAGCGCGAGCAGGTGGAGGCGCTGAGCCGCTTCCGGACGATCTTCGAAGGCGCGTCGGTGGGCATCGTGCGGGCGCGCGCCGACGGCAGCGCCCGCGAGGTGAACGGGGCGGTGCTGCGCATGCTCGGCTACTCGCCCGAGGACCACTCCACGCGCAGCTTCGACCTGTTCACGCACCCCGACGACCTCGCTGAGACGCAGGAGCTCATGCGGCAGCTGATGGCGGGCGAGCGCGACCACTACGAGCAGGACAAGCGCTACATCCGCAAGGACGGCGAGCTGATCTGGGTGCACGTGCGCGCGTGGCTCGAGCCGCACGTCGAGGGCGAGCAGCGCACCGCGATCGCGATGATCGAGAACATCAACGAGCGCAAGCTCGCCGAGATCGCCCTGCGCGAGAACAGCGAGCGGCTCGAGCGGCTGGTCGATACGCAGCGCGACATCGCCGCCGCCGGCGTCGACCTCGACGGCGTGATGCAGCTGATCGTGGAGCGCTCGCAGGCGCTCACGGTGGCCGAGGGCGCGATCGTCAGCATGATCGAGGACGACGACCTAGTCGTGGGAGCCGCGTCCGGCGTGGTGTCCGACCTCGTCCACACCCGGCGCCCGCTGGCACAGTCCGTCGCGCGTTACTCCTTCCAGTCCCGCGGCACGCTGCTGATCGAGGACGCCGAGGGCGACCCGCGCCTGTTCAGCGGCTACGCCAACACCGTGCGCGACCGGTCCCACATCTGCGTGCCGCTCTTCAACGGGGATCGCCCCGTCGGTGCCCTGAACGTCATGACCACGTCGGACGGGGCTCGCCTCGGAGAGGACGACCGGCGGACCCTCGAGCTGCTCGCGGTGGTGCTGGGCTCGGCGCTGAGCCGCGCCGCGGAGTTCGACGCGAAGCGCCGCCAGGTCGAGACGCTGGCCCGCTTCGAGGCCACCTACACCAGTGCCCTCGCCGGCATCATGACGCTCGATCTCGACGGCCTGATCGTCGACGCCAACCCGGCGCTGCAGGAGCTGATGGGCTACAGCGAGGAAGAGTTCACCGGCACGCGGGCACTGGACTACGTGCACCTCGAAGACCGCGACACCCTGCTCGGCGTCTACCACTCGAGGGCGCGGGGAGACGCGAGCTCGTCCACGGTCGAGCACCGCATCGTCTGCAAGGGCGGGGACGTCGTGTGGGTCAACAGCTCCGTGTCGTTCATCCACGACTCGGAAGACCAGCTGGCGATGGCGATCTTGATGGTGCAGGACATCAGCCAGCGCAAGGCCGCCGAGCAGGCGCTGCTCGCCCAGGCCGAGCTGAACGAGCACCAGGCTCTCCACGACTCGCTCACCGGGCTGCCCAACAGGACCCTCTTCGGCGACCGCATCGACAGCGCCCTGAAGGCCGCGCGTCGCGGCGGCCCGTCGCTCGCCGTGATGGTGATGGACCTCGATCGCTTCAAGGAGGTCAACGACTCGCTCGGCCACCACGCCGGCGATGCGCTGCTCCAGGAGGTGGCCCGCAGGCTGTCGAGCGTGCTGCGCTCGTCGGACTCGGTCGCCCGGCTCGGCGGCGACGAGTTCGGCATCCTGCTGCCCGACGCCAGCGACCCCGGCTCGATCACAGCCGTGGTCGAGAAGCTCGGCCGGACGATGCAGGAGCCGATCACCGTTCAGGACCTCCCGCTGGTGGTCGAGGCCTCGATCGGGATCGCGGTGTTCCCCGACGACGGCCTGGACGTGGACACCCTGCTGCGCGCGGCCGACGTGGCCATGTACACCGCCAAGGAGGAGAAGACCGGCTACGGCTTCTTCGACGGGAGCACCCACCAGCTCGACCTCGCCCGCCTGACCTTGGTCGGCGAGCTGCGGCGCGCGCTCGAAAAGGGCGAGCTCGTCCTCTACTACCAGCCCCAGGCGGCGCTGAGCGACGACGAGGTGCGGTCGGTCGAGGCGCTGCTGCGCTGGAACCACCCCGAGCGTGGTCTGATCGGCCCCGACGAGTTCATCCCGCTGGCGCAGCAGACCGGCCTGATCCGGCCGCTGACGCTGTACGTGATCGGCGAGGCGCTCAGGCAGTGTCGCGCCTGGGAGCGCGAGGGCCTCGAGCTGGCCGTGGCGGTGAACGTGTCGACGCGCAACCTGCTCGACACCGAGTTCCCGGCCCAGGTGAAGGGCCTGCTGGACGCCTGGGAGCTCGACGCCGCGCGCCTGGAGCTGGAAATCACCGAGGACGCCGTACTCACCGATCCGGTGCGCACGAAGGCGATCCTCGAGGAGTTCGCCGCGATGGGCGTCCGCCTCGCGATCGACGACTTCGGCACGGGCTACTCCTCGCTCGGCTACCTCAAGCGTCTGCCGATCAACCAGATCAAGATCGACCGCTCGTTCGTCATGGCGATGGCGACCAACGAGGACGACGCCACGATCGTCCGCTCGACGATCGACCTGGGCCGCAACCTGGGGCTGAGCGTCGTGGCCGAGGGCGTGGAGACCGAGCCGATCTGGAACAGCCTGCGCGAGCTGGGCTGCACGATGGCCCAGGGCTACTTCCTCAGCCGGCCGGTGCCGCCCGCCGACCTGGCCAGCTGGTTGCAGGAGCGCGAGTCGGCGCGCAGCCCCGCCCTCTAGCTGTCGCTCGCCTCGTACGCCCGGTCGGCCACCAGCTGGCGTGCCTGCACGGCCGAGAGCTCCATGTCGGGATGGCTTTCGCGCACGTGCGCGCTCACCTGGGTGGCCAGATCCTCGTCGTTGGCGGCCTGCAGCGTCTTCCCGCAATCGCAGTCGATGACCTTCATGCGTCGTGTGTACCCCTTCACAAGCGGTTCACGCCATCTACATGAGTCGGCTACAAAAGCCCTGCAAATCGGACATACCTTGCGGCCATGCGACGCATCGACCGCCGCCACCTGCTCCCCGGGGCGGCCGCGTTTGCGGCCGCTCTGCTGGTCGCCCTGCTCGGACTGAACGCGGGCGCGGACCCGCCGCAATCGCGGGCGCGGCCCGGCACCGTCCAGCTCCAGCTGCTCGGCGTGAACGACTTCCACGGCCACCTCGAGCCGCCGGAGCCGGACGTGGGCGGAGCGGCCTGGCTGGGCGCGTGGCTCGACCGCGCCGCCACCTCGCACCCGGAGCGCACGATCCGCGTGCACGCCGGCGACATGGTCGGCGCCTCGCCGCTGATCTCCAGCCACTTCAAGGACGAGCCGACGATCGAGGCCACCAACCTGATGCGCTTCGACGTCGGCACCCTCGGCAACCACGAGTTCGACGAGGGCGGCGCGGAGGCCCTGCGGCTGGTGCGCCTGGCGCACTACCCCTACGTCGGTGCCAACACCGTGACCCGCGACGGCGGCGAGCTGATCCTGCCGCCCTACAAGATCGTCGAGCGCGCCGGCGTGAAGGTCGGCTTCATCGGCGTCACGACCACCGACACCCCCTACTTCCTGCTCTCCGAGTACGCCCGCCAGTTCCGCTGGACGGACCTCTCCGACGCCGTCAACCGCTACGTGCCCGAGCTTCAGCGCCAGGGAGTTCAGGCGATCGTGGTGCTGGCCCACGCGGGCGCCTTCCAGACCGGTGACGACGCCGCGGGCGAGGTGGTCGACGAGGCGCGCCAGATGGACCCCGCCGTGGACGTGGTGATCGCGGGCCACACGCACTCGCGACTCAACCTCGACGTCGACGGCAAGCTCGTCGTGGAGGCGCTCTCGTACGGGGTCGCGTTCGACCGGGTGCAGCTGACGGTCGACCGCGCCACCGGCGACGTGGTCGACAAGTCGGCCCTGGTGATGCCGACGCCGCACGCCGGGATCAAGCCCGACCCCGATCTGCTGACGCTCGTGGAGAGCTACCGCAAGCGGGTCGCGCCGCTGGCCGACCGGGTCGTGGGCCACGCCGACCACGAGCTCGACGACGCCGAGGTCGACCGCCTGGCGGTGGACGCCCAGCGCGCCTTCGCGGGCGCGGACATCGCGTTCCTCAACGCCGGCAACACGCGCTCCGACATCGACGCCGGGCCGATCACCTACTCCGACGCCTTCGAGGTGCAGGCTTACGAGCACCCGGTCTGGCGCATGCACATGCTCGGCTCGGACCTGATCCGAGTAAAGGCCGAGCAGCCCGGGCTGCTGGTCTCGGGGCCGGACCAGCTCCGTCCCGACGCCGTCTACACCGTGGCCGCCAACGGCATCGTGGCCGGGCGGCCGCCGTTCGATCGCGGCACCGATCGCGAGCGGGTCGGGACGGACCTCCAGGCGCTGGTGGCGTGGCTTCAGCGCGAGCTGCCCTAGGCCTCGTCGTCTCTGCCAAGCCGCTCCGGGGTGGCGAGCGCGAACACGCCGCAGGCGACGAACGCGAGCAGCAGCAGGACGCCGGGGACGATCGTGAACGTGCTCTTGAACGGGAACAGCAGGCCGGCACCGAGCACGAAGCAGGCGATCGTGGCGCGCTCCAGGCGGCTCACGGACGCGGCTCGTCCTCGTAGGCCAGCCGGCCGCTCAGCGCCAGCCGGAACAGCCAGGTCAGCGCGGGCACGATCAGGGCCATGCCCACGGCAGTCGCCACCAGCAGGGCGGCCAGCGTCGCGTCCGGGGCCGCGGCCTCGTGCACGGTCAGGTCCGGCGGGAGCAGGTAGGGCTGCTGGGCGACCGCCCAGCCCGCCACGATCGTGGCCACAGCGGTGGCCGCCGCGTAGCGCGCGAGCTCGAAGCGCTCGCGCCACTCCAGCCACAACGTGACCAGCCCGGCGGCGCCGGACGCCAGCACGCACGCCAGCCCGGCGCCCGAGGTGAGGCCGTCGTAGAGCGCGGGCATGTCAGAGCGCACCACGAGCAGTCCGGCGATCGCCAGCGCCCCTGCCACCACGCCCGACCCGAGTGCACGCGCGCGGAACGCGTGCACCAGCTCCGCGCGCCCGGCGCGGCGCGAGTCCGCCCCCAGGAACACCGCGGCGAGGTGCGCTCCGGTCGCCACCGCCAGCAGGCCGACCACGATGGACAGGCTGCCCGTCCAGCTCGACCACTCGTCGCCGCGGGCGTTGCCGACCGGAACCCGGCCGGCCGCGATCGCGCCCACCGCCGCCCCGAACGCGAACGGCGCGATCACCGACGCAAGGGCGAACGTGGCGCCGAGGGCGCGCGCCTCCGCGATCGTGGCCGCCTGGCCCTTGAGCGCGAACGCGCCGCCCCGCAGCACGATGCCGAGCGCGGCCGCGAACAGCGGGATCGCGAGCGTTGAGGTGATCGACCCGAAGGCGACCGGGAAGCCGGTCCAGAGCACCACGAGCAGGAAGATCAGCCAGACGTGGTTCGCCTCCCATACCGGCGACATCGCGCGCTTGATCATCGCCCGCACGGGTGCTCCTCGCTCGGCTCCGCCCGCGGTGAGGTCCCAGAAGCCGGCGCCGAAGTCGGCTCCGCCGAGGACGACGTAGCCGGTCAGAGCGAGCAGCGCGAGACCGGCGACCAGGTCGGGCAGCATCAGGATCCCACCTCGAGCGGCTCGCGGCCGAGCCTGCGCAGCATCACGAAGGCCACCGCCACCAGCCCGGCATAGACCAGTCCGAGCGCGGCGAATCCGACGGGGACCCCGCTGGCCCCCGTGACCGCGCTCTCGGTGCGCATCACCTGGTAGACGATCCAGGGCTGGCGCCCCACCTCGGTCGTGATCCACCCGGCGATCAGCGCCACCAGCGCCAGCGGCCCGGCCGCCACCAGCGCGCGGTGGAACCAGGGTGAGCTCGGCAGGCGCGCGTGGCGCCACCACACCCACAGGAACCAGGCGCCGAGCACGGTGAGGGCCGTCCCGATGAACACCATCGTCCGGAACGAGACCTTCACGATCCCCGTGGGCGGCCGATCGTCAGCAGGCACGCTGTCGAGGCCGGTGACGGTGGCGCCCGGGTCGTGGAAGGCCAGCACCGACAACAGGTCGGGGATCTCGATCCCGCCGGGCAGCGAGAACGGCGCCCCCTTGGTGGTCCGTTCGAGGCCCTCGAACGCCGCCAGCTTGACCGGTTGACGCTCCGCGACGGTGCGGGCCGCCCAGTCGCCGACCAGCAGCTGGGCCGGCGCGGCCAGGGCGGCCACCGACAGCGCCACGACCAGGCCGACCCGGTGGTGGCGGTCGCGCCGCCCGCGCAGCCACCCGTAGGCGTACACCCCCGCGACCAGGAAGCCCGCCACGATAAACCCGGCGAGGTACATGTGGACCAGCTCGTGCCAGAGGTTCGCGTTGAACAGCGCCTCGAGCGGCTTCACGTCCACCACCTCGCCGCCGCGGATCGAGAAGCCCACGGGGTGGTTCATCCACCCGTTCACCGAGATCACCATCAGCGACCCGCTGATCCCGGCCAGCACGATCGGCACGCCGGCGGCGACGTGGACCCGGGCGGGCAGGCGATCCCACCCGTACACGTAGATCGCGATGAAGATCGCCTCGACGAAGAACGAGAAGCCCTCGATCCCGAACGCCAGGCCGAACACGGCGCCGAAAGTGGCCATGAACTCGGGCCAGAGCAGGCCCATCTCGAACGACAGGATCGTGCCGGTGACCACGCCGACGGCGAACAGGATCAGCATCGCCTTCGACCAGCGCTTCGCGAGCGCGCGGTAGAGCGGGTCGCCGGTCCGCAGCCAGAGCCCCTCGAGGAACAGCACCATGGCCGGAAAGGCGATCCCGAAGCACACCAGCGGGATGTGCACGGCAAACGACATCGCTTGCATCTGGCGTGCCTGCACCAGGTAGTCCTGGTCGACCGGCCCGCCCAGGACGCCGTCGATCACGACGCGGAGGCTACGCTCCCCCCGGGTGGAACAGCTGTGGCACGACATCAGCCGCGCCTACGACCACCACATCCAGGCCGCCGGCAAGGAGACCCACCTCCTGATCCTGCTGGCGTTCGTCTGCTCGTTCAGCTTCATCCGCTCGAGCGCGCACATGATCCGCGCCCAGGTGTCGTGGTGGCCGGGCAACGTCGAGACCAAGGCCGGGACGCACGTGCACCACCTGGTGTGGGGCATCCTGCTGCTGCTGTCGATGGGCTACCTCGGCATCTCCACCGACCTCGGCAGCCCCTGGTTCGAGCTGGTGGCGATCGGCTTCGGCATCGGCATGGGACTGACCATGGACGAGTTCGCCCTGTGGCTGAATCTCCAGGACGTCTACTGGAGCGAGAAGGGGCGCCAGTCGATCGACGCGGTGGTGGTGACAACGGTGCTGCTGGTGATCGCGGTGCTCGGACTGGAGTTCTGGATCGCGATCTGGGACGCGGTGCTGGTGCTGTGCGGGATGGACGACGGCCACGCGTGGGTCGCGATTCCGATCCAGCTGCTCGGGATCGCGCTGGCGGTGGTCTGCTTCCGCAAGGGGCGCAAGCTCACCGGCGTGGTCGGGCTGTTCGTGCCGCTGGTGGCGCTGATCGGGGCGCTGTTCCCGCGGCGCGAACCGGCGCGTTCCACCGCCTGACCACGCGCGTCTCGCGCTCGTAGCCGAGCACCGAGAGCGTGCCGGTATTGAGCGCCAGCAGCGCTCCGCATTCCGGGCCGAGGCCAACCCAGCGAGCCGCCATCACCCGCAGCACGTGGCCGTGAGCGAACACGGCAACGTCGCCCTCGATTCCCTCCAGCTCGGCTATCACCCGATCCACCCGCCGGCCGACGTCGGCGGCGGTCTCGCCGCCCGGGCAGCCGTCGCGCCACAGGCTCCAGTCCGGGCGCGACTCGCGGATCTGCGCGGTGGTGATGCCCTCGTAGTCGCCGTAGTCCCACTCGAGCAGGTCCTCGGTGGTCTCCACCTGATCTCCGAGCCCCGCCAGGCGGCAGGTCTCGAGCGCGCGCTGAAGCGGGCTGGACAGCACCCTCACGAGGCTCCACTCCTCGAGCGCCTCGCCGAGCTGCAGGGCCTCGCGGCGACCGTTCTCGGTCAGCGGGATGTCGGTCCGCCCGGTGTGGCGCCCGTCCTTGCTCCACTCGGTCTCGCCGTGGCGGGCGAGGACGATCTCCATCAGGCTTGCGCGCGGCCCAAGCGCCCGAGCACCTCATCGGCCCCCCGGGCGAGGTCGCGCGCCACCTCGCCCGCCGGGGCGGAACGTGCCAGCGCCGTGCTCTGCCCGGCGAACAGCGGCTGGAAGGCGCCCGGATCGCCGTCTGGCACGACACCGCGGAGGGGCATGGTGAGCGCCATCTGCGCCGGATACGGGAGCACGCCTTCGAGCTCCCGGGTGACCCGGTTGGCGAGCACGCGCGCGGGCCGGCCCGAGAACGAGCGCGTCACGGTCGTGGCCTCCGCCTGGGCATCGCGCAGCGCCTCGCGATAGAGGTCCTGGATGCCGCTCTCGGGGCAGACGAGGAACGCGGTGCCGATCTGAGCCGCGCCCGCCCCGAGCGCGAGCACGGCGGCCACCTGGCGCGCGTCGGCGATGCCGCCCGCCGCGATCACCGGCACGCCGACCGCGTCGACCACCTGCGGGACCAGCGCGAGCGTCCCCACCGGCCCATCGTCGCCGTCCACCAGGAAGCTCCCGCGGTGACCGCCCGCCTCGCTGCCCTGGGCGATGACCGCGTCCACTCCCCCCTCCTCCAGCCGCCGCGCCTCGGCCACGGTGGTGGCGCTCGCCAGCACTCGCATGCCGGTCGCGCGGATCGCCCCGAGGGCGTCCGCCCCCGGTAGGCCGAAGTGGAACGAGACCGCCGCCGGCCGGATCTCCAGCAGCGCCTCGAGGCGCGCGTCGTCGAACCCGATCTCGGGCGCCTGCGGCACAGGCGGCTCGCCGAGGCCGAGCTCGGCGTAGATCGCCGCGAAGTGCTCTCGCGCGCGTGCGGCCAGTCCCGGGCCCACTTCTGGCGCGGGGTGGCAGAAGAAGTTGAGCTGGAACGGGCGATCGGTCAGCTCGCCGACCGCCGCGGCTTGGCGGTGCAGCTCGCCCACCGGAAGCATGGCCGAGCCGAGCCCCCCCAGGCCCCCGGCTTCGCTCACGGCGGCCGCCAGCTCCGGGGTGGCCACATTGGCCATGGGCGCCTGGAGAATCGGAAGCTCGATGCCGAGCAGCTCGGTGGCCGCGGTCCGGCGGGGCACACACGGGAACATAGCGCCGCGCACGCTTGCGTTGACAGCGGCTCAGCTTGGGTAGATAGTCAGAACCTAGGTCAACGCACGGATGCTGCGATCGGCAAGGTATGAGACCGATCACCAGATCCGGCTGATCCACTCCAAGCTCAAGCCGCTCCGCCGCCACCAGCGACGCGCCGCTGTCGCCGCGCTCGTCGGCGGCCTGGTCATCGCAACCGGCTGCGCCAGTGGGGCCACCGACCCGGCCACGGACGTGAGCGACACGGGTGCCACGCTGCGCGCCCACGGCAGCGCGGACGGCAAGCCCACGAACTACTGGTTCGAGTACGGAACCTCCCCGTCGTACGGCAGCTCGACACCGCACCGCGCCGGCGGCTCCGGCACCGCCGTGCAGGACGTGTCGGAGCGCGTGACCGGGCTGAGCCCGGACACGCTCTACCACTACCACGCGTGTGCCGACAACGCGGATGGAGGCGGCTGCGGCGAGGACGTGACGTTCCGGACCGGCTCAGCGGGCCTGCTGCCCGGGTTCCAGGACACGGTCGCCTTCAGCGGATTGGAGTCCCCGACGACGCTGCGCTTCTCGCCGGACGGCAGGGTCTTCGTCGCCGAGAAGAGCGGCATCATCAAGGTCTACGACGGGCTGGACGACCCCTCGCCCAGCGTCTTCGCGGACCTGCGGACCGAGGTGCACAACTTCTGGGACCGCGGATTGCTGGGCATGGCGCTCGACCCCGACTTCCCGGCCCAGCCGTACGTCTACGTGCTCTATACCCACGATGCCGCGATCGGCGCGACGGCGCCGCGCTGGGGAGCGGCGGGCCAGACGGGCGACGGCTGCCCCGACCCACCCGGCGCGACGTCGAACGGCTGCGTCGTGAGCGGCCGCCTCGCTCGCCTCGTGGCCGAGGGCAACCAGGCAGGCCCCGAGCAGGTCCTGATCGAGGACTGGTGTCAGCAGTACCCGAGCCACTCGATCGGCGACATCGAGTTCGGCGCGGACGGGATGCTGTACGCCACCGGCGGCGACGGCGCGTCCTTCAACTTCGTCGACTACGGATGGGCCGGCTCGCCGCGGAACCCGTGCGGCGACCCACCGGGCGGGGTGGGCGGAGCGATGACGCCTCCGAGAGCGCAAGGCGGGGCGCTGCGCGCGCAGGACGTGCGAGGGGCGGACGATCCCACGAGCCTCGACGGCACGCTCATACGCGTCGACCCGAAGACCGGCGAGGGCCTGCCCGACAACCCGCTGGCCGCCAGCCCGGATCCAGACGCGCGCCGGATCAGCGCGTACGGGTTCCGCAACCCGTTCCGGTTCGCGATCCGCCCGGGCACGAGCGAGCCGTGGGTGGGCGACGTGGGCTGGGAGACCTGGGAGGAGATCAACCGCATCCCCGACCCGACGGGACCAGTCAAGAACTTCGGGTGGCCGTGCTTCGAGGGGAATCTGCGCCAGGGCGGGTACGACGCCGCCGACCTGAACCTGTGCGAGAAGCTCTACACGGCCGCCACCCCGCCCAAGGTCCCGCTCTACACGTACAACCACAGCGCCAAGGTCTATCCCGAGGAGACCTGCCCGACCGGCAGCTCGTCGGTCACCGGGCTCGAGTTCACTCCGCCGGGCACCACGCTCCCGGCCGAGTTCCGCGGTGCCCTGTTCTTCGGCGACTACTCGCGCCGGTGCATCTGGGTGATGGAGCGCGACGGCACCTCCACGCGGCCCAGCCCGGCGAGGATCAGGGCGTTCCGGACGACCGGGCCCGGGCCTACCGACCTCCGCTTCGGCCCCGGCGGCGACCTCTTCTACGCCGACTTCAGCGGCGGCACGATCAGGCGCATCCACTACAGCCCGGGCAATCAGCCCCCGCGCGCCGTGGTCGGCGCCAACCCGACCGACGGCAACACGACGCTCCACGTGGACTTCACCGCCGGCGGCTCGAGCGACCCGGATCCGGGCGACACGATCTCGTACGCGTGGGATCTCGACGGAGACGGCCAGTACGACGATGCCACGGGCGCGACGACCGCGTTCGACTACGCGACCGCCGGCAGCTACCTCGCCGGCGTCCAGGTGACCGACAACCACGGGGCGTCGGCGACCGACTCCGTTGCCATCACGGCGGGGAACACCCCTCCGACCGCCACGATCACCTCGCCCAGCCCGGGCCTGACCTGGAAGGTGGCCGATCCGATCGCGTTCGCGGGCGAAGCAACCGACGAGCAGGACGGCGATCTTGCCCCAGCCCGCTTCAGCTGGAAGCTCGTGATCCAGCACTGCCCGTCCAACTGCCACGAGCACACGCCGCTGACATGGGCGGGGGTCGACCACGAGTCGTTCCCCGCTCCCGACCACGAGTACCCCTCGTACCTGGAGCTGACGCTGACGGCGACCGACAGCGGTGGCCTGACCGACACGCGCACGATCCGGCTGGACCCGAAGACCGTCGTCCTGTCGTTCGCGTCCAACCCGAGCGCGCTGACGCTGGCGCTCAACGGGACGACCTTCACCACGCCGTTCACGTCCACGGTGATCATGGGCTCGGCCAACAGCCTCGCCGCGCCGACGCCGCAGACGGTCGGGTCGGACACCTATGACTTCGGGTCGTGGTCCGACGGCGGAGCACGGGTCCACGCGATCACCGCCAACGCGGACCGCAGCTTCACGGCGACCTACAACAAGCGCTAGCCGCGGCGGCCGTGGGCCGCCGCTAGGGCGGGCTCCTTGGTCTCGTAGAACTCCACTCGCCACACCTTCCCGTCGCGCATGCAGAAGACGCAGTAGCCCTCCATGTGGACCGGGATCCCGCTGCGCTTGCCGATCCCCGTCGCGTGCCACCGGGTGACCAGGCAGTCCCCCAGCTCGGTCGGCTCGTCGATGTGGAAGGTGAGCCGGCCGAAGGACTGCCAGAGCCTGACGGCCCACTTGATCGCGCCATCGCGGCCGTAGTTCCATCCCGCCCCGGGGATGCGCGGCTCGTCCTGAAGCTCGGCGTGAGGGTCGAGCTCTTCGAGGGCCGAGAAGTCGCCGCTGTTGAAGGCGTCCAGCAGCCGGCGAACGGCCGCAACTTCTTCGGTAGGCATCGTTGGCGCGAGTATCCCAGACGGGTTAGGGTCGCTCTAGCGCGCGACGACCCTGTGACTCGTGCGGGGGAGGGAGCACATGCCGTGGCTCAGCAACAGGCCCAGGCGACTCTGCTCACTGCTCGCCCTCGTGAGTGCCCTCGCAGACGAAGTTCGAGCGCCGGTAGGCGCGGCGGCGGGCTAGGGAGTGGCCGTGCGGTTCGCGAACGGCTGGTAGTCCCGGCACGGCTCGCCCCTGAGGCCCGGACAGGGCGGGAGTCCGGTCGGAACGCTCACGCCCGGCACCACCGGCAGCAGGAGCCTCGAGGGCATCTGCTTCGAGTGGGCGATCGAGACCGTGGCGGTCCCGGCGGGGTCGGTCTCGCCGAACGACCAGATCGGCTGGTCGCCGTTCGGGGCCGCGATCGTGACCCGGATGCGCGAGCCGGCGCGGTAGGCGTGCCCCTGGTAGTAGAGCGGGACCGTCACCTCGACGAAGCGATTGGCCGGCATGGGCGACACATCGGCCGCTCGGAGGCTCAGGACCGGCTCGAGCGGCGTGCTCTTGGCCGCGTCGAGCTTGCGCTCGTTGGCTCGCACCCAGCCGCCCTGGACGAAGGTCTCCTTGCCGTCGGGCCTGACCTCGCTGATCGTCGCCTGGAGATCGACGTTCGGGGTGGAGGAGCGGACCCAGAGCTTTACCGCGCCGCCGCCGATGACGGTGGTGTTGTCGCTCAGCGGGCTGGTCACGTACGACGCGGCGCTACCCGGAGGGCTCTGGGTCCACTGATACGGAGGTGTGGCGGTCCAGAGGCCGCCGGGGCCCGCCGCGGTGTCGCCGGTGAAGTTGGTGAGCGGCCGGGCGTGGGCGTCCCAGGTGAACGACTCCGCTCCGGCACCCGCGGGCTGGCTGTCGCCGAGCGCCCCGTTCGGCCCCAGGTACCACGATCGCGCGGTGGTGCCCGGGATCGGGAAGCTCGGCCACGAATGCTCGAAGCCGGGGACCGGGTGGCCCGGCTGGGCGCCGCCGGCGCCGTTGTCGAAGAGGACGCGGATCGACGGCTGCGCCTCGAACGCCGCCAGCGCGGTCGCGTACGTGGGCTGCAGCTGGATCGGGTCGGGCGGCAGCGTCACGCCCGTGATGCCCATCGCCTCCTGGTAGATCACCGGCGCGGCGGCGTGGATGCCAGCGGAGTTGAGGATGGGCGCCTGCTTGGCGACGTAGAGCTGCAGGAAGTCGTACCAGCGGTTGAAGGTCTCCGGAGCGAGCGAGTCGACGTGCGTGCCGTTCGTGAAGGTGAACCACTTGCGATTCGTCCCGGTGAAGCGGGAGGCCAGGGTCGGGCAGTGACCGCCGGTCTGCTCGTCGGTCCACTGGCAGGCCATGAACACCGGCACGTTGATCTTGTTCACGAACGTGCTCGGCGCCAGCGGGTCGGCGACGGCCGGCACGTAGTGGTCGTTCGCGCGGATCTTGGCCATCAGGTCCACGGCCTCCGGGTGGAGATCCTGGTTGGCCTTGCAGACCGCGTCGCCCTCCTGGATGCGCTTGTAAGCCCAGGGCTGGCCGCCGTTGGACGAGGCGGCTTGGGCGTCGTGGATGCGCTCCTGGGCCCAGGCGACGGCGAAGCCCGTGTTCAGGATGCCGCCGGGGTAGAGCGTCGTTTGCGTGGAGTCGATCACCGAGAACGGCGCGATGGCGGCAAGGCTCGGCGGGTTGGTCTGCGCGGTGAACAGCTGGCTGATCCCGCCGTAGGAGATGCCCATCATCCCGACCTTGTTGTGACTGACCCACGGCTGGCGCGAGATCGTCTCGACGACGTCATAGCCGTCGAGGTTCTGCAGCGTCTCGAAGAAGTCGAAAGCGCCACCGGAGCAGCCGGTGCCGCGCATGTTCACGTCCACCACGGTGAACCCCATCAGGTTGGCGAGGATGGAGATCCCGCTCTGAGGACCGGCCGGGTCCGCGTATCCGTAGCCCGAGTACTCGATCAAGGTCGGCGTGGGGCCCGAGGGGAGCGTGGGCAGCTGAGCGCCGGGGATCGCCTTCGCCACGTCCTGCGGCGGGTGGACGTACATCGAGAGCTTGGTGCCGTCGCGGGTGGTCAGGTACCCGTAGCCGCTCGGCGGGATCGCCTGGTTGTAGACGTCCGTGCTGGGCGGGGCCGATCGAGTGGAGAGCACGGTCAGCGGACCCGAGGCCTCCCCTCCCGCGGCGGGACGCACGCGGTAGCCGCTTCCGGGAGTGACGTTGCGGAACAGGAGGCCGCCGAGCGAGTTGGCCGGCTGGGTGGCGACCGTCCTGCCGGCGCCATTCACGAGCGACATCTGCGCGCCGGGTGTCAGCCCGGTCACGTAGACCTGCTCGACGCTCCCCTTCGCCGTGAACGTCGGCGCGGCGGCGGCACCCGCCGCCGGGATGAGCGCGACGGCCAGAACGGTGGCACAGACTGCGATGCAGATCCGCCGCGCGCTCACGGCATCGCAATACCCCCTACTTCATATTCCGAAACGCGAGCGTTTCTCGATCGGGGCGACTGGATTTGAACCAGCGACCTTTCGGCCCCCAGCCGAATGCGCTACCAAACTGCGCCACGCCCCGGGGACAGTCAGTGTACGGACTTGAAGCGGGCGACGAGACTCGAACTCGTACTAAGAGCTTGGAAGGCTCTTGTGCAGCCGTTACACCACGCCCGCGTGATGCGGTCTCAGGATCCTAGCCAGCGCTTGGGATTCTCGACCATCATCTGATTCAGGTCATCGTCGGACAGACCACGTTCCTTGAGCTCGGGAATCACCCGCTCGAAGAGGAACGTCATCGACCAGTCGGGCACCGCGTTGACCCGCAGGTACTCCTGGACCTCGCGCGCGAACCAGTCGATCGTCGAGCAGTAGTCCTGCGAGAGGAACATGCGGTCTGCGTACCCGCGCTCCAGGAGCGCCAGCAGGGTGGCGTTGCGCTGCTCGGTCGGGAGGAACATGTCGAGCCCGTAGCGGTCCATGCCGATCCAGCAGCCGGTGTCGAGCAGGCGCTCGATGTAGTCGAGGTCGTCGGTGTCCCCGGTGTGGGCGATGTGCACCTTGGCCGGGTCGACGCCCTCCTCGCCGAAGACCCGCATCTGCTCGAGGCCGGTGCCGCTGGCCGGATGCGAGTGGGCCATGATCGGTCGGCCGGTCTGCTTCGAGGCGCGGGCGGCGGCGCGGTGGACCTTCTCGACGTTCGGCGTGACCCCGGGCTCGTCGGCGGCGCACTTGATGAAGGCCGGCTTGATGCCGGTCCCCTGGATGCCGTGCTCGAGCTCGTGGACGAAGATCGCGGCGATCGCGTCCTCGTCGCGGTTGAGCAGGAACTGCGGGAGGTGGTCGTAGGTGTAGACCCCGGTGGCGAGGAGGACGTTCAGGCCGCTCTCGTCGGCCACTCGCTTGCTGAAGGTGGCGTCGCGGGTGAGGAACATCGCGCTCGGCTCGACCACGGTCTGCACGCCGTGGCTCCTGACCGCGTTGGCGTCGCTGATGGCGGCGTCCCAGTCGGCCTGCTCGTCGTAGAGGTGCGGGAACTGGAAGCGACCGGCCTCGTCGGTCGCTCTGAAGTGCTCGTGGATGAGCGTCAGGCCAAGCTCCTCCAGATCCACGGGCCCACCCGTGGTCTCGACTGTCGCCATGCGGTTCTCCTCCCCGGTCGCGGTCCGGGCGGAAAGCTACCGCCAGCCGGGCTCGGCCACCCGCCGCTCCTGCCCCGGATCGAGCAGCGCGCCGAGCAGGACGCCGGCGCCGGTGACGGCGAGAGCGATGGCGAGCCGGACGAGCAGCGTCCCATCGACGCCCTCGCCAAGGGCCGCGGCAAGCGCCAGCAGGAGCGGAGCCGCCACCGGCAGCCACTTCCACGCTCCCGCCGCCGCGTAGCCGAAGCCGAGGCCGGCGAGGAAGAAGATGAGGTACGGGACGACGACCGCCATTGTCCGAAGCGGGGCAGCCAGGATTCGAACCTGGGACCACCGGTTTTGGAGACCGGGACTCTGACCAGCTGAGCTACTGCCCCTTCGGCTGAGGATTCTAGGACCCC
>JAXDIH010000049.1:0-6277 GCA_034664105.1 Thermoleophilaceae bacterium
AGAGGTGCATGGTGGCGGCGATCTCCATGCCGCTCACGTCCACGTTGATCGAGTCGGGGATCGCCGTGGGCAGCGCCTCGATGTTCAGCTGGTGGGTCACGTGCTCCAGCACGCCGCCCTCCTTGACGCCGGGCGCGTCGTCGATTCCCTCGAGGTGCACGCCGACGGTCGTCTGAATCTTCTCGTCGAGGCGAACCTCGAGCAGGTCGATGTGGATGACCTCGTCCCGGACGGGGTGGAGCTGGCGATCCTTGACGATCACCGGAAGGGCCGTCTTGCCCTCGATCTTGAGGTCGATCAGCGCCGAGCCGTCGACCAGCACGTGCCGGAGCTCGCGCGCGTCGACCTTGAACGACGTGGCGTTCTCCTGGCCCGTGCCGCCATAGACGACACCCGGGATCAAGCCCTCGTGCCGCAGCCGCCGCGTGGCGCGGGTGCCGCGCTCGGGACGATCGTGTACCTCGAGTGTGGGTCGCTGTCCGTCAGCCATCGGCGGACGAGTCTAGCGGCCGCCGTATCCTCGAAGTCGCGTGGCTCGCGGCGACGACAGCTCCATTCCCAAGGGCAGAATCCGGCGCACCGCCCAGGTCGGCTCGGTGGTCGGCACCCAGGGCGCCCGCTACGCCGGGACGCGTGCCGCCAACCTGACGCGCTCGCCCGAGGACGCCGCCGACGCGCTGGAGCGCCGCCACCTGGAGGCGGCCGAGCGCATGGTCGCCACGCTCGGTCGCATGAAGGGCGCGGCGATGAAGATCGGCCAGCTCGCCTCTTTCATCGACACCGAGTTCCTCCCACCCGAGTACCGCGACCTCTATCAGGACCAGCTGGCGCAGCTGCGCACGCAGGCGCCCACGATGCCCTGGAAGCAGGTGCGCAAGGTGCTGGACGAGGAGTGGGAGGAGCCGTGCGAGGAGCTGTTCGAGCACATCGAGCATGACGCGGCCGCGGCGGCCTCGATCGGTCAGGTGCACCGCGCCGTGCTGCCCGACGGGCGCGCGGTGGCGGTGAAGATCCAGTACCCGGGCGTGGCCGACGCGATCGCCGCCGACATGCAGAACGCCGGCCTGATCCTGCGCATGGCCAAGGCGCTCGCCCCGGGGCTCGACGCGAAGGCCGCGGCCGACGAGCTCAAGGAGCGGGTGATGGAGGAGCTGGACTACGAGCTGGAGGCGCAGAGCCAGCGCTCGTTCGCGCGCGGCTACCGCGACCACCCGTTCATCCACGTGCCCGACGTGGTGACCCGGCTCTCGACTGAGCGCGTGCTGGTGAGCGAATGGGTGGACGGCGTGGGCTTCGAGGAGGTCAAGCAGCTACCGCAGGCCGAGCGCGACCGCTTCGGCGAGATCGTCTTCCGCTTCTGCTTCGGGTCGATCTTCCACTTGCAGCACTTCAACGCGGACGCCCACCCCGGCAACTACCTGCTGATGCCAGACGGCAAGGTGGCGTTCCTCGACTTCGGCATGACCAAGCACCTCGACAAGGACCAGATCGAGCTGGAGATCACCGCGCTCGAGGCGATCTTCGACGGGGACCCCGAGCGGTTGCGGGTCGCGCTCCACGACCTGGGCTTCCTCAACAACCCCCAGAAGGTCGACGCCGAGCAGCTGATGGAGCACGTGAAGGTGGTTGGCGGCTGGTACATGGAGGACCGCGAGGTCACGGTCGACTCGCGCCGGGTCATGGACGCGATCGCCGCCGTGTCCGACCCGCGCTCCGAGTTCTACCGGCTGATGCGCCGCGAGAACCTGCCAGCCAACGAGCTGATGGGACGGCGCATGGAGTCGGGCGTGCTGGCCGTGCTGGGGCAGCTGGAGGCGACCCGCAACTGGAACCGCATCGGCCGCGAGTGGTGGTTCGCCGATCCCCCCGCCACGCCGCTGGGCGAGCAGGAGTGGGCGTACTTCGAATCGCGCGGCGAGAAGCGCGTGCGGAAGTTCGCGGCGCGCGCGACCTGAGTCCGCGCCCCGGCTGATCTCAGCGCTTGCGCGTGAACTGGGTGGTGAGACTCGCGCCCTTGCGCGGCTTCGACAGCCGCGTGGCCTTCACCGTGAAGCGCAGCGTGCCGGCCACCAGGCCGCTCACGCGGACCGCGGTGTACGTAGACCCGCGCCGTCGGCTGTCCTTGAGCTTGCGCACCTTCGCGGAGCGCGCGACGACCTTGCCGCGCCGGATCACGCGGAAGCCGCCGATCGTGAAGGCGTCGGCGCTGTTCTCCCACGTGAGCGCGAACTGCGCGGTGCTGATGCGCTTCGGGATCGTGACCGTGTGGGTCTCGGACTGGCCGACCTTCTTGAATGCGTCGTTGAAGCGCTTCGGCGGCGCCTGGCAGGCGATCGCGCTGTTGAGGTCGAACATCGCGGCCTGCATCTCGCCGGCGTCGTCGGCGCGCCGGTAGAGGCCGTGCGTCTCGCTGGCGATCCGCTGGAGCACCTGGTCGCCGGGGCTGTCCGGAAAGCCGACCCCCAGGCCCACGACGAACACGGGCGGCCCGCCGGCGTGACCGTTGGCATAGGGCGCGGCGGCGGTGTGCTCGCCGTCGGTGAGGAAGATGCGAGCCGTCGCCTTGGGGTTGTGGGCACCCGCGGCGGCGAAGGCGTCGTTGTAGTCGGTGGAGATACCGTCCTCGATCAGGGCAGCCGCCATCGCCGCCTTGAAGGCCGCCGCGTTCGGCGCGATCGGGGCGGGGCCGAAAAGCGCCTTGGCGTCGCTGCCGAACTCCACGGCGCCCAGCGTGCGCTTCTCGTTGCCCTGGGTGTCCATGAGGAGCTCCATGGCGCGGATCCGGAGGTCGGTCGGATCGCTGATCGACATCGAGCTGGAGTCGTCGATGATCGCCTCGAGGTTGTTCTTGGGCTTGCACGCCGCCGCGGCAGGGCCGGGGAGCAGGGCAGCGGTCACGAGGGCCGCGAGCGCGGCGGACGTGAGCCTGGAGGCGAGCGTCATCGACCGACTCGTCGGCGGACGTACGAGAGCGGAGCAGCGCGCATCGTCCAAGTCGACGGATGTACGGCCGGGGCTAGAACAGCTGGTTCTCGCCGGCGAAGATCTCGGAGACCGAGTCGTCGGTGAAGATGCGCCGGATCGAGTCCTCGAGCACGTCGGCGCAGGTGAGCTGGGTGATCAGGTCGGGCGCGCCCTCGTTGAGGGGGATCGTGTCGGTCACGACGATGCCGGACAGCGGGCCCTCGTCGAGGATCTTGAACGCGTTCCCCGAGAACAGCCCGTGCGTGGCCACCGCGAACACCTCGTTGGCGCCCTCGTCGAGCACCGTCTGAGCGGCGGCGTTGAGGGTGCCACCGGTGGCGATGATGTCGTCGACGATCACCGCGGTCTTGTCCTTGACGTCGCCGATCACGTAGCCGATCTCCGCCACCTGCTGCGCCGGGCGCTCCTTCTCCATGAGCGCGTAGGGAGCGCCGACCTTCTGCGCGAACTTGCGGACCAGCTTCACGCGACCGGCGTCCGGGGCGATGATCACGAGGTCGCGGTTGGCGAGCCGGTCCTGGACGAACTGGGTGAGGATCGGCATGGCGGTCATGTGATCGACCGGCTTCGAGAAGAAGCCCTGCAGCTGGCCGGCGTGGAGGTCCATCGCCACGAGCCGGTCGATGCCGGCGGTCTCGAGCACGTCAGCCACCAGGCGGGCGGAGATGGGCTCGCGCGGGGCGGACTTCTTGTCCTGGCGCGAGTAGCCATACCAGGGAGTGACCGCGACGATCCGGTGCGCCGACGCGTGCTTGGCGGCGTGCACCATCAGCAGCAGCTCCCAGAGCGCGTCGTTGACGGTGAGGCCCTCGCGCTGCGAGCCGCAGACGGACTGCACGACGAACAGGTCGGCGCCGCGGATCGACTCCGCGTAGCGGCAGTAGACCTCGCCGTCGGCGAACGTCTTCAGGCCCGCGTCGGTCAGCTCGACGCCGAGCCGGTCGGCGATCTTGCCCCCGAGCTCGAGGCTGGACCTGCCCGCCGTGACCATCAGGCGCTTCTCGTAGCCCGCCGTGATGCTGGTCGCCGACGCCACCGCTGCCTCCGTCTCGAGAGCCGTGCTCACTGCGAATCCTCCTCGACGCGGTCGGAGTAACCCTCGATGTTCTCCTGCTTTGGCCTGGCGACCCCGAGCGCGCCCTCCGGCACGTCCTCGGTGATCGTCGAGCCGGCACCAGTGTACGCCCGATCCCCGACGTCCACGGGAGCCACGAGCGAGGTGTGGACCCCGGTCTTCACGCTCTTTCCGATCTTGGTGCGGTGCTTGCGGCGGCCGTCGTAGTTGGCTGTGATCGTGCTGGCGCCGAGGTTGGTGCCCTCGCCCACGTCGGCGTCGCCGATGTACGAGAGATGCGGCACCTTGGCGCCCGCGCCGATGTCCGAGTTCTTGACCTCGACGAACGCGCCGACCTTGGCCCGCTCGCGCACGACCGTGCCGGGGCGCAGGTAGGTGAACGGGCCGATGTTGGCCTGGTCGTGGACCTCGGCCTCCACGAGGAACGAGTGGACCACGCTGGCACCGTCGCCGATGCGCGAGTCGCGGGCGGTGGTGTGCGGACCGATCGTGCAGCCGCCGCCGACGCTCGTGTCACCGAGCAGGCTCACCCCTGGACCGACCTCCGTGTCCACTCCGATCTGCACACCGGCCTCCACCCTCGTACTGCCCGGGTGCAGGAAGGTCACTCCTGCGCGGGCATGATCTTCCAGGATGCGCCGCTGCGCGAGCTCCTCGGCCTCCATCAGGCCGGCGCGGTCGTTCACGCCGTGGGAGATGTCGAGGTCGTCGGTCTTGCAGGTGACGATGCGGGCGCCCTCGGCCTTGAGGACGGGGAAGGCGCCGGTGAGGAAGCGCTCGCCGTTCTGGTTGGTCACGCGCTCGAGGCCGTCGAACAGGAGCGGCGCCTCGAAGACGTAGGTGCCGAGGTTGATCTCGCGGATGGCGAGCGCCTCGGGATCGACCTCCTCGGCGTGCTTGGTCTCGACGATGCGATCGACCTCACCCTGGTCGTCGCGGACGATGCGCCCGTAGCCGGCGGGGTCCTGGAGCTCGGTGGTGAGGAGCGTGGCCGCGGCGCCGGCGTCGCGGTGGTGGGTCAGCAGCTCGGAGATCTGGTCGGCCGTGACGAGCGGGTGGTCGCCGGAGAGCACCATGAACGGGCCGGGCTCGACGGCGTCACGGGCGGCGAGCACCGCGGCGCCGGTGCCCTCTCCACCCTGCTGCTCGACGACCTCGACGCCCTCTGGCAAGCCCTCCGCGACGCCGCCATCGGGACGTACGACGCAGACCACGCGAGCAGCGCCCGCCTCGCGGGCGGCATCGACGACCCACTCGATCATGGGCTTGCCGCAGATCCGGTGGAGCACCTTGGGAACGTCGGACCGCATCCGCGTGCCCTGGCCGGCGGCCATGATGAGGACCGTGAAGGGCTCGGTCATGGGGGGACGAGGGTACAGCCGTAGCCGCGAGGACCTATCCTCAGGCGAGCACTGGGGAGTGGTGTAACTGGCGAGCACGGGGCACTTTGGATGCCCAGGAGGCGGGTTCAAGTCCTCCCTCCCCAGCCTTTCGGTCCGGCGCTGGCACGAGCGTATGTTCGTGCCATGTATCGGTCCGCGATACAAGCGAAAGCGAAGCCCGCGGCGCAATCGCGGGCTCGCAGTCGTGGTCGGAGGCGCTCCGACGGCCCGTGCCGGAGTCCACGCGCTCGGCTTCTGCGCAACCGAGCTGGCCGAGGCCGCCTAGTCCGCGGGGTTCCTCACCAGACGTCGCCGTCGCGCCAGTCGCACGTCAGCTCGCCCGTCAGGTCCAGGGGGTGCGCTGCCTGGAACACCTGCACCGCTCCGTCTTCCTCCGCGGTGCGCACCACGCCGCCCGGCGTCAGCGCGAACGTCGGCCCTTGCCACGCCTGCCAGCCCCGCGCCGCGTAGAAGCCCGCCGCCTCGTCCGTGGCGCTCAGGGCTCCCAGGTCATACGCGGCGCGCACCACCCGTTCGAGCTCCGCCATCATGGCCGCGCCGTACCCGCGCCCCTGCCGGTCGCCGCGCACGGCGACCCCCTCGACGAAGCCCGCCCGCAGCGCCCGCCTGCCGTGGATGAGCCGGCGCTGGACCACCGACGCGTGTCCCACGAGCTCGCCTCGCTCCCACACGAGCGCGTGTACTCCCCCCAGCGCGTGCTCCCAGTCGTGCTCGGTCCAGCGCTCGTCGAACACCGCCTCCAGCAGTGACCGAGCGGCCATGAGCGTCGCGACGTCGAGGTCGGCGGTGTGAGCGGTCCGCACCTCCGTGGGCT
>JAXDIH010000073.1:0-5738 GCA_034664105.1 Thermoleophilaceae bacterium
GGCAGAAATCCCAGCTCCAGGCGACGGGGGCCGTGGGGAGCGCGTAGGACGATGCCGGGGCCGAGGACGAGCGTGATGGCGAGAGCCGTGGTTCCGGCTACGTGAACGACGTCCACTGCCCGTCCCGCCAGGCCTTCGTGGGTTCCCGGAGCCGCTGCCAAGCCCAGGATGCAGGCAAGGACGGCGAACCCCCAAAGTCCCAGGAGGACAGCACGCTCGCGATTCATCCAACCTCGTCCCTAGGTCTGCGAAGACCGCTGCCGCGTCAACTCGCGCCCCAGCGGCAGCATCCCAAGCTCAAGCCCCTGGTCCGCGCGAATCACGTGCATCACGGCGTTGATCAGCGCCAGGTGCGTGAATGCCTGCGGGAAGTTCCCCATGTGGCGTCCGGTCCGCGGGTCGATCTCTTCCGCGTACAGACCTAGCGGCGACGCGTACGAGAGCAGCTTCTCGCACAGGGCTCGGCCGCGTTCCACCTCGCCGATCTCCACCAGCGCCGACACCAGCCAGAAGGAGCAGATCGTGAACGTGCCCTCTTCGCCCGACAACCCATCGTCGGTCTCGTTCACCCGGTAGCGCAGCACCAGCCCGTCCTGCGTCAGCTCGTCCGCGATCGCCAGCACCGTGCGCCGGAGGCGCTCGTCGTCCGTCGGCAGGAACCGGTTCATCACCATCAGCAGCACCGACGCATCCAGCGCATCCGTGTCGTAGTGCTGGCAGAACACCCCGCGCTCGTCCAGCGCGTTCTCCAGGATGTCGTTCTTGATCTCGTCGGCCGCCGATTGCCAGCGCGCCGCGAACTGCAGCTCTTCCCGCAGCTCGGCCAGGCGGGCGCCCCGGTCCGCCGCCACCCAGCACATCAGCTTCGACGACGTGAAGTGCTGCGGCTCCCCGCGGATCTCCCAGATCCCACGATCCGGCTCTCTCCAGTTCTCCAGCGCCGTCTCCACCTGGCGCTTCAGGATCGGCCAGATCCGCTCGGGCAGGTGGTCGCGCGACTTCGTGTGCAGGTACACCGAGTCCAACAGAGCGCCCCACACGTCGTGCTGGTCCTGCTTGTAGGCGCCGTTCCCGATCCGCACCGGCCGCGCGCCCTCGTACCCCGAGAGGTGGTCCAGCGTCGACTCCTCCAGCGTGTCCTCGCCGTCGATCCCGTACATGATCTGGAGCGTGTTCTGCTCCGACTCGGCGACGTCGGCGATGAAGAAGAAGAAGTCGTTCGCCTCCCAGTCGAACCCGAGCGTGTACAGCCCCCAGAGCATGAACGTGGCGTCGCGGATCCACGTGTAGCGGTAGTCCCAGTTGCGCTCGCCGCCTGGCGACTCCGGCAGCGACGTCGTGGCCGCCGCCACCAGCGCTCCGGTCGGCGCGTACGAGAGTCCCTTCAGGGTCAGCGCCGACCGCTGCAGCGCGGTGCGCCACGGGTGGTCCGGGAAGATCCCGTGGTCCAGCCAGTGCTGCCAGTGGTGGGCCGTCCAGACCAGGCGGTCGTACGCCTCCTCGTAGGTGCTCGGCGCCGGGTGCTCCGACCAGGACAGCGCCACGAAGAGCGTGTCGCCCTCCTTCATCAGCGTGCGCCCCGTCACCCGCGGTCCCTCGAAGCCCATGTTCATGTCGGACGTGAGCGTCAGCTCATAGTCCAGGCCCTCGGTCCTGCAGACCGCCTCGTGGTAGCTGTTGCCCGTGTACTCCCAGGTGCCCGGCTGGCGCCCGTAGTCGAAGCGCGGCTCGCAGTCGAGGGTGACCTGCGCCTCGCCGTTCACGCAGCGGACCAGTCGCACCAGCACGTGGTCGGCGTCGTAGTCCGTGGGCGCCCGGCGGTGGGTGTTCGAGCGCTCGTGCTCGTGGTGCCACGGCCCGATCAGCAGCACGTCGCGCACGATGACCCACCCGCTGTTCGTGCCCCAGCTCGTCTCCAGCACGTTCGTGCCCGGCAGGTAGCGGCGCGCCGCCGGCACCTCGATGTCCGCGGGCGCGAGCCGGAACGTGCCGGCGTCGCGGTCGAGCACCGACCCGAACACGCTTGGGGAGTCGAAGCGCGGCAGGCACAGCCACTCGATGTTCGAGTTCGGCGCCACCAGCGCGCACGTCTCACAGTCGGAGAGGAAGCCGTACTCGGCGATTGGGGGGAACGGGCTGGCGCCGGCGCCGCTCGGCGCCCACTCGCTCACAGGCGGCTCGCGGCGGCCTGGTCCAGCAGCACCGTTGCCTCGCCGTCGACCAGCGACGCCGGCGCCGACGGGTCAGGCGACCCGGCGAAGGCGCGCGCCACCGCGTCGGCCTTGTCCTCGCCGGTCACTAGGAACACGATTCGTCGAGAGGCGTTCACCACCGGGAGCGTAAGGGTGATGCGGGACACCAGCGGCGCCATGCCGGGCGTCTCGACGCCGACCACGGGGCGCTCGCGCTCGAACAGCGCGTCGTCGCCCGGGAACAGCGAGCAGATGTGCGCGTCGGGGCCGAGCCCGAGCAGGATCAGGTCGAACGCCGGCTCGCCGGCGGCCTCGTACTCGCGCTCGTAGTCCGCCGCGCCCTCCTGCGGTCCCAGCTCGCCCTTCATCCGGTGCACGGTCGCGCCCTCGACGCGGTCGAGCAGCGCGGCCCTGGCCATGCCGAAGTTGGAGTGCTCGTGATCGGGCGGCACGCAGCGCTCGTCGGTGAACCACACGCCGACGCCCGACCAGTCCCGGCGCAGCTCGGCCACCCGCTCGTAGGCCGCTCGCGGCGTGGAGCCGCCGGTGATGCAGAGGTGCCCGCTCACCTCGGCGAGCAGGCTCGCCGCCGCGCCGGCCGGGTCATCCGTGACTTCGAAGTGAGGCTGCACAGCGCCTGGATGCTAACCGGCGTCCCAGACCAGCTCGCCGCCCGCGACGGCGAAGCGGCCGTAGGCCGTCGTCGTCGTGTGCCCGTCCGCGTCGATCGAGTAGCGGCCCAGGATCGAGTCGCGGTCGCGGGTGCCGCGCGCGGCCCGCACCACCGCCTGGCGGTCGTTCCCCGCCTGCTCGATCGAGTCGAGGACCAGCGACATCGCCTCGAAGCCGTAGAACCCGTACGGGGCCCGCTCGGCCAGGAACAGGCGTGTGCGCTCGGCGGCCGCCGGGTCGAGCTCGCGCGCCAGCCACTCCTGGGCGACGCCCTCGGTGCCGAGCAGCCATAGCTCCGGCCGCAGTTCGTGCAGGTCGCTCCACATCGCCGCGGCGCCCGAGCCGGCCACGCCGACGTACAGCACCGCCTGCGCGTCGCCCAGGTCGGCCGCGGGTGGCTCGTCGTGATCCCAGACCGGACGCGAGCGCACCGCCAGCCCTCGCTCGCGCGCGGCGTCGACGCACATGCGACCCACCGGCACGCCGTAGCCCTCGTCGTGATCGTGCAGGACGAGCACCTCCCCCACACCCGCCTCCGCCAGCCAGTCCGCGATCGCGCGAGCGCCCACGCCGTCGTGCGGCATCAGGCGCACCAGCGTCGGCCCGCTCAACCCGGCGAAGGTGGCCACCGGCGCCACCGCCAGGAGTCCCGCCTCGCCGAGCAGGGGTGCGCTCTGCAGCACGTCGGAGGAACCGAAGTCGCCGATGTACGCCAGTGCCCGGCCGTCCTGTGCCGCGCTGCGGGCGTTCGCCGCGGCCCCCTGCTCGAACGAGTCGAGCACCACCAGCTCGGCGGGCGGCTCGCGGAGCCGCTCCAGCGCCAGCTCCGCTCCGCGCACCAGCTCGCGGCCGGCAGGGCCCTGCGGGCCGGTCAGCGGCAGGCTCGCGTAGACGCGGCTCATAGGGAGCAAGCTACCCGCTGGTGACAAACCCTTCACACGAGTGCTCGGAGAAGCGATGATCGTTCGAGCCACTCGATCCCTGGAGGAGACCCATGGCATTGCGAAGGGCCCTGATCGCGTTCGTGCTGACGGCGCTCGCCGTCACCCTCGCCCCCGCCGCGGCGGGCGCCCACGGTTCAGACCAGCCGCATCCGCTGATCATCGGCCACCGCGGCACCGCCGGGTACCTGCCCGATCACACGCTCCCGGGCTACGCGCTCGCGATCAAGCTCGGCGCCGACTTCATCGAGCCGGACCTCGTCTCCACCAAGGACGGGTACCTGATCGCCCGCCACGAGCCGAACATCTCCGCCACGACGGACGTGGCCCAGCACCCGGAGTTCGCGAACCGCAAGCGCACGGCCGTGATCGACGGCGCGACCGAGGAGGGCTGGTTCGCGTCCGACTTCACGCTCGCGGAGATCCGCACGCTGCGCGCGGTGCAGCCGCTCCCCGAGCGGCCCGCTCAGTTCAACGGCAAGTTCCGCATCCCGACGTTCGACGAGGTGATCGCCCTCGCCAAGCGCTACTCGAAGCGTTACCACCGCACGATCGGCATCTACCCCGAGACCAAGCACCCGACCTACCACCGGAGCATCGGGCTGCCGCTGGAGCGGACGCTCGTCAAGACGCTCGACCGCGCCGGGCTCAACCACCGTCGCTCGCCCGTGTTCATCCAGAGCTTCGAGACGTCGAACCTCAAGCGGCTGAACAAGGTGACCCCGGTGCGGCTGGTCCAGCTGATCGACGCCAACGACGTGAAGCCCGACGGCTCGCTCGACTACACCGCTCCGTTCGACCGGCCCTACGACTGGACCGCGACGGGTCGTCCGGGGACGTTCGGCGACCTGACCACGAACGCCGGCCTCGACGAGGTGGCCGGCTACGCGGACGGCATCGGCCCGTGGAAGCCGTACGTCATCAGCACCGCGGCGGTCGACATCAACGGCGACGGCACGGTGGGAGACGAGAACGGCGACGGCCTCGTGAACGAGGGCGATCGCAAGGTCCTCCCGGCAACCGGCCTCGTCTCGCGCGCGCACGCGCGCGGGCTGCTCGTGCACCCCTACACGTTCCGCAACGAGCAGAAGCGGCTGGCCTACGACTACGGCGGCAACCCGATCAACGAGTACCTGCGCTTCTACGAGGCCGGCGTGGACGGACTGTTCTCCGACTTCGCCGACACCGCCTTCGCGGCGCGCGACCTGTTCTGGCTGCAAACCGCGGGGTTCCCCGACGGCGGCTAGCCCCAGCGTGACACTCGTGCGTTAGCGCTCAAGCCCACAACTGGGCGTGCCGATGGGTCGCTGAGAGGTAATGAACTTGCCTACCGTAGCCACTCGGGTGCAATCGGGGAACGGCCAGGGCGCGGTGGCGCGCCTGCGGCTGCTCCTGCCCGAGGGCCGCACCCTGCCGGACACCGCCTGGCGGCACCGCCACCACGCCATGGTCGGCGTGCTGTTCGGCGAGGCCGTCGGGCTCTTGATCTTCAGCCTCGCGGAGGGCTATAGCTGGCTGCACAGCCTGCTCCACCCCGCGGCGCTGGTCCCTATCGGCCTGATCGCGCTGCTGATCCAGGACCGACGGCGGGCGGCGTCCGTGCTCGTGTCGCTTGGCCTGATCACCGCATGCGCGCTGCTCGTGCACACCTGGCACGGGGCGATCGAGGCCCACTTCCTCTTTTTCGTGACGATCATGGTGCTCGCCCTCTACGAGGACTGGATGCCGTTTCTCGTGGCGGTGGCCTACGTGGTGGTCCATCACGGCGCGATGGGGGCGCTCGACCCCGGCGGGGTCTACAACCATCCGGACGCGATCGCCCACCCCTGGAAGTGGGCCGTGATCCACGGCGGGTTCGTGGCGGCGGCGGGGGTGGCGAGCGTGGCCGCCTGGCGGCTGAACGAGACGGTCAGGGCCCAGGCGCAGGAGTCCT
>JAXDIH010000112.1:0-3148 GCA_034664105.1 Thermoleophilaceae bacterium
GTTGGTGAACATGTGAGTAGAGACCCGCCCGCCCGCCGAAACTGATCGCTCAGTCGAGCAGCTCGGGCAGGCCGAAGCGCTTGGGGTCGACGCTGACGTTCGACTCGTCGTGCGGCTGCTCGGGGTAACGCTGATAGAAGAGCTCGTCGCGGCTCAGTGTGGAGCGGGTTATGAACGAGGTGATCGCCTTGATGCGAGGGCCCTCGAGCGTGAGCACGTCGATCGAGAACAGGCGGGGGGCCTGGTCGGGCTCGTACCAGGCGTAGCTCGCCACCGCGAGCTGCCCGTTCGCGCGCGTCGGGCGTTGAGTCCAGCGCCAGTCTCCGGACAGCGGTCCCCTCTTCATGAACTCGCGCAGCTCGTCCGTGCCGGTGAACCAGGCCGGCAGCGGCGGCATCGACCAGGAGGCCTCCTCGGCGAGCATGCTCACGACCGCCTCGATGTCGCCGCGCGACATCGCATCCATGTAGCCCTCTACGACGTCGCGCAGCTGCTGGTCGTCGAGCGAGCGCAGGGTCGCCTGCTGGCTCTGCTCGGGCAGCCGCTCGTCGACGGTCTTGCGGGCGCGCTGGAGCGCGCTGTTCACGGACGCGACAGAGGTGTCGAGCGACTCCGCCACCTCGCTGGCCGAGAAGCCGAGCACCTCGCGGAGGATCAGCACCGCGCGCTGGTTGGCGGGCAGGTGCTGGAGCGCCGCGACGAAGGCCAGCTCGACGCTCTCGCGCAGCTCGTAGCGCGCGTCCGGCGCGGCATAGCCGTCCTCGAGCCCCAGGCCCTCGTCCGGGAACGGCTCCACCCAGACCGACTCGATCGGCGGCAGCCCAAGGCCGTCGTGGGGGTCCATGGCGGGGCCGTAGTCGATCGGCAGCACCCGCTTGGGGCGCCGCTCGATCATGTTCAGGCAGCTGTTGGTGGCGATCGTGTAGAGCCACGAGCGCAATGAGCTGCGGCCCTCGAACCGAGCCAGCCCGCGCCAGGCCCGCAGCAGTGCGTCCTGGAGCCCGTCCTCCGCGTCGTGGACAGAGCCGAGCATCCGGTAGCAATGCGCCTGCAGCTCGGAGCGGTAGGGGGCTACCAGGCGCCCGAAGGCCTGCTCGTCGCCGCCGCGCGCTGCCTCGAGCAGCTGCGGCTCCTGCGTTGAGCTGGTGCTGGGGTTGGCCATGCGGCGATTAGTTCGGGGCTCGGCGGCGGTCTCAGAGGGTAGGGGATGAAGCCAGAGGGAACCAAACCCGTCGTGCACCTCGAGCTGCACACCGGCGACCTGGCCAGCGCACTCGGCTTCTACGCGCAGGCGTGCGGCTGGAGCCCGGAGCGGATCTTCGATCCGCATGGCTCGTATCTCGCCCTCGACCTGGGCCGCGGCGGGCTCGGCGGCGGCATCGTCGAGTGCCGGTCGGCCCATCCGCTGTGGCTGCCCTACGTCGAGGTGGAGCGCATCGCCGCCGCCACGGAGCGCGCCCGGGCGCTCGGCGCGTCGGTGCTGCTGGCGCCGCGCGAGGGCCCGGCGGGGTGGCGCAGCGTCGTCGCGGCTCCCGGCGCCGGCGAGGTCGCGTTCTGGCAGCCGAAGTGCTGATCAGGCGGCGCCGACGGCGCGGCTCTCGGCGTCGCGCACGGCCTGGCTGAAGACCTCGACCACCTCGGGGTCGAACTGGTGGCCGGCGCAGCGGCGCAGCTCGGCCAGGGCCGCGGCCACCTGTACGGGCTCGCGGTAGGGGCGGTGGGAGACCATCGCGTCGTACGCGTCGCAGACGGCGATGATGCGTGACCCGAGCGGGATCTCGGCGCCGGCGAGCTCGTCGGGATAGCCGTTGCCGTCGAAGCGCTCGTGGCTGGAGCGAACCAGTTTCGCGGCGGTGGCGAGGGCGGGTGCCGCCGACAGGATCCGCGCGCCGATCAGCGTGTGCCGGCGCATGAAGGCCCATTCCTCGGCGTCGAGCGGACCGGGCTTGTGGAGGATCTCGTCTGGGATGGCGGCCTTGCCCACGTCGTGCAGCGACGCCGCCTGCAGCAGCGCGGCGCGCTCCACCTCGGGCAGGCCCATGCGATCGGCCACCGCCTCGGCCAGCGTGGTCACCTCGTCGAGGTGGATGCCCAGCTCGTGGTTGCGCTCGGAGAGGATCCGGAGCAGCACGTCGGCGCTCTGGCGGCCGGCCGAGCTGCGGCTGTTGGAGCTCTTGCGCGCGTACATCCGGCGGTCCGCCTCGCGCAGCGCCTCGGTCGCCGTCCTGGCCTCCAAGGGCAGGATCACCGACCCGTAAGAGGCGGTCACCTCGAAGCCCTCGCCGTGCTCGGTCAGCGCGTCTGCCGCGATCGCCGCGATGGCCTCGTGGTCGCGGCACGAGGGCAGGCTCAGCACGCAGAACTCGTCGCCACCCATGCGATAGGCCGACGCCAGGTGGGCCAGCTCGGCCTTGAGGCGCTGTGCCATCCGCATCAGGAGCGCGTCCCCGGCCGGGTGGCCGAAGGTGTCGTTGTAGGTCTTGAACCCGTCGAGGTCGAAGAGCTGGAGCATCAGCGGCCGCTCGACGCTCGCGCCATCGATGCGCTCTTGGAGGTCGGCGAGCAGGCTGCGCCGGTTGTCCAGGCCGGTCAGCGGGTCGTGGAGCGCCTGGTAGGCGAGCTCCTCGGAGGCCAGCTTCCTCTCGGTGATGTCCTGGACCTGGGCGATCGCGTAGCCGGGCTCCCCCGACTCCGCGTGCAGCAGCGACAGGCTCATCGACACCCACACGGTGTGACCGTCGGCGTGGATGAAGCGGATCTCGAACTGCGGATGCTCCTCTTCGCCGCGAGCCATTCGCTCGAGCGCCCCCGTGGCAATCGGCATGTCTTGGCTGTGGATGACCTCGTGCAGCCCGGTGTCGGTGAGGTAATCCTCCGAGCGCCCCGTGAGCTCGCACATCGCGCGGTTGACCTGAGTGACCTCCCTGCGGTCCTCGGCATCGAACGTGAACAGGACCATGCCGATCGGCGCGCCCTCGAATGCGCCCTTGAAGCGTTCCTCGCTCTCGCTGGCGCGGCGGAAGGACTCCTGCGCCTGGGCCCTGACCGTCTCGTTCAGCCGCCAGGCGGCCACGCTCGCCACCCCCGCCGCCGCCACGAACCCGCCGTGGATCACGGCCCACTTCCAGGGGTGGGCGATCGCGTCCGG
>JAXDIH010000134.1:0-14349 GCA_034664105.1 Thermoleophilaceae bacterium
AGACCACGACAGCGAACAGTCCGGCGCAGCCGGCTGCCATCCCCAGCAGCGTCGTGGTGCGGCGATCCATGCAGCCAACGTAGCTCACGTTCTTAAGGCGAATCTCAAACCGGGCGCGACGGGCTCCAAGCTTGACCGGCCGCGCGCGCCACTGGTTAACTCATCGCATGTCTTCCCTCCACCGCGAGGTGATGCTCGTGCTGCTCGGCGACATCACCGGCGGCACGTTCGCGGAGGGTGAGCGGCTACCCACCTTGACGGGGCTGGCCGCTCAGTTCGAGGTCAGCACGGGGGTCATCCGGGAGTGCCAGCGCGCACTCGCGGAGCGCGGTGTGGTGTCGGTGCGCCACGGCCGCCGGGCGATCGTCACGCCCGAACAGGACTGGGACGTCTTCGACCCCGACGTGCTGACCGCGTTGGTGAGCAGCAACCGCGCGACCCACGTCCTGACGGAATACCTCGAAGCCCGGCGCCTGCTCGAGGTCGAGGCCGCCGGCCTTGCCGCGGAGCGGGCCACGCCCGTGGCGGTCCAGCGGCTCACGGCCGCGTTCGACTCGATGCGGACGGCGGCGGAGCGGGCCCGTACGAACCCGGCCGCGGAGCCGCTCTACGAGCAGGCCGACATCGACTTCCACCGGGCGATCATCCGGGCGGCCGGCAACCGCCCGCTGGCCCGCATGGCCGAGCCGATCCATCGCGCGCTCACCGCCACGTTCGCCGCCCTGGCCCGGCCCCAGACCCGCTTCGAGCGCGGCCTGCCCGAGCACGGCCGCATCCTCGAGGCGATCACCGGTGGCGACTCGGCCGCCGCCCGCCTCGCCATGCGCGAGCACCTGCTGACGGTCGAGGGCTACCTCCACGAGCGCACCGCGGCCACCGAGCTCGACGGGGGCGCAACCGTGGCGGGATGAACTTGTCCCACTAGCAGCCTCGGACCGAACGAAGCTCCCTCGGGGCCCGTGAGGGAAGTCATCGTATGACTCGCACTCTTGGACCCTCAGAGCCCAATCCGATTCGCAGATCGCCTGCTCGGCCGCGAGACGCTGGCGGGCACGGTCCTCACGGTCCCTTCGGTCGCCCTGGCCGAGCTGGTCGCGGAAACGGTCGACTTCGTCTGGATCGACCTCGAGCACGGGGCGCTCGACACCGCCGACGTGCAGCCGCTGGCCGTCGCGGCCCGCGCGGCCGGCTGCGCGGCCTTCGTCCGGCTCGCGAGCTGCGACTGGTCCCGGGTGCCGGCGATCCTGGACGCCGGCGTGGACGGCGTGGTCGCGCCGCGCTTGGAATCGGCGGTGCAGGCGCGTCGGCTCGTCGACGCGCTGCGCCACCCGCCGCGCGGCTCGCGCGGGTTCGCCGCTCGCAGGGCGACCGGCTACGGGCGCATGGCATCCACCCGCGACCCGCTCTGCCTCGCCCAGGTCGAGAGCGCCGCCGGCGTCCAGGCCGCCGGGGAGATAGCGGCGGTGGAGGGCATCGACGCCCTGGTGGTCGGCTGTGCCGACCTCGGGCTGGCCCTCGACGGCACGCCCGAGCCCACCTCGTCGGCCGTCCGCGACGCGATCGCCCAGGTCCAGGCGGCGGCGGAGGAGCACGGGATCGCGTCGGGCATCGCGGGGCCGGACGACCCCCAGCTGCTGCGCGAGCTGGCGGGGACGGTCTCCACGCTGCTGGTCTGCTCCGCCGACGTGCGCATCTACGCCCGCGCCGTCGACGAGACGGTGGCCGGCCTGCGCGCCCCCGTGCGGGAGGGTTCGGGTGTCGGCGCCTGAGGCCTGGCACGTCACGCGCACGCTGCGCGCGATGGAGCTGCTGGCGGTGGCGCCGCGGTCGGCGCCCGAGCTGGCAGACGCGCTCGGCGTGCACGTGCGCACGGCCCGCCGCGTGCTCAAGCGCCTCGAGTCCGAGGGCTACGTCGTGCTCAGCGACGACCGCCGCCGGCGCTACCGGCCCACGATGCGCGTGGTGGCGCTCGCCGGGCAGGTCGTGGAGCGGGCCGAGCTGACCCAGACCGCCGTCCCGCACGTGGCGGCGCTGCGCGAGGAGCTCGGCAAGGGCTGTCACCTGTGCGTGCCCAGCTACCTGTCGGCGCTCTGCCTCGTGCACGACGCCGGTGACGTCGGCTCGGGCTGCCGGCCCCATCTGCGCGAGCTGGTGCCCTGCCACTGCACGGCCGCCGGCAAGGCCCTCCTCGCCTGGCGCGAGAGCTGGCGTGACGCCGTGCTGGGCGAGTCGCTCGAGGCGTTCACCGACCGCACGACAACCGGCCCGGAGTCGCTGCGCCGCGAGCTCGGGCGGACGGTCGCGCGCGGGTACGCCGTCGAGGACCGCGAGTACGAGCCGGACACTCGCGGCCTGGGCGCGCCGGTCTTCGCCGGCAGCGGCGAGGCCGTGGCCGCGCTCGCGGTCGTCGCGCCCACGGCTGATCTGCCCGCCGACCGCTACGGGGAGATCGGCGACGCCGTGATGGGCGCGGCGGCCGCCCTGTCCCAGGAGCTCGGCTTCGTCGCGGCGCCCGAGCAGCCCGATCCGAAGCCGGTCGACGCCGCGCGGGCGGCCTAGGCGTGGCCGAGTACTTCAAGCGAGCGGCGGCGCCGCCGGCCGCTGCCAACGAGGACGTCAGGCGTGCGGTGGGCGAGATGCTCGCCGACATCGAGCGCCGCGGCGACGACGCCGTGCGCGAGCTGTCCCGGGCTCTCGACGGCTGGGAGCCCGAGTCCTTCCTGGTGGGCAGGGACGAGGCGGAGGCGGCCGGCGAGTCGCTGCCGGAGGAGCTCAAGGGGCACATCGCCTTCGCGCAGGCGCGCGTGCGCGACTTCGCGGAGCGCCAGCTGGCCACGCTCTCGGACCTCCAGGTCGAGACGCTCCGCGGTGTCCGGCTCGGGCATCGCCATGTGCCGGTCGGCGCGGTTGGCGCGTACGTGCCCGGCGGTCGCTACCCGATGCTCGCCTCCGCCTTCATGACCGTGGTCGTGCCGAAGGTCGCGGGCGTGGAGCGGGTCGTGGCCAGCGCGCCGCCGCGCGAGGGACGCGGGATCCACCCGGCCATGCTGTACGCGATGGCCACCTCGGGGGCCGACCAGATCCTCTGCCTGGGAGGTGTGCAGGCGCTGGCGGCGATGGCGTTCGGGCTAGGCGAGCTCGAGCGCGTGGACATGATCGTCGGCGCCGGCAACGCCTACGTCGCCGAGGCCAAGCGGCAGCTGTTCGGCAGGGTCGGCATCGACCTGCTCGCCGGGCCCACCGAGATCCTCGTGCTGGCCGACGCCACCGCGGATGCCGGGCTGGTCGCCGCCGACCTGCTCGGCCAGGCCGAGCACGGTCCCACCTCACCGGCGGTCCTGGTCACCACCTCGAGCGAGCTCGGCGCGGCGGTGCTGGCCGAGGTGAAGGCCCTGCTGGCGTGGCTGCCGACGCGCGAGGTGGCCGCGGCTGCGTGGCGGGACCACGGCGAGATCGTGGTGGCCCGCGATCGCGACGAGGCCATCGAGATCGCCAACGGCTACGCCCACGAGCACGTGGAGGTGCACGCCGACGAGGACCAGCTCGACGCCTACCTCGACGGCCTGCGCAACTACGGGTCGCTCTTCCTCGGCGAGCAGGCGACGGTGGCCTTCGGCGACAAGGCGGTGGGCACCAACCACGTGCTGCCCACGGCCGGCGCCGCGCGCTACACGGGCGGGCTCTGGGTCGGCAAGTTCCTCAAGACGCTCACCTACCAGTGGCTGACCGAGGAGGGCATGCGCCAGATCGCTCCGGCCGCGGCGGCGATCTCCGAGGCCGAGCTGTTCCCCGGCCACGCGCTCACCGCCCGCATGCGACTCGAGCGCTCTGGTCCGCCGGTAGCGACGGAGGCGTGAGCTTCCGCCTCGACGGCAGGGTGGCGCTGGTGACGGGAGCCGGGCGCGGGATCGGGCGTGGCTGCGCCCGTGCGCTCGCCGAGGCCGGTGCACGGATCGTCGCCGTCAGCCGGTCCCGCTCGGAGCTCGAGCGGCTCGCCGGCGAACTCGGCCGGGGCGCGCTGCCGGCGGTGTGCGACGTGACGGACTCCGCGCGCGTGCGCGAGCTGATCGGCGGGCTGGAGCGGCTCGACGTGCTGGTCGTGGCGGCCGGCGCCAACCTGCCGGAGCCGCTGCTGGAGGTGCGCGACGAGCACCTCGACGCCCTGCTCGACCTGAACGTGCGCGCCGCCTTCGTCACCCTGCAGGCCGCGGCCCGCCGGATGGTCCGCGCCGGCGCCGGCTCGATCGTCCTGATCTCGTCGCAGATGGGCCACGTCGGGGCGCCCCGGCGCAGCGTCTACTGCACCACCAAGCACGCCGTCGAGGGGCTCACCAAGGCCGCGGCGGTCGAGCTCGCACCTCACGGCGTGCGCGTGAACGCGGTGGCGCCCACCTTCGTCGAGACGCCGATGACGGCACCCTTCCTGGCCGACGCCCGCTTCCGGGACGAGGTGGAGCGCCAGATCCCGCTGGGACGGATCGGGACGGTCGACGACGTGACCGGTGCGGTCGTGTACCTAGCCTCCGACGCCTCCGCGCTCGTTACCGGGACGAGCCTGCGCGTCGACGGCGGCTGGACGGCGCAGTGACGGACCTGGACGGCCGGCGCGTCCTCGTGACCGGGGCGGGGGTGGGGATCGGCCAGGCCATCGCGGTCGAGCTGGCGCGCCGCGGCGCGGCCGTGGCGGTGCACTCGGCGCACACCGCCCCGGACCAGACGCTCGAGCTCGCGGGCGCCGCCGTGGCCGTGCGCGGCGACCTCTCCGAGGTGGCGCAGTGCCGGTCCGTCGTGGACGAGGCGGCCGTGGCGCTGGGTGGGCTGGATGGCTTGGTGAACAACGCGGCCGTCACCCGCGAGCTCGCGTTCGAGGACACCGACCCGGTCGCGTTCGCCGCGCTCTTCGACCTCAACGTGCGCGGCTACTTCTACTGCGCGCAGCGCGCGCTGGCGCACTTCGCCGGCCCGGCGGCGATCGTCAACATCAGCTCGATCCACGCGCACGGCGGGTTCCCAGGGCACGCGGCGTACGCCGCGACGAAGGGCGCCGTGAACGCCTGGACGCGCGCCCTCGCGGTCGAGCTGGCGCCGATGCGAGTGAGGGTCAACGCTGTGGCGCCGGGCGTTGTCGAGGTGCCGCGCATCCGCGAGCGACCCGGTTACGACGGCGCCGCGTACGGCGGGCTGATCCCGGCCGGGCGCGTCGGCCACCCCGAGGACGTCGCCCCGCTGGTGGCCTTCCTGCTCTCGGCCCGGGCCGGCTTCGTGACCGGTCAGACGATCTACGCCGACGGTGGCACCACCGCGCGGCTCAGCTTCTTCCGCGAGCCGCTCTAGCGGCCGGTGTCGACCGTCTCGAAGAGGTCGAGCAGGCCGCTCACCTGTGCCAGCCCGGCCCGCACCGCGGCCGCGGACGCCTGGCCGCGCAGCAGCAGCGTGCTCTGGCGGCTCAGCTCGTCGGCGGCCTCGTCGATCGCCACGGCCAGCAGCTCGCCGAGCAGGGCGCGCCGCGCGGTCACCTCGAGCGGCCCGGAGCCGGCGAGGTCCCGCGCGAGGTCGTCGAGCTCGGCGCGCCGGTCCGCTCCAGCGCCGGTCCTGAGGTGATCCAAGGCATCGACGAGCCCCGACACCAGGTCGGCCGGCAGGGACAGCGTGAGGACGTCCGAGCGCGCCTTCGTAGCCAGAAAGCCTAGAGCCAATAGCTCAACATGCGTGTACCATTCGTGTCCGCGCTGCTCAGCGGCGAGGTCAGCGAATGCCGGACACGAGGCGCTCCACACCCACATCGAGTCCACGCGCCAGCCGGACGATCGTCCCGAGGCGCGGTTCGCGCGCCGCGCGCTCGAGTCTCGAGATCTCCGTCGGGTGCAGGCCCGTGCGACCGGCGAGCTGCTCCTGCGACAGGCCCGCTGCCTTGCGGAGCCGTCGGAGGTTCGCGGCGAACCGCTCCTCGGGGGTCACTCGCCGGATCCTGGAGCAGGTGGGCCAATGAGTACAGAGCCAATGTCTCATGCTGAGCGCCTGCGTCATCTGCTGCACCGGCTGGAGCTCGCGGGCCAGTACCAGCGCGCCGCGCGCGCCCGCCAGGCCGGCGTGCACCAGGTCGAGCTGGCGGCCCTCGAGCACCTGTCGGCGATGGGCGGTCTCACTCCGGGGGAGCTCGGCCACCGCCTGGGCCTGACCTCGGGTGGGGTGACCGCCCTGGCTGGGCGGCTGATCGACGCCGGCCACGTCGTTCGGGCCCCGCATCCACACGACAAGCGCATGCGGATCCTGAGGTCGACGCCCGAGGGCGATGTCCACCTCGCCGAGCACATCGAGCCGGTGCTGGCCCCGGCCAACCGCCTGCTCGCCTGGCTGTCGGACGACGAGTCGGAGCTGCTCGAGCGCTTCGTCGACTCTCTGGTCGCGCTCAAGGATCACGCCGCCGCGGCCACACCCGGCCCGGAGCCGGAGCGTTCCAGCGAGCCGTACTCGCCCGCGCTGCTGATGTAGCGCACAAGTAGGCTCGCCCGCGTGAGCGAGCCGCTCGACCTCCCCATCCGCCGCAACACCGCGCTGCTGGCCGCCGCTCTGGCGGCCAACTCGGCGATGTTGCAGCTGTCGGCGGCGGTGGCGTCGCTGACGCTCGTGCTGGTCGTGGACGTGGAGGGCCTGCTCGGGCTCGGTCCGGCGATCGTGCTCGCCTGCGGCGCGCTCGCCGCTCTCCCCGCGGGCCGCGCGATGGACCGGTTCGGCCGCATCCCGGTGCTGGCCACGGGCTACGTCGTCGGCGCGGTCGCCTGCGGGCTGGCGGCCCTCGGCAGCGCCACGGAGTTCGCCCCCGCCGTGCTCGGCGGCCTGGCCGGCGTGGGGGCGGCCAGCGGCACGGCGCTGCTCTCGCGCACGGCGGCCGGCGACATGTACCCACCGGAGCGGCGCGCCCGCGGAATCGCGCTCGTCCTGTTCGGAACGGTCTTCGGCGCGATCCTCGGCCCGGCCGTGTTCAGCCCGCTGCTGGCGGGCAAGGACATCGACGGCGCGGCGCTGGCGCCGCTGTGGCTGGCCGCCGGCGCCTTCATGCTCGTCGGTCTCGTCCTGGTGCTAGCCGTGCGCCCCGATCCGCAGCGCATCGCGATCCTGCTCGCCGCCGATCAGGGCGATGAGGACGACGCTCCGGCGGCGCCGCTGAGCGAGCTGCTGCGCCGCCCGGGCGTGATCCCGGCCCTGATCGCCGCTCAGGCCAGCTTCGCGGTGATGGTGGCGGTGATGACCCTGACCGGAGCCGTCGTGGTCGACCATCACCACCACGCCGGCCACAGCGTGTTCCCGATCATCGCCGCGCACGTGGTCGGCATGTACGGGCTGGTGATCGTGGTGGGGGACCTGATCGACCGGATCGGCCGCAGGCCCTCCCTCGCCGGCGGACTGGTGGTGATGGCGGTGTCGGTCGTCAGCCTCCTGTGGATCGAAAGCGTGGCCGCCATGGCCATCGCCATGTGGGGTCTGGGCCTGGGCTGGAACTTCTCCTTCGTCGCCGCCACCGCCGAGCTCGCCGACAGCACGAGCCCCGCCGAGCGCGGCAAGCTGCTCGGCTTCAACGACCTGATCGCCGGAATGACCGGGGCCACGCTGGCGCTGGCGGGCGGCCTGGCGCTGACGGAGCTCGGTGTGGTCGCGCTTGCCGTCGGCGCCACCACCCTCGTGGTGGCGCCGGCCGTGTGGATCCTGCGCGCTACTGCTCTGGCGGCTTCTCGCGCTCCCACCATGCGTTGATCGCGGCGATCGCCGGCCCCATGATCAGCGACTTCTGGAACGTCTCGGTGTCGTTCACGTGCGGCAGCGGCTCGCTGGGAACGTCGACGCCGATGAACTCGCAGAGCGGCTCCCAGCCCTCCTTCGGGTTCCACACCAGCAGGCGGTCGGACGGGACGCCGTCGATGACGGACTGGTTCCAGGCCTCGGCCTGCTCGGCCATCGCGGCGCTCTCGCCCTGAGTGCCCGCCATCGCGCCCCGCTCGTGCCACATCATGTCGATCATCAGGTCGATCCAGCCCGCGAACTCAGGGTCGATCTGGTAGCGCGCCTGTGCCAGGTGGTGCATCAGGGTGTCGCCGAAGTAGATCTGGTTGATCGTCGACTGCATGCTGCGCGTCCAGCTGTCGTGGTCGCGCACGCTCAGCAGCACCTTGGCGTCGGGATAGACGTCGATCAGCTCGCGCCAGTGGTAGGCCGCCGGCCAGTCGACCGTCGACTGCCTGTCACCGAAGATCTCGTCCCACTGGCCCTGTCCGTCGAAGGCCTTGCGCCACTGCGGGACGCTCCCGCCGAGGTCGGCCATCATGTCCCGCATGTGGTAGCAGGGCAGCCCGAGCATCTCGAGCGCGATCATCTGAGTCGTGGTGGCTGTGCGGGGCAGGCCGGCGCCGATCAGCTGCATGCGTCTCCTATTCGTTGTCGGCGCGCCGTCCGCGCACCTGGTAGATCGAGGTGAAGCCGCTCTCGAAGCCTCGGCGCGCCGCGCGCAGGTAGAGGCGCCAGACCCGCAGGCGCTCCGGCCCGGCCAGCCGCAGGGCCTCGGGAAGGTTGTCGTCGAGGTTGCGCGCCCAGTGCTCGAGCGTGCGCGCGTAGTCCATCCTCAGCCCCTCGACGTGCTCGGTCTCGATCCCGGCCCCCTCCAGCGCGTGCTGGATGCGGGACAGGTGCAGCGGCGCCGCGTCGGGAAAGACATAGCGCTCCGAGAAGGCCCCGGCCTCGGGGTCGGTGTGCCGCAGCCGCGCTATCCCGTGGTTGAGGACGCGGCCGCCGGGCTTCACCAGCCGAGCCACCTGGCGCGCGTATACGTCGATCTGGTTCGAGCCCACGTGCTCGACCATGCCGATGCTGGCCACGGCGTCGAAGGGCTCGTCGGCCAGCTCGCGGTAGTCCGCCACGCGGATGTCGACCTTGTCGGCCAGTCCCAGCTCGGCGGCGCGGCGCTGCCCGCGCTCGGCCTGCGGGGGTGAGAGCGTGATGCCCACGACCTTCACGCCGTGGCGGCTGGCCGCGTGCATGGCGAAGCTGCCCCAGCCACAGCCGATGTCCAGCACCCGCTGGCCCGGCTTCAGGTCGAGCTTGGTGCAGACCATCTCGAGCTTCGTCTCCTGCGCCTCCTCGAGCGTGGAGGCCCCGCGCGAGAAGACCGCGCAGCTGTAGGTCATCGAGGGGCCGAGGAACAGCTCGAAGAACTCGGGCGGCAGGTCGTAGTGATGGCGCACCGCCCGGGCGTCGCGCTCGCGGCTGTGGCGTTTGCCGCGCGGGCGCAGCTCCGACTTGGGCGGCCGCGGCGGCAGCCGCAGCCCGGTGGCGCGCGCGGCCGCGAGCGCGAGCCGGGCCTGCTTGGCGCGATCGAGCGACGGTGGCTGCCAGGAGTCGAGCAGCTCGAGCACCGCGTCGACGTCGTCGACATCGATCTCGCCCGACACGTAGGCCCGGCCCAGCCCCAGCTGACCGGGCGCGCGCAGGGCGTGGGCGAACGCCTCCGGGGAGCGCACGGAGAAGCGCGGGCCGCCGCCGTTGGTGGAGGGCAGCTCGGTCCCGTCCCAGAACTCGACGGTGAACGGGCGCTCCGGTAGGGCGCGCTGCAGCTCGGTGCGGATGGGCTCGGTGGTCGACAGCAAGGCGGCGAAACTACCGCAACGGCTGCTCCGATGGCGTGAAATCCGCTCGGGCGGGGCATTAGGGAGGCGTGCGAACCAGGGGGAGAGTGCGCGGGCTGGCCGCCTGCATCGCCGCGGTGGCCGCGCTGGTGGCGGCGGCGCCGGCCGCCGCCGACTACGTCGCGCTCGGCGATTCCTACGCGGCGGGCCCGTTGATCCCGCTTCAGCTCCAGCCCTTCGGCTGCCTGAAGTCCAGCAACAACTACGCGCACCTGGCCGCGGCCAAGCTCGGTCAGCCGGCGTTCCGGGATGTCAGCTGCTCGGGCGCGAAGACCGCGGACATGACCGCCCCCCAGGGCGTGACGCCGGGGCCCAACCCGCCGCAGTTCGACGCGCTGGACGCCGACACGCAGATCGTGACCTTCAACATCGGCGGCAACGACATCGGCTTCACCGGCATCGCCGAGAACTGCCTCAGCCCATCGCCGACCGGCACGTTCTGCAAGGGCGACTACGTGCACGACGGCCGCGACGAGATCAGCGAGCGGATCGCGGCAACCGCCCCAAAGGTGGCCGCGGTGATCCAGGGCATTCACGCCCGGGCGCCGCGGGCGCGCGTGTTCGCGGTGAACTACGCGGCGATCTTCCCGGAGCGCGGGTCGCTCGGCTGCTGGCCGCAGCTGCCGGTGGCCGACGGCGACATCGCCTACCTGCGCGAGAAGCAGAAGGAGCTGAACGCGATGATCGCCGCCCAGGCGGCCGCCAACGGGGCTCGGCTGATCGACTGGTACCGGGCCAGCATCGGCCACGACGCGTGCAAGCCGCCGGTGGTTCGCTGGGTCGAGCCGCTCGTGCCCGCCAATGCCGCGGCGCCGATCCACCCGAACCTGCTTGGGATGGTCGGAGCGTCGAGGCTGCTGGTCGCGGCGGCCGGCAGCTGAAGGCGCATAGCCTGTGGCCATGCAGAGCATCTATCCGGTTCTCAGGTACCAGGACGCGCACGCGGCGATCGTGTTCCTCGAGCAGGCCTTCGGCTTCCAGCGCCACGCGGTCCACGAGGGCGACGGCGGCGCTGTGGTCCACTCGGAGCTGCGCTTCGGCGACCAGGTCGTGATGGTCAGCTCGGCGGGGGGTGGGAACCCGGTCTTCGATCAGGGCGTCGGGCGTACCACGGTCTACGTGGCCGTCGACGACGTCGACTCGCTGCACGACAGCGCCAGCGCCGCGGGCGCCGAGATCGTCATGCCGCCGACCGACCAGGACTACGGCTCACGCGACTTCGCCGCCCGCGACCCCGAAGGCAACATCTGGAGCTTCGGGACCTACCGGCCCAGCCTCGGCGGCTAGGCCGCTACCGGCACGCGGTCGCGCGCCCGTGACCGCAGCACCGTGGTGGCGCTGCGCCGCGGGCTCAGCGTGATCGCGCGCCGCCGGCTGCCCTCCGCCACGTCCGGCGCCAGCGCGGGCTCCGCGCGCGCCAGCACCGCTCGCAGCACGATCTTCATCTCGAGCAGCGCGAAGCTCGCGCCGAGGCAACGCCGCCGGCCGCCGCCGAACGGAATCCAGGTGTAGGTGCCGGGCGACTCGTCGAGGAAGCGCTCGGGGCGGAACGCGTACGGGTCGGGGTAGATCTCCGGGTCGTGGTGGATGAGGTATGCGTTGGGCACCAGGCAGACGCCCTCGGGATAGCGGAAGCCGCCGATCTCGACCGGCTCCTTCGTCAGCCGCGGGGCGGCGTTCGGGAGCACGGGGCGCCGGCGCAGCGTCTCCTGCACCATCGCCGTCAGGTAGGCGTCGCCGTTGCCGGAGTCGATCTCGGCGAGCAGCCGCCGCTTCACGTCAGGTGTGCGAGCCAGCCGCTCGAATGCCCAGGCGAGCTCGGACGCGGTCGTCTCGTGACCGGCGACCAGCAGCGTCATCAACTCGTCGCGCAGCTCCTGCTTCGCCATCGGCGAGCCGTCCTCGTGGCGGGCGGCGAGCAGCATCGTCAGGACGTCGTCGCGCTGGCCGTCGTCGGGCTCCGCGCGGCGCTCGTCGATCAGCTCGAACAGCATGGCGTCGCTCTCGTCGCGGCGCCGGACGAACTCCTCCCACGCCCGTCCGCGCTGCAGGAACGGGAGCAGCGACCCCGGGCGCGCGCCCATCTCCATGTTGGTCGTCAGGCGGTCGCGGATCGCGTCGAGCCGTGAGCCCGGGTCGAGCCCGAACACGGCCCGCAGGATGACCTCCATGGTCAGCGCCTGGAGCCGCGGGTGCAGCGCCACCGGTTCGTCCATCGGCCAGTCGGCGACCACGCGCTCGGTCACGTCCTCGAGCAGCCCGGTCAGGGCCTCCATGCGCTCGCCGTGGAAGGCGGGCAGCATCAGCTTGCGCTGGGAGAGGTGCGGCTGCTCGTCGAGCAGGATCACCGAGTTCGCGCCGACGACCGGCTCCAGCACGCGGGCGCCCTCGCCCGGGTGGAGCACGTCCGACGGGGCCGTGAAGACCTCCTTGACCTCGGCCGGATCCGAGAGGTGCACGAACGGCGGGCTCTGCAGGAGGCGCAGGGTGAAGCGCTTCCCGTAGCGAGCGCGGCAGCGTTCGTAGACCGGCACGCTGCGCGTCCACCAGGCGAGCGTCTGCACCGCTCGCGGGGACCTCGGACCGGGAGGCAGCTGCGCCACGGTGTCGCACACCGTAGCGCCGCAGCCATTCCCGTTGTGTGATCTAGCGCACAGTCGGCTAGAGCAGGACGACGAGCAGGATCAGGATGAGAATCAGCGTTCCGATTCCGATGTACACCGGCCCCCTCCTTTCACGGATTTCCGGCGCTATTGCCCAGAAGACCGCGCTTCGAATCGGCTACGTATACGCAGGCCGCATTCCGTCCAGCCGCGCATTGCCCGGCTTCACCGGGGCGCTGGCCATGCCGATGGCTCGGGGGTGTGGACCGGTACCGCAAGGACGCTGCTCGGATCGACAGCCATGGCGCTGGCGCTGTTGGTCGTCGCCGCGCCCGCCGGGGCTCACCAAACGCTTGACGGCACGCTCAAGGGCGTGCACGCGGACTACTTCGACGCCGGCTCGTCGGTCACGCGCTGGCAGCTCGACACCGGAGGCCAGACGATCGGCGTGCTGCCCACGAGCCTGCCGGCGCTGACGCCCGCGGCCGACAGCGTCGCGCTCGACGACGAGGACCCGGGCGCCGGCGTGGCCGGGCCGGTGACGGCGGCGCAGCCGCAGGCCGCGCCGGCGCTCGGTGGACACCAGACCGCCGTGATCGCCTTCAACTTCACGAACAACACGTCGCAGCCGTGGACGACCGCCGACATCAGGGGCCGGGTGTTCACGAACCCGGACTCCACCAGCGCCTTCTTTGCCGAGGAGAGCTACGACCAGCTGTGGCTGACCGGCAGGACGGGCAACCTCGACGGCGACGTCTACGGCTGGTACCCGCTGCCGGTCGCGGCCACCAGCTGCGACTACTCGACCTGGGCCAGCATGGCGAAGGCCCTGGCCGCGGCCAACGGCTTCGTCGAGGCCGACTACCAGCACGTGATGTACGTCTTCCCGTCCGTCTCGGTCTGCGGCTGGGCCGGACTCGCGTACCTGCCGGGCACCGAGTCCTGGATCAACGGGGACCTGACCGTGCGCGTGACCGCCCACGAGCTTGGCCACAACATGGGCCTTCACCACGCGGGCAGCTGGTTCTGCACCGGCGGCAGCGGGCAGGCCGTGACGATCTCGTCGAGCTGCAACCTCAACGAGTACAACGACCCGTTCGACGTGATGGGCGCCCACGGCAGCCGCCACAGCAACGGCTGGCACCTCGAGCAGCTGGGGCTGCTCCAGCCCTCGAACGTCCAGACGATCTCCCAATCGGGGACCTACTCGATGACGTCCGCGCTGCGGCCGACCAGCTCAGCCACCACGCTGCGCGTGCCGCGCACGTACGCCGCGGGTGGAGCGGTCAAGGACTGGTACTACCTCGAGGTGCGCCAGCCGGGCGGGGTGTTCGAGAGCTTCTCTCCCACGGACGCGTTCGCGACCGGCGTGAGCATCCGGGTCGCCGACAACCCGACCGAGGCCACGCAGTCGCGGCTGCTCGACACCCACCCCAGCGGGACCATCTATGACGCTCCGCTGGAGGTCGGCAAGACGTTCAGCGACGGGCGCATCAGCGTGACCACGGTGGCGGCGGGCAGCGGAGCGGCGACCGTGGCGGTCAACATGGCGGCGCCGCCGCTCGACCAGCTCTCGCCGTCCGCGCCCACGGGCCTGTCGCACGTGCTGCTCAAGCCAGGGGTGCGGCTGTCCTGGAACGGCAGCGCGGACAACGTGGGCGTGAGCGCCTACCCGGTCTACCGCGACGGCGTCCAGGTGGGCTCCTCGGCGTCGAGCTCCTACGACGACACGAGCGTGCTGGCGGGCCAGCACGTGTACACGGTGTACGCGCAGGACGGCGCCGGGAACCTCAGCCAGGCCTCGGCGCCGTACGTCGTGACCGTTCCGGCGCAGGCCAGAGCCCTGAGGAGCCGGCCGGCCGACCGCACCGGGCCGAGGCTGCGCCTGGTCCGCCAGCGCCTGCGGGGCGCCCGCCTGCTGTTGAGGGCAAGCGCGCGTGACGCGGCCGGCGTCGCCCGCGTCGAGCTGCGCATCGACGGCCGCAAGGTGCTGGCGCGGCGGGCGAGCCGCCTGAGCTACCGCTGGCGGCTGCGGCCGGGCCGCCACCGCATCGTGGCGGTCGCCTACGACA
>JAXDIH010000141.1:0-5782 GCA_034664105.1 Thermoleophilaceae bacterium
GCCTTGGCCTCGTCGAGGCCCTCGTAGCACTGGAGGCGGATCAGCTCGCGCCCGGTGGCCCGGGACACGGCCTTGGCCAGCTCGGTCTTGCCGACGCCCGCTGGGCCCTCCACCAGCACCGGCTTGCCGAGCTGCCCGGCCAGGTAGGACACGAGCGCGGTCGAGTCGTCCGCGAGGTAGCCGGCCTCGCTCAGGCCCTTGTGAGCCTCCTCGATCGTCTGGAAGTGGTCGCTCATCCGCCCACAAGGATACTTTCGCCTCCTTGGGTGGCTCGCACCTCCTCGTGGCGCTGGAGCTACCCGGTCTCGGAGAGGCCGGGCCGGACGACCTGCGCTCGCTGCTCACGGCGTCGTTCGTCCTGCTGGCGACCGGGCTGGTGCTCGGCGTGCTGGGTCACATCACGCAGCTGAAGGGGCTCGTGGCGACCGGCATCGCGCTGGTGTTCGCCGGAGCGGCGTTCTTCGTGGTCGCCGTTGGGCAGTTCGGCTAGCGGGGCGCTTCGCGGAAGCCCTCGCGCCAGGTGCGCCAGCGTGGCTGCCAGCCCAGTTCGCGCTTCGCCTTCGCGTTGGAGGCGCCGGGCTGCTGGTTCACCAGGCTCGCCATCTTGCCGGCGGCCAGCCGCGCCAGCCAGACCGGGATCCGCCGCGGTCGCCGCGCGCCGATCGCCTCCGCGTAGGCGGGCAGCCAGTCGCGCATGGCGGCGGGCTCGTCGTCCACCACGTTGTAGACACCCGGGGCACCGCCCTCGACGGCCGCCACGGTCGCGTCCGCGGCGTCGTCCACGTGGATGAACGAGAACAGGCCCGCGCCGCTGCCGATCACCGGGAAGCGGCGCTTGCGCACCTCCTCCGCCGTTGTGCCGTCCTCCGCGTAGTAGGTGCCGGGGCCGTAGAACCACCCGTAGCGCAGCACCAGGCCCTCGAGCCCGTCGGTATGGAGCACGGCGCGCTCCATCTCGGCGATCACGCGCATCGCTTCGGCGAACGGCGACGGCGCTTCCAGGTTGAGCGGCGCGTCCTCGCTGATGACCTCGGGCCGAGGCCCCGGGGCGTAGCCGAAGGCGATGCTCTGGGAGACGAACCGCCGGGCTCCCGCCGCCAGCGCGGCGGCCAGCAGGTTGGCCGTGCCCTCCGCTCGGACGCGGTTGGTGGCGTCGTAGAGGTCGGCACGGCGAGGGTCGAAGCGCTCCGGCAGCGCGGTCAGCTGGTGCACGACCACCTCGGGCGCGGCCTGCTCGACCGCCTGGAGCAGCGCCTCGGGGTCGAGCGCGTCAACCAGCACGGGCGTGGCGCCGGCGGCGCGGATCGCCTCGGCGCGCTCCCGCGACCTGGTGCTGCCGGTCACCTCGTGGCCCGCGGCCAGCAGCCGCGGCACCAGCGGGCGGCCGATCGCCCCGCTCGCACCCGCCACGAACACCCTCACGGCGCGGGCTCCCGCGCCCAGTGGAGCATCCAGGCCAGCAACACCGAGGTGAGGCTCAGCGAGACCAGGTTCGCCGGGCCCAGCCACTCCGGGTCGGCGTTGCCGACGTCGATCGCGTGGTTCACGACATGGAGCGTGTTCTGGATCAGCGCCACGGCAAGCACGGGCACCCGCCAGCGGGCGTGCCGCACCGCCACCAGCACCGCCACGCCCAGCGCGATGTACCAGGTGGCGAGATCGCCCATGTAGTGGTCGTTGCGCACGCCGTAGGGGCCGATCTCGTCGAAGAAGAAGCCCGGCGTGATCCAGAGCAGCACGCCGAGCAGGAGCTGGACGCCGCCGAACAGCGCGAGCAGCGCCTTCATCCGCCTACCGCCGCGAGGCGAACGCGATGCCGTCGCCCACCGGCAGCACACAGGCGAGCCAGCGGTCGCTGTCGAGCAGCTCCGCGTTGAGCGCCCGGGCGGCGGTCAGCGATGGACCGCGCCACTGGGTCTCCGCGTCCTCGGGGAGCGCCACCTCGCCGGACATCAGCATGTTGTCGACCACCAGCACGGCGCGCTCCGAGAGCTTCGGCTCGGCCAGCTCGATGTAGCGCTCGTACTCGTCCTTGGCGGCGTCCACGAACAGCAGGTCGATCGGCCCGTCCACCGCTTCGATCGTCTCGCGGGCGTCGCCCTGGATCAGCTCCACGCGGTCGGCCACGCCGGCGCGCTGGAAGAACTCGCGCGCCTGAGCCGCCCGATCCTCGCGCAGCTCGAGCGTGATCACGCGGCCCTGCTGGAGCTGCTCGGCCATGTGCACTGTCGAGTACCCGATCGCCGTGCCGACCTCCAGAACCACGGGGTCCAGCGTGCGGCAGAGGACTGCGAGGAAGCGGCCGGTCTCCCAGTGCACGATCGGCACGCCATCGCGGTCCGCGAGGGCCTCCATCTCGGCCATCACCTCCGAGCGCTTCGGCTGCAGCTCGTGGATGTAGCGCTCGACCTGCTCGTCCAGAATCCGCACTGCCGCAATGTACCCTGGACGGCGTGCCGGGTTCGGTAGAGGGAATCCACATAGCGCCGGTGGAGAGCCGGCTCCCGCACCCCGTCGAGGCTGTCGACGTGACGGCGGAGGGCATCGTCGGCGACCGCTACGGGAACACGCGCGACCTCACGCTGATCGAGGCGGAGGCGCTGGAGGGCCTGCTCGCGGACACCGGCATCGAGCTGTCGGCGGCCGAATCGCGCCGCCAGGTGCTCACGCGCGGGATCCGCCTGAACGACCTGGTCGGCGAGCGCTTCGCCGTCGGCGGGGTGGAGTGCGTCGGCCAGGAGTGGTGCGAGCCGTGCAGCCACCTCCAGAGCGTCACGCGCCCCGGCGTCCTGAGCGGCCTGGTGCATCGCGGCGGGCTGCGGGCGGACATCGTCAGCGGCGGTCGGATCGCCGTCGGCGACACGGTTACGCCCCTGTCCTGAGCGCCGATCGCGGGCGAGTATCCTCGCGGCAATGGCAGATCTGATCGAGGTTCCATCCGGGCTCGAAGGTGTCATCGCCTTCGACACGTCGATCGCCGAGCCCGACAAGGAGGGTGGCGCCCTGCGCTACCGCGGCGTCGACATCGAGGAGCTGGTCGGCCACGTCCCCTTCGAGAAGGTGTGGGGCCTGCTGGTCGACGGCAGCTTCGACCCCGGGATGCCGCCGGCCGAGCCGCACCCGCTGGCGGTGCGCACGGCCGACCCCCGAGCGGATCTCCAGGCCGCGCTCGCCATGCTCGCTCCCGAGTGGGGCCTGCAGGCGCTGATCGACATCACCGACGAGGAAGCCCGCAACGACCTGGCGCGCGTGTCCGTGATGGCGCTTTCGTTCGTGGCCCAGTCGGCTCGCGGCGTCGGCCGCCCGCCGGTGCCCCAGCGCGAGGTCGACAAGGCGACCTCGATCCCGGAGCGCTTCCTGATCCGCTGGCGCGGCGAGGCTGACCCGAAGCACGTGAAGGCGATCGACGCCTACTGGATCTCGGCAGCCGAGCACGGCATGAACGCCTCGACCTTCACCACCCGCGTGGTCGCCTCCACCGGCGCCGACGTGGCCGCCGCGCTGTCGGCCGGCGTCGGCGCCCTGTCCGGGCCGCTGCACGGCGGCGCTCCCTCGCGCGTGCTGAGCATGCTCGACGAAGTGGCAGCGGAGGGCGACGCCGAGCGCTGGGTCAAGCGGGCGCTCGACTCCGGCCAGAGGCTGATGGGCTTCGGCCATCGCGTGTACCGGGCCGAGGACCCGCGCGCCCGCGTCCTGCGCCGCACCGCCGCCGAGATCGGCGCGCCGCGGCTGGAGGTGGCGGAGCAGCTGGAGCAGGCCGCGCTGGCCGAGCTGAAGGCGCGCAAGCCCGACCGGGTGCTGGCAACGAACGTGGAGTTCTGGTCGGCCGTGGTCCTCGACTACGCCCAAGTGCCGCCGGAGCTGTTCACCCCGATGTTCTCGTGCGCTCGCGTCGCCGGCTGGGCGGCGCACATCCTCGAGCAGAAGCGCGACGGCCGGCTGATCAGGCCAACGGCCCGGTACATAGGACCGAGCCCGCGGGCGGCGGACTCGGTGAACGGCTCAGCGCCGAGCTGATGGAGGCCGCCGAGCTCGGCGGAAACACAGCGCTCTCGCCGCGCACCAAGCGGCTTGTCCTGATCGCGGCGATCCTCGGGACGACGGTGGTCACCGTCGACTCGACGGTCGCCAACGTGGCTCTCCCGGCGATCGCCCGCGACCTGGGCGGTGGCCTGGCGGGCCAGCAGTGGACGGCCAACGCCTACCTGGTCACGCTGGCTTCGCTGCTGCTGATCGGCGGGTCGCTCGGCGACATCTTCGGCGAGCGCCGCGTGTTCGCGCTCGGGGTGCTGCTGTTCGGCCTGACGTCGCTGGTCTGCGCGCTCGCGCCCAGCATCGAGATCCTGGTGGCGGCGCGGGCGCTGCAGGGAGTGGCGGGCGCGCTGCTCACGCCGGCCGCGCTGGCCGTGATCGTCGCGACCTTTCCGCCCGACGAGCGCGGCAGGGCCGTCGGCGCGTGGACCGCTTGGGGAGGCATCGGGACCGTGGTCGGCCCGCTGGTGGGCGGCCAGCTCGTGGACACCGCTTCGTGGCGCTGGATCTTCGCGATCAACGTGCCGATCGTGCTGGTCACGATCGTGCTGATCCTGCGGGTGGTGCCGGAAGGGCGCGAGCGCGACCCGAACGCGCGCGTGGACGGAGTGGGCGCCCTGCTGTGCGCGCTCGGGCTCGCGGGGGTCACGTTCGGGCTGATCGAGCAGCCGCTGCACGGCTGGGGCGACCCGCTCGTGGCGCTGCCGCTCGTACTCGGCGCGCTGATGTTCGCCGGCTTCCTCGTGTGGGAGGGGCGCACCAGCCATCCGATGCTGCCGCTGGCGCTGTTCAAGCGGCGCAACTTCGCAGCGGGCAACCTCGAGACGTTCCTGATGTACGGCGGCCTCGGCCTGATGTTCTTCTTCCTGGTGCTGTTCCTGCAGCAGGTGGCGGGCTTCAGCGCGCTCGAGGCCGGCACCTCGACGATCCCGGTGACCGCGTGCATGTTCCTGCTGTCGATGCGCTTCGGAGCGCTGGCCGACCGCTACGGCCCGCGCTTGTTCATGGGCGTGGGGCCGCTGGTGGCGGCGTGCGGGATGGGCCTGCTGCTGTGGCGCGTGGACGCCACCACCGATTTCGTGAGCGACCTGCTGCCCGGGCTGGTGGTGTTCGGGCTGGGGCTGTCGATGACCGTGGCGCCGCTGACCTCCACGGTGCTGGCCGACGCCGACGAGAGCAACGCCGGCATCGCGTCGGGCGTGAACAACGCGATCGCGCGAGTGGCGGGGCTGGTCGCGATCGCCGCGGTGGGGGCGGTGGTGGCGAGCGCGTTCGGCTCGAAGCTCGAGGACGAGGTGGGCAGCGCGGCGCTGCGCCGGCAGGCGGTCGCCCGCGCTGTGGCGGAGGCGAAGCGCCAGCCGCTCTCGACCGTGGCGGTGCAGGGCGTGCCGGAGAACGTGCAGGCCTCGGTGCGAGAGGCGTCAAGGGACGCGTCGGTGCACGCGTTCCACGTGGGCCTGGGCATAGCGACCGGGCTGGTGGCGCTGGGCGGGCTGCTCGGCCTGATCGGCATCACCAACCCACGCCGCCGGGTGGCCGCGGAGGACTGCCCGGGCGGGCAGCTGGTGGGACAGCCCCGCGAGGGGGCACGACAGTCGCCGTGCGACTGGGACCAGGGCCACGCGGGCGGCGCGGCGCTCAGCGCGGGCGCGCCCGAGCGCTCAAGCGCGGCTGGCTAGCGGTAAAGGGCGCCCCGGACCACTTGGCATCCTCGGTGGTGTGGGCCCCGAAACGGGGGTTATGTCTGACG
>JAXDIH010000142.1:0-3409 GCA_034664105.1 Thermoleophilaceae bacterium
CAACGCCTTCTTCCTGCTGATGGACAAGCCGGAGGCCTACAACCTGCCGAACGCCGCCAACGCCGTCCTGCCAAGCCGCAACAACATCGGCGGGTACCTGGGGGCGGCGGTCACCGCGGTCCTGGGCCTGCTCGGCACCGTGATCGCGTTGCGCGAGCGCAGGCGCCAGGAGGGGGAGGGCTCGTGACGCTCTTCGCCGACGCCGAGCACTTCGCCGGCACCCCCGAATGGACTTGGTACATCCTCTTCTACTTCTTCGTGGCGGGCCTCGCCGGGGGCTCTTACTTCCTGGCGACCGTCCTGCGCCACTGGGGCACGGCGGCCGACGAGGCGACCGCGCGGCTCGGCATCTACGTGGCGTTCCCGGCCACGCTGATCTGTCCGCTGCTGCTCACGCTCGACCTCACCCACCCGCTGCGCTTCTGGCACATGCTCGTGAACACCACGCCGGGGGCCTTCGGGCTGAACTTCAAGATCTGGTCGCCGATGTCGGTGGGTGCGTGGGCACTCGCCGTGACGTCGCTGTTCACGGCGGTCTCGTTCTTCGACGCGCTCGCGCGCGACGGCAGGCTGCGCGGTCCGCTTGCCCGCCTTGTCGCGGTCGGGGGCACCAAGGCCTGGAACGTGGTCGGAGCCGCGCTCTGGCTGTTCATCGCCTCGTACACGGGCGTCCTGCTGGCCGTGTCGAACCAGCCGGTCTGGAGCGACACCTGGGCGCTGGGCGGGCTGTTCCTGGCCTCCGGGCTGTCGGGGTCCGCGGCTTTGCTGCTGCTCCTGAGCCGCTACCGGCGCGGCGCCGAGGCGTCGCACCCGGTGCTGGAGATCACCGAGCGGGTGTTCACCGGGCTCGAGGTGCTGCTGATCGCGGTGTTCGTGGTCACGCTGATCGGTGACGGGACGCTCGACGACGCCTTCGGCATGCCGTGGCTGCTGCTCTGGCTGGTGGCGCTGGTCGGGCTGCTCCCGGGCCTGCGTGGGCTTGCCGCCGACCGCCTCACGCTGAGCGGAGGAGGGGCGGTTACGGCCGCCCGGGTCTCAGCGTGGTCGCTGACCCCAGCGCTGGTGCTCGTCGGCGTGTTCGCGCTGCGGGCCGCGGTGATCTTCAGCGCTCAGGGCTGAGATCGCGTTCACAGCTTCGTCGCGCGAGCTCAGCGGGGCGAGGCCGAAGCGACGCTCGATCGTGGCCAGGATCGAGGTGGTGTCGTACTGGGTGTGGTCGACGCTGAAGCTCTTCCGCAGGTCGGGCGAGAGCACCAGCGCGGGGATGCGCGTACCCGGCCCCCATACGTCGTGAGGTCCGCGGGTGGTGCCCTGGCCGGGCGGCGGCACGTGGTCCCAGGCGCCGCCGAACTCGTCGTAGGTCACGACGACCAGCGTCCGCTTGGCGCAGCGGCTCGTCTCGATCGCCGACAGCAGCTCGACGAGGTGGTCGGACCCGGTGGTCACGCTGGCGTAGCCGGGGTGCTCGTTCTCGGCGCCGATTGGCTTGACGAAGCTCACCGGCTTGAGCTGGCAGCGCCACCTCGAGCTCTTGGCGGCCTGGATGAACTCCTGCTCGTCGCGCAGGTGCACCTGGCGCGCGGCGCTGCCGGGGGCGAAGGAGGCGAAGTAGTTGAGGGGCTGGTGGTGGTACTGGAAGAGCTTGTCCGGGCAGTTGGGGAACGTCGCGTTGCCGGCCGCGTTGGGGTCGGTGCAGGCGGTGGCCCCGTTCGTCCACCCGGGCGCGCCGATATCGCCGTTGGCGTTCGACCAGCCGCCCGAATACCACGCCCAGTCGACGCCCTTGGCGCTGAGCCGGTCGCCGATCGTAGGGGCCGTCTGAGCCGGTAGCCGGCGCGTCGCGCCGGTGCCGGGCTGATAGGGCTGATAGGGCGGCTGGATCGTGTTGACCGCGTAAGGGCCGCAGGTGACGCCGGCAGGCGTGGGGCAGGAAGCCGTGAGCGGGCCGTCCTTGACGGTCGTTCCGGCGGGCGAGGGGGCGTACAGCGGATAGCTGGTCGGCATTCCGTTCTCGTCGACGATCGAGTGCAGGTCGTCGCTGCCGCCGTCGTCGACGGCGCCGGGCCATGGCGGCGTGGCGGCCGCGACGAGCCACTGATGGTTGAGGAACGAGCCGCCGAACGCAGCCTGGAAGAAGTTGTCCGCGATGGCGTACGGCGGGTGACCGGGGGAGTGCAGGTACTCGTAGACGGGCAGGGCGGTGGTGTCGTAGTAGCCCATCGTCAGGCCGACGGCGTCGCTGCCCGTCACGTAGCGATCCTGCTTGCCGCCGTCGAGCTGGTACTGCTCCTGGTAGTAGCGGTGCACCAGGTCGCGCGTGCAGCCGCCGGGCAGGCCGCTGCCCTTCGGCACACCGTTGGAGGTGAACACGCCCGGGGCCGGGCAGGTCGTGTCCGTCGGAGCGATGAAGTCATCGATCGCGAACGGAGCGTTGTCGAAACAGGCGACGCTGAGCGGCGGCGACGTCAGGTTGACGTCGTTCTGGGGCAGGCAGGAGTAGCGCGTGCCGTCCTGGCCCACCTGCTCGGTGTGCGCCGCATCGGCCCGGGCCAGGCCGTTGACGCCCTCCCAGCGGCCGTACAGGTTGTCGAAGCTGTGGTTCTCCTCGTAGATGACCACGATGTTCTCGACGCCCCTGTCGCCGTGGCGGTGCGCGATGGCGGGGGCCGGCGCAAGCAGAGCAACCGTGGCGGAGAGGAGCAAGGGCACCAGCGGGCGGCGAAGCACGACACCTATGTACCCGGAACAGAACCCAGCTAGCGCCCCAGGCGCCGCACCAGCTCGCGGGCGCGGTGGGTGAGGTCGCCGATCAGCTCTCTCACCTCGGTCAGCCCGCTGCGCAGCTCGACGTCGCCCACCTCCAGCAGCATCGGCGAGTCCTGCAGCGTTGCCAGCGTGCCACCGGCGGCGCCGATCTCCGCGACCGCGGCTTCGATGAAGCCCCTCGCGCCCCTCGACGAACTGCCGGCCGGCTCGGGCTGGTCGAAGACGCGGGCCGGCAGGCCGTGCCGCTCGGCAAACGCCGCGTGCGTGCGCTTGGCGCGCCCGTACGCGCGCTGCACCGGGCCGAACAGCTCCTCCTCGAGCGTGTCCGCGGTGTTGACGTCGAGCTGCTCGTAGGCGGCGCTCAGCGAGGCGAGCGCGAGACCGATCTGGTCGATCGCAAGAGCAAGGGAGTCGAGCAGCTCCTGGCGCCCCTCGACGTTGGTGTAGGCCATGGCGACGACAATAGGCGTTCGTCGCCGCCCTACATCAGCGTGGCGAGCGCGAGCGGCACGACGGCCTCGGCGCCGGCCTTGCGCAGCTGGCCGCCCACCATCGCGATCGTCCACCCCGACAGGCGACGGTCGTCGAGCAGGACGCCCACGCCCGGCGGCGGCGTGCCGGTGACCGCGAAGGCGCCGCGGAC
>JAXDIH010000190.1:0-17875 GCA_034664105.1 Thermoleophilaceae bacterium
AACTGCATCCCGGTGTTCATCGCCAAGGAGAGCTACTGGGCCAAGCGCTTCGCGAAGGCCGGCCTGCCGATCGTGGGCGATGACATCAAGTCGCAGGTCGGCGCGACGATCGTGCACCGCCAGCTCGCTCGCCTCTTCCACGAGCGCGGCGTGAAGCTCAAGCACACCTCGCAGCTCAACGTGGGCGGCAACATGGACTTCTTCAACATGCTCGAGCGCGAGCGCCTCGAGTCGAAGAAGATCTCCAAGACCCAGGCCGTCACGTCGGTCATGGGGCTGGAGCTGCCCGCGGACGACGTGCACGTGGGTCCCTCGGACTACGTGCCGTGGCTTACCGACCGCAAGTGGGCGCACATCCGGCTCGAGGGCGAGGCCTTCGGCGACGTGCCGCTGATGGCCGAGCTCAAGCTGGAGGTCTGGGACTCGCCCAACTCGGCGGGCATCGTCACCGACGCCGTGCGCGCCTGCAAGCTGGCGCTCAACCACGGCCTCGGCGGTCCGCTCGTCGGGCCGAGCGCCTACCTGATGAAGTCGCCCCCCGAGCAGCACCCCGACCCGGTCGCGCGCGTGATGACCGAGGACTTCATCGCCGAGTACGGCGGAGCGCCGAAGCTCCCCGGGCAGGCGCAGGTCAAGGTCGAGGCGACCACCGGAGAGAGCTAAGGGATGGCATCCGGGGGCTCGCGCCCCCGGGCCCCCGTGAAGATTGGCGGGTAGCCGGCGCCGCGTATGCTGCGCTCGGTGCCCCGCGAGCCCTTCTCCATCGCGCAGGTCACCCCGTGGCCCTGGGAGCAGCACCACGAGGTCAACCGGTTCGTCGAGCGCCTGTCCGACGAGCTCTGCGCTCGCGGTCACCGGGTGGTCGTGGTCGCGCCCTCCGACTCGCGCGAGCTGGTGCGCGAGGGCCGCGCCACGGTCCAGGAGCTGCGCTCCAACCCGGATGCCCTCTTCGCCGAGCCGGGCTGCGCTTCGGTGCTCGCCGTCGGCCAGTCGCTGCCGTTCCGGCGCGGCGGCTCGGTGTCGCTGCCACTCGACGTCTCACGCACGCTCGAGGAGCTGCTGGACCACGCCGAGCTCGACTTCGTGCACGTGCACGAGCCATTCGCCCCCAGCGCCTCGTCAGCGGCGCTGCGGCACTCGCGAGCGCTCAACGTGGGCACGTTCCACTCGACGACCGAGCGGTTCGTCTCCACCCAGGTGGCGCGCAAGGTGGTGGAGCTGCTGTTCGGCCGGCTCGACGGCCGCACCGCCAGCTTCGCCGCCACGCGCGACCTGATCGACCGCTACTTCCCCGGCGACTACCGCATCATCCGGCCGGGCGCCGACCTGCTGCAGAGCCCTCGCGCCCCGGACGGGCCTCCAGAGATCGTGTTCTCGGCGGAGGAGGAGCGCGGCGCGCTGCGGCTGTTCCTGCGCGCGCTGCGCCGGCTGCCGACCGACGTCGACTGGCAGGCCACGATCTGGCTGCGCGACCCGAGCTCCGCGCCGGCGGTCTCGCTGTCGCGGCGGCTGCGCGAGCGAGTGCGCCTGGCCGGCCCGGCCGACGGGTCCGAGGCGCAGCACCTGGCGCGCGCGACGATCGCCGTGGCGGCCTCCGCCGGCGCCGCGCCGGCGCCCCAGCTGGTGCTGCGCGCGCTCGCCGGTGGCGCCGTCCCGGTGGTCGCGCGGCTGCCCCAGTACGAGGAGGCGCTGCGCGAGGGCGAGCTGGGCCTCCTGTTCGAGCCCCGCGACGCGCTCACGCTCGCCGCGCAGCTGGAGCGGCTGATCTCCGATCCGCAGCTGACCGCGGACTTCGGCCGGCGCATCCACGCGGCGCACCCCGACCTGGAGTGGTCGCGGGTGGCCGAGGAGTTCGAGGAGCTGTTCTACGAGATCGCGGCGCGCCGCCACGGCAACGGTCGGCCGGACGTGCACCGGCGGCTGGCCAAGCGCGACTTCATCCACGTCGACCTCCACATGCACACCGACCACTCTCCGGACTGCGCCACCCCGGTCCCGACGCTGCTCGAGACGGCCTCGCGCGTGGGGCTGGGCGCGATCGCGGTCACCGACCACAACGAGATCTCCGGCGCGCTGGCGGCCCGCGAGCTGGCCAACGGCATCAAGGTGATCGTGGCCGAGGAGATCAAGACCGCCGACCAGGGCGAGGTGATCGGGCTCTTCATCGAGGAGAAGATCCCGCGGGGAATGACGTTGCAGGAGACGATCGCCGAGATCCGCCGCCAGGGCGGGCTGGTCTACGTGCCCCACCCGTTCGACCGCATGCACTCCGTCCCGGACTACGAGCACCTGCTCGACGTGGTCGAGGAGATCGACGCGATCGAGGTGTTCAACCCGCGCGTGGCGTTCGCGGCGTTCAACGACGAGGCGGCCCGCTTCGCCGCCAAATACCGCATCGTGGCTGGCGCCGGGTCGGATTCGCACGTGGCCCAGGGGCTGGGCTCGGTCAAGATCAGGATGCGCGACTTCGACGGTCCGGAGGAGTTCCTGGAGTCGCTGCGCGACGCCGACATCGTCCGCAAGCGCCAGTCGCTGCTCTACGTCCAGGCCCTGAAGTTCATCCAGACGCGCGGCAAGAAGTGATGCGTGCAAAAGGACAGCAGGCCGTCCCGTCAAAGCCTGTGGGCGAGGTGCCGGCTACCGACGACGAGATCAGGGAGAAGTACCTGGAGCGCGCCATCCGCGAGCTGAACCAGCTCACGCGCGAGATCCAGGGCTGCGACCACTGCCCGCGCGGCAATCTGATGCCCGTGCTGGGCTCGGGGCACCCGCAGGCGGACATCCTCCTGCTCAAGTACATCCCCGTCCCCTCGGAGATCGAGGAGGGCGTGGCGTTCTACGGGCGCGCCGGCAGCGCGCTGATGAAGAGCTTCAAGCGACTCGGGATCGATCCGCTCGCCGTCTACGGCACGGTGTTCGTCAAGTGCCCGGTCGGCGACACCGACCTGTCCGCGCCGGAGTGCCGCGCCCGCGTGCTGGAGGAGTACGCGATCGTCCAGCCGCGCATCGTCGTGGTGATGGGCGAGGAGGCGCTGGAGGAGCTGAACCTGCTGGGCGTGCCGCTCGGCCGCGAGGTCGATCCCACCCCTGGAGAGATCCAGCGCCTCACGCCGTCCTGCGACGCGCTCTACGTGCCCGACATCGACCGCTCGCTCGACGAGGAGGTCGCCAAGCGGGAGTTCTGGGCGGCGTTCCGGGCGCTCGGCGACTGGTACGCCGACTTCCCGCCGTATTAGAACCCGCCGCGACGGGGTAGGTTCCCGGCATGCCCGAGAAGGCGAGGGTCCTGGTCGTCGCCAACCGCACGGCGGAGTCGCCGGAGCTGCTCGCGGCATTGAACGCCCGCGCCGTTCGCGGGCCCTGCGAGTTCACGCTGCTGGTCCCCTCCACGCCCCACGGCTTGGCCTGGGCGGCCAACACGTACGACGCCGGGAACGAGGAGGCCGAGGAGCACCGCCGGGCGTTCGTCGAAGAGCTCCGCGGCGAGGGCCTCGACGTGGCCGGCGCCAAGGTCGGCGATGCCGATCCGCTGGCGGCGATCTCCGACGAATGCAACTTCAACGAGTACGACGAGCTGGTCGTGTCCACCCTGCCGCTGCGGCTGTCCAAGTGGCTGCACGTGGACTTGCCGAGCAAGGCCGAGGCGGCCACGGGCCTGCCGGTGACGCACGTCGTCGGGAGCGAGGCCTAGTGGAGCTCGAGGAGCACGAGGGAGTCGATCCCGTCATCGAGCGGCGCTGCAACGAGTGCGGCGCGAAGCTGACGGATGCGGAGATCCAGGCGGCGCAGGAGACCAACGGCCCGTTCCTGTGCACCGTGCACGCGAACGACGAGGTCGCCCTGGACGAGGACGCCGGTACCCCGACCTAGGGTCGTTCGAGCAGCGCCACGCACTCGATGTGCGGCGTCTGCGGGAACATGTCGACCGGCCGGACCGTCTTGAGCTCGTAGCCGGCGTCGACGATCTGGCGGGCGTTCGGGGCCAGCGTCGTCGGGTTGCACGAGACGTAGACGATGCGCTTGGCCTCCGCCTCCAGCACGCGCCTGACGACCTTCTGGGAGAGGCCGGCGCGCGGCGGGTCGACCACCACCACGTCGGGCTTGCCCGACTGCTCGAGCAGCGGGCGCATCGCCAGGCGCACGTCGCCGGCGAAGAAATTCACGTTGTCCACCCCGTTGAGGCGCGCGTTCTCGATCGCGTCGGCGACCGCCTCCTCGACGATCTCCACGCCCCAGACCTCGGCGGCGTCGAGCGCCATCACGAGGGCGATCGTGCCGATGCCGCAGAACAGGTCGAGCACGCGCTCGCGGCCGCTGAGGCCGGCCAGCTCGACGGCCGATCCGTACAGGCGCTCGGCCATCTCGGTGTTGGTCTGGAAGAAGGCGTCGGGTGAGATGCGGAAGCGCAGGCCGGACAGCTCCTCCTCGAGGTAGGCGCTGCCCTTGACCACCTCGGTCTCGCCGTCGCGGGTGGTCTCGGCCACACCGGCGGCGCGGGTCCAGAGGAAGCTGTCGGCCGGCGTGGCGGCGGCCAGCTCGGCCACCTGGAAGATCGACCCGGTGCTCGTGACCAGGCGGACCTGGAGCTGGCCCGTGCGCCGACCTTCGCGGACGATCAGGTTGCGCAGCAGCCCGTCCTGGTTGCGCCGGTCCCAGGCCGGCAGGCCCGCGGCGCGGCACCAGGCCTTGACCGCCTCGCGCACCTCGTCGACCCGCTCGGAGGCGAGGATGTCGGTCGTCACGTCATCGATCAGGTCCCAGCGACCGGGGCGGTGGAAGCCGAGCACGAGCTCGCCGTGCTCGTCCTGGCCGAACGAGTACTCGACCTTGTTGCGGTAGCGCTGCGTCTCGACGGCCGGCACGATGGGCTCGACCGGCGGCGCCTCGAAGCGACCGATGCGCTCGAGGGCATCGCGGACCTGGTCCTGCTTCTCGGTCAGCTGGCGCTCGTAGGGCAGCACCTGCCAGGGAGCGCCCGGGTGCGGGGTCACGGGCTCCACCCGGTCGGGAGAAGGCTCGAGCAGCTCCACGGCATCCGCTTCGGCGAAGGAGCGCTTGGACTTCGTCACGCGAGCACGGACGCGGTCGCCCGGCACGGCACCGCGAACGAACACCACGTAGCCCTCGAGGCGGGCCACCCCGGCGCCGCCGTGGGCGAGCCGGTCGATCGTCAACTCGAGCTGGTCGCCCGGGCGCGGTTTGGCTGCGCGCGTGTCGGTCTCAGTCATCGAGCACCGAGGCTAGCTGGCCGGGGCCAAGTGGCGACGCCAATCTTCACGGGGGTCCGGGGGCGCGAGCCCCGGGCTGCCCTTAGGTCAGCTTCGACTCGATCGCCTGCAGCACGGTCTTGCGATTCGCGCTGCGGCGCTCGTGGTCGCGCACCTTGCGCAGCTGGGCCGGCGTCAGGCTGCCGAGGCGCCCCACGATCTGCGTGGCCGTCAGGTCGTCGTAGCCGGTGACCGGGAAGGATGGGCCTACGCCGGCGCCGCGGCGCACGCGGTCCACCTGGGCCAGCGCCGGGGAGGCGCGCCGGACGGCGCGGCCGCGAGCGCCCGACGCGCTCCGCTCGATCTCGCTGCGACCGCGGCCGAGCAGACCCTCCAGGTCCTTGAGCACGTCGCTGGTCTGCTTCTGGCCGCGCTTGACGAGGCCCGAGGTGATGCGCTGCGCGTCGCGGGTGGTGACCCGACCCTGGTCGACGGCCTCGCCGAGCACCTCCTCGATGCGCTCGCGCGAGATCAACACCATCTCCATCGGCTTGATCAGGTTCTTGCGGAGGGCGTCGCGCAGCTCGGCGACGGTCTTGGCCTCGACGCCGGCGCTGCGTGCGCCGCTCGCGGCGGTCTTGGCGGCGCCGCTGGCGGCCTTGCCTGCGGTCTGCTTGCGAGCCCGCGCCTTGCCGCCCTTGCTGGCGGCGGCCTTGCGCGAAGCGGCGCTGCGGCCGGAGGCGGACTTCGCGGACGACGACCTCGCGGAGGCGGGCTTCGCCGAGGCGGACTTCGCGGACGACGACCTCGCGGAGGCGGGCTTGGCCGCGGCGGACTTCGCGGAGGCGGACTTGCGCGAAGCGGCGCTGCGGCCGGACGCGGACTTCGCGGCGGTGGTCTTCGCCCTACTCGCCGGCTTCGCCTTCGACTTGCTCGCGCTGCTCTTGCTCTGCCCGCTGCGACTCGTTGCCATGACGCACTCCCTCGGTTGCCCGCTGAGCGGCGGACTATCGCACGAACGTTGCGACGACGGGCGCGTGGTCGGAGAGCCGCAAACGGCCTCCGCCGGGGTCGGTCAGCTCCCGCTCCTCCGGCGCCAGGGCCCGCGGCCGCTCCACCACGCCCAGCCCCCGCGCGAGCAGGTGATCGATCGCTCGTGGACCGGTCGGCTCGGCCAGCCCGAAGCGCTCGCGCAGCTTGGCGAACGGCTCGGGACTGTCCGCCGGGCGCAGGTTGAGGTCGCCGCCGAAGACGAGCGGGTCGTCACCCGACCAGTCGACGGCCGCTCCCGCCGCCCGCATCACCTCGGGCCCGGCCCGGCGTGGATCGCCCGCCGACGCGTGCAGGTTGGCGACGCAGAGGCCGCCGTCCAGTCGCGCCCACTGCATCCGTCGCCGCTCCGGCCGGATCGCAAGCGTGAGCCGGCGGTGGTCGACGATGCGGCCGGGATGGCGCACCAGGATCTGGTTCGACCCGCCCTCCCAGGACGCCATCAGATCCGGGTTGAGGTCGGCGAGCCGGCCCTGCAGCGGCGGCAGCCAGTTGCGTGAGGTGAGCACGCGCACGCCGCTGGAGCGGGTGCGGCGGGCCAGCTCGGCGAACCAGCGCGGCGGCGCCTCCTGGAGCAGCGCGACGTCCCAGTCGAGGCCGTCCAGCACGGTCGCGAACTCGTCCAGCAGCGGCCTGTTCACCTGCGCGTGAGTGGCGCCGCGCTCGGTCCTCCGCAGTAGTCGCGAGCGGAGCGTGAAGAGGGCGGGGTCAGGTGGGAAGTCGCGACCGTGGTAGAGGTTCCAGCTGAGGACACGCATTGGCACGGCATTTCCTGACAGGCGAGGAGCTTACGACCGGCGAGCTGCACGGGCTCGTCGAGCGCGCGCTGGAGCTCAAGCAGGACCGGCTGCAATCGCGTGCCCTGGAGGGCCTGAGCGTGGCGCTGGTGTTCGACCGGCCGTCCACCCGGACCCGGGTTTCGTTCGAGACCGGGGTGTTCGAGCTCGGCGGCCGGCCGCTGGTCCTGCGCGAGGGAGAGCTGCAGCTGTCGCGCGGCGAGTCCCCCCGCGATACGGCGCTCGTGCTCTCGCGCATGGTGCATGCGATCGCCGTCCGCACCGGCCCGCACGAGACGCTCGAAGAGCTGGCCCAGCACTCCGCCATCCCCGTGATCAACATGCTCACGCGGGACCACCACCCCTGCCAGGCGCTCGCCGACCTGCTCACGCTGCGCGAGCGCTTCGGCCAGCTCGACGGCCTGAAGGTCGCCTACGTCGGCGACGGCAACAACGTCGCGCGCTCGCTGTTGATCGCCTCGCGCCTGGCCGGCGTGGAGCTGGCGATCGCCACCCCGCCCGAGCTGAGCCTGCCCGAGCTGCCGTCCGTGGAGCTCGACGAGGCCGTGGCCGGAGCGCACGCCATCTACACCGACGTGTGGGTGAGCATGGGCGACGAGGACGACGCCGACCGCAAGCGCGAGCTGCTCGGGCCCTACCGCCTCGACGAGCAGCTGATGGCCAAGGCGCGCGACGACGCGATTGCCCTGCACTGCCTGCCGGCGCACCCCGGCGAGGAGATCTCCGAGGGCGTGCTGTACGGCGATCGCTCGGCGATCTGGGACCAGGCCGAGAACCGCCTGCATGCGCAGAAAGCCCTGCTGGAGCTGCTGATCTCTACTGTTCCCGGCCGATGAAGCCCTCCATTGCACTCCTGATCGCCTGTTTCAGCCTCTGCCTCGTGGCCGCCGGATGCGGCGGGGACGACAGCAGCGGTGACGGCGGCAACGCCGACACCAAGCAGCAGGCCGCGCCCACGTCGGAAGGCGGCGGCGCCGAGGTGTCGATGGAGGGGATCAAGTTCAACCCCTCGGACGTGACGGTCAAGGTCGGCGACACCGTGACGTGGACCAACAACGAGTCCGTGGGCCACGACGTGACCGCCGACGACTTCAAGTCGGGCGATCCCGCCGCGATGCAGAGCGGGGACACCTTCCAGCACAAGTTCGACAAGGCGGGCACGTTCGACTACGTCTGCTCGGTGCACCCCGGCATGAAGGGCAGCGTCGAGGTCGAGTAGGCATCCGGGGGCTCACGCCCCCGGGACCCCCGTGAAGATTGGCTTGTCAGCGGCGCCGCCGGCGCTCGCCCGGTCAGCCGGCTAGCGCCGGCGCAGCCCAAACCCGCGCAGCATCAGCAGCACCGTCTCGCCCATCCCGCCGCGCGCCGGAAGCAGGCCTAGCTGCGTGGCGGCGTCGTAGAGGTCGAAGAAGCCGCGCGCGCGCCGCACCTGGCCGTCCGAGAGCTCGAGGTAGTGCAACCCGTGCAGGCTGACGAAGCGGTCGGTGGCGGGCAGGACGGAGCCGATGTCGGCGCGGTGCGTGCCCAACGCTCGCCACGGCACGCACACGTGCTCGCCGCGCGACAGCGGCGGCGCGGTCGCCTCCACACGCAGGTCCGGGAACGCGCCGCGCAGGACGGCCGCGTGGCGGTCCAGCGCGTCGACGCGCCGCAGCGGATCCAGCGCCACCGGATCCTCGTACGACACATCGGGGGTGCAGCAGGCCTCGAACCCCGCTCCCTGCCAAGCGGCCCGCCAGCGCGCGGCCAGGTCGTCGAGCGCGCCTCGCTCGAGCTCGACGCTCACCGGTGCTCGAGCTCCGCCAGCCCCTCCTCGGGCGACGAGGCCTGCGCGTACAGCCGTCGCGGGATGCGGCCGGCGCGGCCGGCCTCGTAGCCGGCCTCGATCGCCTTGCGCATGGCGCCCGCCATCGCCACGGGGTCGGCGGCGCGGGAGATCGCGCTGGCCAGCAGCACGGCGTCGCAGCCGGCCTCCATCGCCAGCGCCGCGTCCGAGGCGGTGCCCACGCCCGCGTCGAGGATCACCGGTACGCCCGCGCCCTCGACGATCAGGCGCAGGTTGTAGGGGTTGTTGATGCCCATGCCGCTCCCGATCGGGGAGCCGAGCGGCATCACCGCCGCGCAGCCGGCGTCCTCGAGCCTGCGCGCCAGGATCGGGTCGTCGTTCGTGTAGGGCAGGACCACGAATCCATCGCCCACCAGCGTCTCCGCCGCCTCCAGCAGTTCGGCCGGGTCGGGCAGCAGCGTGCGATCGTCGCCGATCACCTCCAGCTTGACCCAGTCCGTGCCGAGCGCCTCGCGCCCGAGCCGCGCGGTGGTCACCGCCTCGCGGGCCGTGAAGCAACCGGCCGTGTTGGGGAGCACGTCCAGCCCGGCCTGCGCGAGCACCTCGAGGATCGAGCCACGGGCGTTGGGGTCCACCCGCCGCATCGCGACGGTCGCCAGCTCGGCGCCCGACTCGCGCGCCGCCTCGGCCATCACCTCCAGGCTGCGGAAACCGCCGGTGCCGAGGATCAGCCGCGAGTGCAGCGAGCGTCCGGCGATCTCGAAGGCCTCCGGCGAACCCCCCTGCACGGCGTGCAGGACCTCCAGCTCCTGGCCGTCGTGCAGCTGCGTGCCGGACCATTCGCCGCGCGGGATCACCTCGCCGTTCACCGCCACGGCGGTACCGCGCCCGTCCACGCCCAGCTCGCGGACGACGGACTCGACGGTGGCGTCGTCCGCCAGCTCGCGGTACTCGCCGTTGACGAACACCTTCTTCACGCGCTCACCCTCGCTCCGTCGAAGCGCTCGGGGCTCAGCGGCGCCAGCTCGTCGGGCAGCGCGCCGCCCGTCAGCAGGTCCGCCACGACCTCGCCGGTCAGCGGCGCCAGCAGCACGCCGTTGCGCCAGTGACCGGTCGCCCAGATCAGCCCCTCGAGCTCGCCCGGGCCTACGACGGCGACGTTGTCCGGCGTGCCAGGGCGCAGCCCCGCGACGGCGCCGACCAGCTCCAGCTCGCCGACCTCCGGCACCACCTCCCAGGCGGCCTCCAGCAGGCGGTACACCCCGTCGGCCGTCACGGTGGTGTCGAAGCCCTGCTCCTCCATCGTCGCGCCGAGCACCACGCGCCCGTCGCCGCGCGCCACGAGGTAGCACCGCGGCGTGCGGATGATGCGCGTGAACGGCTCGCCCATCGCGCCGCGCACCCGCAGCTCGAGGATCTGGCCCTTCACCGGCCGCACCGGCGGTCCCTTGCCGTCGGGTGCGAGCCCCGGGCTCCAGGCGCCGGCGGCCACGACCACGGCCGCGCACTCCACGACCCCCGACGCCGTTCGCACGCCCGTCACCCGGCCGCCGTCGTGCTCGATGCCCTCGACCTCCACGCCCAGCTCCACCTCATCCACGGCCTCGGCGAGCGCTCGCACCGTCGCCCGCGGGTCGGCCTGCGCGTCGCCGTGCGTGAGGATCCCGCCCGCTATCCGGGGAGAGAGCCCCGGCTCCAGGCGGCGGCAACGACCGGGCGGAAGCCACTCCACGTCGAGGCCGAGCGACAGCTGGAAGTCGTGCAGGCGTCGCAGCGCCTCGGCGTCGTCGCGATCGGCCGCCACGACCAGGGCACCGCTCTCGCGGTAGCCGGTCGGCAGGCCGGTGCGCTCGGACAGCTCGGCCGCGAACGCGGGCCAGCGCTCGCGCGCCTCCAGGTTCACGCGCAGCAGCCGCTCCTCGCCGAAGTCGGCCTCCGTGACCGGGGCGAGCATGCCGGCCGCGGCGTGCGAGGCGCCCGCGCCCGGAGCCGCCTCGCGATCGATCACGAGCACGGACAACCCGCGCTGGCTGGCGCGCCAGGCGCAGGCGAGACCGACCAGGCCGGCACCGATCACAACGGCGTCGTAGCGTGTGCTCCGCGGCAGTTGAATCTCCTTCCCTTCGCCGGCATTACCCGGGTCAGGTTCGACGGTCGGCGGCGCCGCAGCCACCCTCTCAGCCCGGTTTCCCCGAGCTCCCGTTAGGCCTCCAATCGTACCGCCGCGGCAGAGGGGCGCCCGCGCCATCTGCTATCCATTCCGACCCGACGGCACCGCAACTCTCCAAGTGTGTGCTGTTAAGAGAGGGAACCGGAGCGCGCTATTCCCCGTCCGCCGCTCCCTTCCTTGCGCCATGAAACGACTGACGATCACAATCGCCATGCTTGTAGCTGTCGCCGTCGTCGCCCCCGCGGCTGACGCCTCCAGCCGCCAGCTCCTGATCATGCAAGACGACGTTCAGGTGCGCTCGGCTCCGAGCAGCACGCTCGCCGAGTTCGCCGGCCTCGGCGCCGACGTCGTCAAGATCAACCTCTACTGGGACGAGGTCGCGCCCAACACCAGGCGCAAGCCGAGCGGCTTCGACGGCAGCAATCCCTCGAGCTACGCCTGGGGCAGCTACGACACCGCCATCCAGGCGATCCTCGCTCAGGGCCTGCAGCCCTACGTCAGCCTGGGCGGCCACGCGCCCAGGTGGGCCACGCGCGGCGGCGGTCGCACCGGCACGTCGCGCCCGAGCGCCAAGGAGTTCCGTCTGTTCGCACAGGCCGCCGGCCAGCACTACCCCGGCGTGCACATCTGGTCGATCTGGAACGAGCCCAACCTCTACTCGTGGCTGAGCCCGCAGCGCAGCAAGGGCACGCCGCTGTCCCCCTCGATCTACCGCGACCTCTACCTGGCCGGCTACCGCGGCCTGAAGGCCTCGGGCCACCAGAGCGACAAGCTCCTGCTGGGCGAGCTGATGCCGCGCGCTGGCACCTCGCCGCGCAAGGTGCGCCCGCTCGAGTTCCTGCGCGAGATGGCCTGCCTGGACCGCAACTACCGCCAGATCCGCGGCAGCGCGGCGAAGAAGCGCGGCTGCCGCAAGGTGGGGCGCTTCCCGACCGCCGGCATCGCCTACCACCCGTACACGCCGCCCGACGGCCCGCACGTCCCTGAGGGCCCGGATGACGCCGCAATCGGCCAGCTCTCGCGTCTGCGCGGCACGATCGACGCGCTCGCGCGCCGCGGCAAGCTGCCGCGCAACCTGCCGATCTGGATCACCGAGTTCGGCTACCAGACCAACCCACCCGATCCCATCCAGGGCGCGTCGCTGAAGAAGGCTGCCGCGTTCATGGACGAGAGCGAGTGGATCGCCTTCCGCAACCCGCGCGTGGCCACCTACTCGCAGTACACGCTGATCGACGATCTGCCCCGACCGGGCTCGGGCCCGCTGCGGTGGTCGTCGTGGCAGGCCGGCGTGAAGTTCGGCAACGGCAGGAAGAAGCCGTACGTGTACGACGCCTTCCGCCTGCCGGTCTTCGTCCGCACGCTCGGCGCCAACCGCGTCGAGGTGTTCGGCGGCCGGCGCACGCTGTCGAGCGGAACCGCCCAGATCGAGTCCAAGGCTCCGGGCGCCAGCTACCGTTCGCTCGGCTCAGCCGAGGTGAACCAGGCCGGCTACTTCAGGCGCGTCTTCAAGGTCAACGGGGCCGCGCGGCGAAAGTACAAGGTCACGCTCGACGGCCTCACGCGCGTCAAGCTGCCCGTCGCTCGCTGAGGCGACGCCCAACTCCGTTCCATCGACCCGTCCAAGGAGAATCCGCCACGTGACTGCTGTGCCCGTACGTCCCACTCGCATCCTGCTCGCCGCGGTTGCCGCGGCATCCGTGTTGCTCACCGGCTGCCTGTTCTCGCCGGGTGAGACGCGCGCCTCGCGCGGGATGGAGCTGGCACTGCAGGACGACGCGACCTTCCTCGTTCAGAGCAAGCGCGTGACACGCGAGCGGGCCTTCACGTACGCGCGTCAACTCGGCGTCACGCGGCTGCGGGTGAATCTGTTGTGGGCCTACACGATGCCCGCGAACGTCTACAACGCCCGGCGCAAGCCGGCGCAGGTCCCGTACCTGTTCGACCAGTTCGACTCGCTCGTGGATGAGGCGGCGGACGAGGGGATCCGCATCCACCTGTCGCTGACCGGACCGGCTCCGCGCTGGGCGCGGCCGAAGGAGTCGGTGCGCCAGGCCTGGTACAAGCCCAACACCCGCGAGTTCGGTGAGTTCGCCGGCGTCGTGGCGGGGCACTTCGCGGGTCGGGTGGACCGCTACAGCATCTGGAACGAGCCCAACTGGAAGACCTGGCTGGGACCGCTGAAGAACGCCCCGGCGCTGTATCGCAGCCTCTATACGCGGGGGTACGACGCCATCAAGAAGGCGGACCCGCGCGCCAAGGTGCTGATCGGAGAGACCAGCCCGTTCGAGCGCCGCGGCATGTCCACCGCGCCGCTGGCGTTCCTGCGCAAGGTCGCGTGCGTCAACTCGAAGTACAAGCGCGTGGGATCGTGCCCGAGGCTGAAGGCCGACGGCTACGCCCACCACCCCTACGACTTCGCGCATGCGCCGAACTTCCAGTACCCCGGCGCCGACAACGTCACGATCGGCACGCTCAGCCGGCTCACGAAGGCGCTCGACAAGCTGTCGCGGGCGGGGGCGCTGCGCACCGTCGGCGGCGGCCGCATGCCGGTCTACCTCACCGAGTACGGCTACTTCGCCACCGGGCACCGTGCGCTGCCGCCCAAGACCAGCTCGCGCTATCTCCAGCAGGCGTACTCGCTCGCGCTGAAGAACTCGCGCGTCAAGAGCCAGTTGCAGTACCTGCTGGTGTCGCCGCCCGGCAAGTCCACCTCGGCCTTCTTCGACCTGGCTCTGCTGTCGAAGACCGGCAAGCGGTATCCCCAGTTCGGAGCCCTGCAGCGCTGGTTCAGGGCCAACCGCGGGAAGGTCAAGCGGCCCGGCTCGCCGATCGCGATCCCGGCCGCCCGGCCGAACCCGGTCCTTTGAGCGAAGGGCTCGCGGGAGCGCGTGAGCGCCTGCGGCGAGCCCGGCTCTACCTGGTAGTGGAGGCCGCGGCCGAGCCGGTGCTCGGCCCGGCCCTCCGCGGCGGCGTGGACATGGTGCAGCTACGCGACAAGCACGCGGGCGACGACGACATCCTGCGCGCCGCGGCGCGCTTCCGCGCGGTCTGCGACGAGCACGGCGCGCTGTTCTGGCTCAACGACCGACCGGACCTGGCGCGCGAGGCGGGCGCCGACGGCATCCACCTGGGCCAGGAAGACATGCCGGTGGCGGAGGCGCGCGAGCAGCTCGGACCGGACGTGCTGATCGGGCTGTCGACGCACTCGCCCGCCCAGTTCGACGCGGCGCTCCACTCGGGAGCGGATCAGCTCAGCGTCGGTCCCGTGTGGGAGACCCCGACCAAGGCGGGACGGCCGGCCGCCGGCATCGACTACGTGCGCCACGCCGCCGCGCACGGGGGCGAGGTGCCGTGGTTCGCGATCGGGGGCATCGACGCCGGCAACGTGAGCGATGTGGTCGCCGCCGGCGCGCGGAGGATCGTGGTGGTGCGTGCGATCCGCGACGCCGGCGACCCCGAGCGCGCGGCGACCGAGCTGCGCGCGAGCCTGCCGGCCTAGTTGCAGACGCCCGCGGCGCTCTTCCTGCAGCCCTGGTGGCGGCGGGCGCTCGCGGCGAACGCCTTGAGCGCGGGGCGCTGCTCGTACTCGCCGCCCGAGAAGCGGACCAGGCCGGTGTAGTCGAACAGGTCGTCGGCGGCGTAGGCCGACGACCACGTGTACCAGTACACGCGTCCAAGCCGCAGCTCGCGCCGCTTCTTGTTGACGAGCGAGTAGATCGAGCGCACGCGCTTGGCCATGCCGGCGTCGGTGGTCCACCAGTTGCGCTGCCAGGAAGCCTGTGGCCGCGACAGGCGTCCCTTGCCGGCCGGCCACGTCGCCTCCGTGAGCCAGACGCGCCTCTTCGTGACACCGCCGCGGGCCATGGCTGCACGGAAGAGGCGCACCCCCCTGAGCACGAGGCGGGGACGCCCGGTGAACAGGTTGATCGCCGCGACGTCGTAGTAGCGGTTGATGTTGAAGCGGTTGAGCCGGGCGATGTGCTTCCACGCGAAGTCGGCCAGCGCGGCCAGCACGACGGTGGCGCCCGGGTCGGCCTGATCGATCGCGCGCTTCGACGCCTTCAGCAGCTTCGCGTACTCGCGCGCCCACGCCTTCGCCGGGCGCCGGTCGGTGTTCCACCAGACCTTGAGGTGCGGCTCATTCCAGATCTGCCACGTGCGCAGCGGCCGGCGTGGCAGCCCGGGGTGCTCGAACCAGTAGGACCCCGCGGGCCCGTAGCGCCAGATCAGCGCTCGCAGATAGGCGGTGTAGTCGGAGACGTACTTCGGCGGCGCGCCCACCACGGGGGTGCGCGCGGCCCACGGAGGCGTGGTCCGGACCACCGGCAGCAGCTCGATCCCGTGGCGCGCGGCCAGACCGACGATGCGATCCGTGTAGGAGAAGTCGAAGCCACCGGGCTCCGGCTGGGCGCGCGCCCAGTCGAACACGGTCCGCACGGACTCGACCCCGCTGCGCGCCATCAGCGACCACTGCGCTTCCTGCTCGCCGTCCGGCGCCACCGTGGCGTCGCGGTCCCACATGACCGCATAGAAGCCGCGCGGCACCTTGCGCTTGGCAGCCTCGGCCGGGACAGCCGCGAGGATGAGGGCCAGGGCCGCCGCGAGCAGGATCAAAAAGCGCTGCATATGCGGCATTCAAACCGGCACCCTAGAGATCGATGCGGGCGCGGGCGCTAGCTTCCCTGGCGAGATGGCGGGCAAGCGCAAGAGCCGCAAGCGGCGCAGGCCGGCGCCGAGGCAGCGCGAGGAGCGCCCGGCGGCGGCCGCGGACGCTGCCCCGGACCCGCGCGGCTACGCGCGCTCCCGCGCTCGCGACGAGGCGGCGCGTGCAGCCCTAAAGCCGCTGCGCCGCGGGGAGCGCCCGACCGCGGTCACGGTCGGGGCGATCGCGGCCGCCGCGCTCGCGCTCGCCAACCTGATCGCCCTGGCGTTCGGCTACAACGCCGGCGACGACACGGTGTCGCCGGGCAGCGACGTCACCGGCAGCATGATCGCCACGGTCCTGCTCGTGGTGGTCGCCTACGGGATGTGGCGAGCCCGCTACTGGGCGGTGCTGGGCATGCAGACGCTGCTCGCGCTCACGATCGTCGTATCGGCGCTCGGCCTGATCCAGGCCGTGAACTGGTGGGCCTTCCTGCTGGTCGGGATCATCCTCGTCGCCTCCGGCGCGCTGTTCTGGTTCCTCGTCAAGGCGATGGCCCGCATCCAGATGCCGCAGCGACCAGGCCAGTCCTAAGGTCGCTAGGCTCTCGGACCGCCATGCCTGAGAGCCAATACGACTGCATCGTGATCGGATCCGGGCCGGGCGGCTACGTCGCCGCGATCCGGGCCGCCCAGCTCGGGCTGAAGACCGCCGTGGTGGAGAAGGGCAACACCGGCGGCCGCTGCCTGAACGAGGCGTGCATCCCGGCCAAGGCGATTTTGCGCGTGGCCGAGGTCTTCACCGAGGTGCAGCACGCGGGCGACTTCGGCATCAAGGTCGACGGTTCGTCCGTCGACTACTCCGGCGCCACGAAGCACCGCGACGAGGTCATCAAGACGCTCACCGGCGGTGTGGCGGGACTCTTCAAGAAGAACAAGATCGACCTGATCGAGGGCTTCGGCTCCGTCACCGACGACGGCAACGTCAAGATCGGCGGTCAGTTCGACGGCACGGAGATCAAGACCGACCGCGTGATCCTGGCGACCGGATCGGTGGCGAAGCCGCTGCTGGACCTGCAGTTCGGCGGGCGGATCTTGGACACCGCCGGGATGTGGCTGCTGAACGAGCAGCCGTCGCGGCTGTGCGTGATCGGCGCCGGCGCGTCGGGCACGGAGATCGCCTCCGCATTGGGGCGGCTCGGCACCGAGGTGCTGCTGCTCGAGGCGCTCGACCAGATCCTGCCGCTGGAGGACGAGGACATCGCCCGCGCCTGCGCGCGTGAGGTCAAGAAGCAGAACGTGCGGATCGAGACGGGGGCTACGGTCGAGGGCGCGGTCGCCTCGGACTCGAGTGTCTCGGTCACCTTCAACGGGACGACGGAGGAGTTCGACTACCTCGTCATCGCGGCCGGCCGCGCTCCGGACGTGGAGGGCCTCGGATTGGACGAGGCGGGCATCGAGCGCGACGACCGCGGCCTGATCAAGGTGGACGGGCGGCTGCGCACCTCCCGCCAGGGCGTGTGGGCGATCGGCGACATGGTCCCGGGACCGGCGCTGGCCCACAAGGCGTCCGACGAGGGCATCATCGCCGTGGAGGACGCGGCCGGTAACGAGGTCCATCCGATCGACTACGCGTATGTGCCCGCCGTGACGTTCTGCTACCCGCAGGTGGCCTCGTTCGGGATGACCGAGAAGGAGGCGCGCGACGCCGGTCACGACGTGGTCGTCGGCAAGGTGCCGATGGGCGCCGTCGGCGCGCCGACCGTGTACGGCGACCGCAACGGCCTCGTGAAGATCGTGGGCGACAAGAAGTACGGCGAGATCCTGGGCGCGCACATCTGCTCGGTTAAGGCAGCCGACCTGATCCAGGAGCTGGTGAACGCGCGGGAGCTAGAGGGCGGCTATCCCGAGGTGGCGCGGATCATCCACCCGCATCCGGCGTTCGCCGAGGTCGTCATGGAGGCGGCGCGGGCGACGGATGGCTGGCTGATCCACGGGTAGGGCGTCCCGCGGGCGCTCGGCGTTGCGGTCACGATCGCTTGCCGGTTAAGAGATTTCTCGCTCTTAGCGAGAATCCGCCTGGGATGCATGAGCGGTCCCTATTGGTGAGCGTCGCTCAACGTAATAGCCTGAATTCGAGCCCATGTGGGGTCACCAGGGGTGAGTTCCCGGCCCTCCGTGCTTCAAGGGGTCATGAATTCCAGCCACACCGTTCGTGTTGTAG
>JAXDIH010000191.1:0-7342 GCA_034664105.1 Thermoleophilaceae bacterium
CGGCTGTCATCGCCACGCCGAGCAGCGACAGGCCGAGCGCCACCTCGTAGGAGATCAGCTGCGCGGCCGCGCGCATGGCGCCGAGGAACGAGTACTTCGAGCCCGAGGACCAGCCGCCCAGCACCATCCCGTAGAAGGCCAGCGAGCCGAACGCGAAGAAGTAGAGCAGTCCGATCGACACGTCGATCCCGTAGAGCCCGAAGCCGCCGCCCCAGGCGTCGTAGGGGCCGAACGGGATGATCGCCATCGTCGCGACCGCGGTGGTCACGGAGATCACCGGCGCGATGGCCATCATCCAGGGCACCGCGGTGGCGGGCGTGAACTGCTCCTTGGAGAGCAGCTTGAGCACGTCGGCCAGCGGTTGCATCAGGCCCTTGGGGCCAACCCGGTTGGGGCCGATGCGCGACTGGAAGCGCCCGAGCAGCTTGCGCTCGCCCAGCAGGATCAGCGGCACGATCTGCACGAAGACCGCGAAGATCACGATCGCCTTGACGATCAGGATGACCGTGCCCTCGAGCATCAGGCGTCCACCGCGCCGGCGGCTACCACCGCCACGGCGATCTCCACGGGCGCGTCGGGGAGGACGGCACCCGAGAGGAAGAGGCTGCCGGCGGGCACTCCGGTGCGCACGGCGACGACGACGACCACCGACTCGCCGCCGGCGCTGAGGCGCACCTCATCTCCGCTCTCGATACCCGCCGCGCGGGCGTCCGCGACAGACAGCTCGACGCGCGGGTCGGTCGCGAGGAAGCGCAGCGAGGGCGCGTGGGCGGTCTCGTATCCGCCCCAGAAGCTCGGTGCGGCGGCCACGCGCAGGCCCTCGGGCGCGGAGGGCGCCCCCGCGAGCTGCTCGGTGGAGGGCTCGGACCCGGCGAGCGCCGACGCGGCGTCGCGCTCCTGCCAGCGCACGCCCTGGCCGCCGATCTCGTCGAGCGTGATGCCGGCGTAGAAGGGCACGGCCTCGGTGAGCGCCTCCGTGACCATCGGAGCGCTGAGCACGCCGAGGCCGGCGCCGGTGCGCTCGCACAGCTCGGCCAGCACCCACCAGCCGGCGCGGGCCTCGTTGGGATGTCCGAGCGCCTGGCGCACCCGCTGGAGGCGGCCGTCGGGGTGCGTGACGGTGCCCTCCTTCTCGGCGTAGACGGCCGCGGGAAACACGACGTCCGCGTGCTCGTCCAGCTCGTCGCCGTGGAAGTGGGCGAAGGCCACGACGCCGCCGGCGCGGTCGAGCGCGGGCGCGGGCAGAGACGACTCGAACAGCAGCACGGTGCCGAGCTCGTCGGCCTCGGCGATCTCCGCGGCGGTCATGCCCTCGGCGGGGGCGTCCGCCAGGCCGGGCGCCAGCGTGGGCGCGCAGCCGACCTCGCGCAGGCCGCGCCCGTTGGTGCCGGCCGGCACCTCGATCAGTCCGGACTCGTCCTTCCCCTCGACCCCAAGGGACTCGGCGAGGGCCAGCAGCGCCTCGACGGCCTGGCCGCCACGCTCGCCGCCGGCCACGCGCTCGCCCCAGATCACCACGATGTCGCCAGCGTCGCGCAGGACGTCAGCGACGGCGCGCACGGCGTCGGCGGCGCTGGTCGGCGGGTCGGCGGCGGCCTCGCCGGCGGGCGCGCTCATCGCCGCCCCGTTGCCGTTGGCCGCCGCCGGGGTCCCGGGCCGGAAGCCCGCGCTGGCACGCGCCTTCGCCGCAAGCTCGTCGAGCGATCCGGACGCGCGCGGGCTGCCCAGCGCCGCCGCGAGCGCCCCAAGGGCCGCCTCGGCGGTGCCCGGCGCGAAGCGCAGCGCGGCGCTGGCGTTGCGGTCGAGCGTGGACGGCCGCGACGAGGCCACCACCAGGCGCGCGTGGTTGCGGCGCACGGCCTTGCGCACGCGCAGGTCTAGGATCGGCGCCTCCTCCACGAGCTCGGCGTCGAGCACGAGGATCGCGTCGGCGTGGTCGATGTCGGAGACCTTGGCGCCGAGCTGGGGTCGCGCCAGCGCGCGCGCGTGCTCGCCGGACAGGCGGCCGGCCACGCGCGAGTCCACGTTCGGCGAGCCGAGGCCCTGGCGCAGTAGGTGCTGGACGAGGAAGCCCTCCTCGTTGGTGGCGAACCCGCCCACCAGCGCCGCGGTGCGCTCGCCGGAGCGCTCCAGCAGCCGCGCGGCCTCGCCGAGAGCGCGCTCCCACGACACCTCGCGCAGGAAGCCGCCATCGCGCACGAGCGGCGCGGTGATCCGCTCCGGTGAGCCGAACGCCTGGTAGCCGAAGCGGCCCTTGTCGCAGAGCCAGCCGTCGTCGACCTCCTCGTTGTCGCGCGCGAGCACGCGCACGACCTTCGCGTCGTCGCGCACGGTCAACTCGACGTTGCACTGGGAGGGGCACATCGTGCAGATCGTCCCCGAGCCCTCGATGTCCCACGGGCGCGCGCGGAAGCGGTAGGCGCTCGAGGTGAGCGCGCCCACCGGGCACAGCTCGATGATGTTGCCGCTGAACGGGGCGACGTAGGGGCGGCCGTCGTGCGTGCCGACGAAGGTGTGGTCGCCGCGCTCGAGGAAGACCAGCTGGTAGTCCTCGGCCACCTCCTGAGAGAAGCGCACGCAGCGGTAGCAGAGGATGCAGCGCTCGCGGTCGATCGCCACCAGCGGCGACAGCTCGAGCGGCTTCTTGAAGTGGCGCTTGGGGTCGATGAAGCGCGAGCGGCCGGCGCCCCAGCCGTACGAGATGTCCTGCAGCGGGCACTCGCCGCCCTTGTCGCACACCGGGCAGTCGAGCGGGTGGTTCACCAGCAGGAACTCGACGACGGCGTTCTGCGCGTTCTTCACGCGATCCGAGGTCGTGTTGACCACCATGCCGTCGCGGACGGGGGTGGAGCAGGAGGTCTGCAGCTTGGGGATGCCCTCGATCTCGACCAGGCACATGCGGCAGGCGCCGACCGGCTGCCCGAGCTTGGGCTCGTAACAGAAGTAGGGGATCTCGACGTCGCCTTCCTTGGCGGCGTCCACGAGCATCGCGCCCTCGGGAGCGCGCACCTGCTTGCCGTCGATCTCGAAGGAGATCCAGTTCGGCTCGGGGCGGGCCACTAGGCGGCGGCCTCCGCGAGGTCGCGCTTCGTGCGCGCCTGCTCCATGTGCTGCTCGAACTCGCCGCGGAAGTGCTTGAGCATCGAGGCGACCGGCATCGCCATCGAGTCGCCCAGCACGCACAGGCAGTTGCCGATGATGTTGCCCTGGACCTGCTCGAGGATGTCGAGGTCCATCGGCGTGCCCTCGCCCTCGTCCACGCGCTCGAGCATCTTCACGGTCCAGTTGGTGCCCTCGCGGCACGGGACGCACTTGCCGCAAGACTCGTGGCGGTAGAACTCGGCCAGCCGCAGCGCCAGCGGCACGAGCGGCTCGGTCTCGTCGACCACGATGATCGCGCCCGAGCCCAGCATCGAGCCGGCCCCGGCCATCGCCTCGAACGTGTAGGGCAGGTCCAGGTGCTCAGGGGTCAGCACCGGCGCCGACGAGCCGCCCGGGAAGAAGCACTTCAGCTCGCGCCCCTCGGGCGGGCCGCCGGCCAACCCGTAGATGATCTCGCGCACGGAGATGCCCAGCTCGATCTCGTAGTTGCCGGGCCGCTGCACGTTGCCCGACACCGACACCAGCTTGGTGCCGGTCGAGTTGCCCTCGCCGAACTTGCGGTACCAGTCGGCGCCGTGCTCGATGATGATCGGGGTGTTGCACAGCGTCTCGACGTTGTTGATCAGCGTCGGGCCCTGGTAGAGGCCCTGGTTGGCGGGGAACGGTGGCTTGAGGCGCGGGTTGCCGCGCTTGCCCTCCAGCGCGTCGAGCAGGGCGGTCTCCTCGCCGCAGATGTAGGCGCCCTGGCCGCGGTGCACGACCAGGTCGAAGGTGTGGTCCGACCCCAGGATGCCCTCGCCCAGGTAGCCCTTGTCGTACGCCTCCGCGACGGCGGCGTCGAGGATGTCCGCCTGCAGCTCGTACTCGCCGCGGATGAAGATGAAGCCCTTGTTGGCGCCCGCCGCGATCGAGCCGATGATGCAGCCCTCCACCAGCAGGTGCGGGTTCTTCTGCATCAGCAGCCGGTCCTTGAAGGTGCCTGGCTCCGACTCGTCGGCGTTGCAGCAGAGGTACTTGTCCATCGCGCCCTTGGGGATGAACGATGCCTTCTTGCCCATGGAGAACCCAGCGCCGCCGCGGCCGCGCAGCCCCGACTCCTCCAGCTCGTGGAGCACCTGCTCGGTGCTCATCTCGAGCAGGGCCTTGCGCATCGACGCATAGCCGCCCAGCCGCTCGTACACGCCGATCGTGTTCAGGCCCGGCTCGTCGATGTTCGCGAGCAGCACACGCGTCTCGCTCATCGCCGCTCCTCTTCCTCTCGCTCGGCCTCGCGGTCGCGCGTGGCGGGGTCGATCTTCTCGCCGGCCACGCTGGTGCCGGGCGACAGCGGCCGGGGCGGCGGCGGGGGCTTGGCCGGCGGGTGCGGGACCGGCGGCACGTCCAACATCTCGCCGTCCTCCCACGTGCCCCCAGCCGGGTGCACGTCGGGCTCCTCCGGCGGACCGCCCCGATCCGGCGCGGCGCGGCCCTCTTCCCACGGCAGGCGGAAGCCCGGGTCGGGCAGGCCGCGCCCCGGGAACGGCTCGCGGCCCTCCTTCAGCGCGCTGACCAGCTCGCCGGCCTCGCCCTCCTCGATCGGGCCCACGTAGCGCCCGTCGATGGAGGCCATCGGCGCCATGTCGCAGGCGCCCAGGCACTCGAACTCGCGGATCTCCCAGTCCTCGAGACCCTGCTCGCCGGCCTGCGCCTCGATTGCCTCGTAGACGGCCTTGGAGTTGCGCAGGTGGCAGGAGACGCTGGTGCAGACGTAGACGTAGTGGCTGCCGATCGGCTGCGTGCGCAGCATGTCGTAGAAGGTCGCGACGCTCGACAGGTACGCGGGAGTGACCTGCATGACGGCGGCCACCTGCAGGATCGCCTCGGGCGAGCACCAGCCGTGCAGGCGCTGTGCGGCGGCCAGCGCGGGCAGCACCGCCGAGTGGCGGTCCGGGTACATGGCCATGCGCCGCTCGATCTCCGCGCGCAGCTGCGGCGGCACCTCGACCGAAGCGGGGTCGGGGATCGTGGCCGGGTCCTCGTCCAGGCGCACGGCCTCGTCCCAGCCGGGCGGCAGGGGGCCCGCGTGGAGCGCTGCTTCGTCCCTCACCTGTCGATGCCTCCGAGGATCGGGTCGAGCATGGCCACGCAGGCGATGAAGTCGGCGATCAGCGAGTCGCGCGCCATGTCCGGCAGGCTCTGGAGGTTCACGAAGCTGGGGTCGCGCATGTGCACGCGCGCGGGCTTGGAGGAGCCGTCGGCCAGCACGTAGCAGCCCAGCTCACCGCGCGGCGACTCGATCGCCACGTACGACTCGCCCGGCGGCACTCGGAAGCCCTCGGTCACGAGCTTGAAGTGGTGGATCAGCGCCTCCATCGAGGTGGCCAGCTCGTGACGGGGCGGCAGCGCGACCTTGCGGTTGGAGGTGATGTACGGGCCCTCCGGCAGCCCGTCGAGGCCCTGCTCGACGATCCGCAGCGACTGCCGCATCTCGTCCATCCGCACCTTGAAGCGGTCGTAGTTGTCGCCCACGTGGCCGACCGGCACGTCGAACTCGAACTGCTCGTAGCCGGAGTACGGCATCGCCTTGCGCAGGTCCCAGGCATGGCCGGTGGCCCGCAGCAGCGGCCCGGTCACGCCCAGCTCGAGCGCGCGCTCCTGGGAGATGATGCCGGTGCCCTTGAGGCGCTCGAGCCAGATCTCGTTGCGGTCGAGCAGGTCCTCGTACTGGTCGAGGCGCGTGGGCATGATCGCCAGGAACTCGCGCACCTTCTGCTCCCAGCCGGGCGGGATGTCCTCGAACACGCCGCCGACCTGGATGTAGCGCGGGTGCATGCGCTGGCCGGACGACATCTCGAACAGGTCGAGCACCAGGTCGCGGTCGCGGCAGCCCCACCACAGCATCGTGATCGCGCCGAGGTCGAGGGCGCCGGTGGCCAGGGCGAACAGGTGCGACGCGATCCGGTTCAGCTCCATGTGGATTACGCGCAGCCACTGGGCGCGCGGCGGCACTTCCTCGTCCAGCAGCTTCTCGACCGTCATGCAGTACGCGGTGGCGTTGAAGTAGTAGGCGAGGTAGTCCATCCGCTCTACGAACGTGATGACCTTCCAGTACTGCTGGTCCTCGCAGCTCTTCTCGATCCCGGTGTGGACGTAGCCGATGATCGGCTTGATGTCGCGCACCACCTCGCCCTCGAGCGTGGTCAGCAGGCGCAGCACCCCGTGCGTGGCCGGATGGTGGGGGCCGATGTTGAGCGTGAACAGCTCGTCGTGGCGGTCGCCCTCGACGAGCGCCTCGGTGCCCGAGACGGGCTGCTCGTCCATCCGCTCCATCGTCACGGAGCGCTCGCGCTCGCGATAGGGAACGGCGAGTGGATCGTGATCAGTCATACCAGCGCGGGTACTTGTGCTCGTTGAACGTGAACAGGACGGGCTCGCCGCCCATGGGGAAGTCGCGCCGCTGGGGGTGGCCCACGTAGTCCTCCGGCAGCAGGATGCGGCGCATGTCCGGGTGGCCGTCGAAGACGACGCCGAACATGTCGTACACCTCGCGCTCCATGTAGTCCGCGGTGGGGAAGAGGTCGATCACCGTCGGCAGGCGGGGCTCGTCGCCGCCCAGGCGGGTCCGCACGTTCAGGCGCTCGCAGCGCTCCATGGAGAGCAGTTGGTAGTGCACGCCGAAGCGCGGCTCGGCCGGCAGGTAGTCGACTCCGTGCAGGCTCATCAGCCGCGTCCACGGCTCCTCGTCGGTCCGGCTGAGGTAGGCCAGCACGTCGTTCACGGCCGGCGGCGCGACGTCGACGGTGGCCTGCTCCCGGGCGTATGAGGTGCCGGTCACGACCTCCTCGCCGATCGAGCTGCGAATGCGCTGGGCGATCAGCTCCAGCCCGGTGGCGTCAGGCAACTTCTTCGGTCCCCTCCGCCTGGTAGCGCTCGCGCCACCCGATGGCGGGGTCGCCCATGATCTTGTCCTGCAGCTTCATGATTCCGTAGATCAGGGCCTCCGGCCGGGGTGGGCAGCCGGGAACGTACACGTCCACGGGCAGGAACTTGTCCGCGCCCTGGACCACGGCGTAGTTGTTGAACATGCCGGCGCTCGAGGAGCAGGCGCCCATCGCGATCACCCACTTCGGCTCGAGCATCTGGTCGTAGAGCCGGCGGATGATCGGGGCCATCTTGATCGACACGCGCCCGGACAGGATCAGCAGGTCGGCCTGGCGCGGCGTGAAGCGGATCGCCTCCGCGCCGAAGCGGGCGAGGTCGT
>JAXDIH010000211.1:0-5530 GCA_034664105.1 Thermoleophilaceae bacterium
CCCGAACCGCTCCCGCAGCGACTTCAGCGCCTCGCGGGAGTGCACCAGGCGCATGTCCGCGATGTTCAGCACCACGCCCAGCCAGTCGAGGTCGGGGTGGAGCGACTCGCGCGCGAGCTCGACCACCTCCAGCGCCTGCTCCACGCCCTGGAGCGAGAAGTACTCGGCCTCGCTGGTGATCAGCGCGTGGTCCGCTGCCACCAGCGCGTTCACGGTCAGCAGCCCCAGGGACGGCGGGCAGTCGACCAGCACCAGGTCGTACCCGCGCTTGATGTCGCGCAGCCCGCGCTTCAGCGTCAGCTCGCGCCCCATCTTGCCGCCCAGCACCAGCTCGGCCTCGGCCAGCCCGAGGTTGGCGGGCAGGATGTCGGCGATCACCGCGTCGGCGGCGCGCGCCTGGCCGGCGAGCAGCTCGGCCACCGTGGGGGAGGCGTCCGGAGGCACGTCGAAGTAGTCGGACAGGTTGCCCTGCGGGTCCAGGTCGACGCACAGCACTTCGAGCCCGCTGCGCCGGTACGCGTCCGCGAGCGTTCGCACGGTCGTCGTCTTGCCCGTGCCGCCCTTCTGCGAGAGGACAGTGATCGTCACGGCCACGCTCGCTCAGCCTACTGCGTGGGTAAAGAGACGTATCATTGGGCTCGCACCCGTCGCGCGCCCGCTCGGAGAAGGCGCGGAACCCGAGGAACAACTGATGGCACCCCCCCACGGCCGGGCCGGTCACGGCCTGTACGACCCGACCTATGAGCACGATGCTTGCGGTGTCGCCTTTGTGGCGCGCCTGGGCGCCCCTGCCTCGCATGAGGTGGTCTCGCGCGCGCTCTGGGCGCTGGAGCACCTCGAGCACCGCGGGGCCGAGGGCGCGGACGCCGACACGGGCGACGGCGCCGGCATCCTGGTCCAGCTCCCCGACGAGCTGCTGCGCGCGGAGGTCGGGTTCGAGCTACCGGAACTGGGCCGCTACGGGGTCGGCGTCTGCTTCCTGCCCAGCGACGAGTACGCCCGCGAGCACGCCGAGCAGCTGATCACGGACACCGTCGAGGCCGAGGGCCAGATCGTCCTCGGCTGGCGCGACGTGCCGGTCGACAGGCAGCACTGCGGCAGGACGGCGGGCGCCGCGGCCCCCTATATCCGCCAGCTGTTCGTCGGCGCCAGCAGCGGCGTCGAGGACCAGGATGCCCTGGAGCGTCGCCTCTACGTGATCCGCCGCGTCATCGAGCGGACCGAGCTGCCCGGCCTGGCGATCGCCAGCTTGTCGAGCCGGACTGTCGTCTACAAGGGGATGCTCACCGCTCCGCAGCTGTCCCAGTACTTCCCCGACCTGAAGGACGAGCGGCTGGTCTCGCGGATGGCGCTGGTCCACTCGCGCTTCTCCACGAACACCTTCCCGAGCTGGGAGCTGGCCCACCCGTACCGGATGCTCGCCCACAACGGCGAGATCAACACCCTGCGCGGGAACCGCAACTGGCACCGCGCGCGCGAGCTGACGCTCGCCTCGCCGCTGTTCGGCGACGACATCGACAAGATCCGCGGGCTGCTGCGCGACGACATCTCCGACTCGGCCTCGCTGGACGGGCTGATGGAGCTGCTCGTGCTGGGCGGCCGCTCGCCGGCCCACGCGATCTCGATGCTGATCCCGGAGGCCTACCAGGGCCGGCCCGAGCTCAAGCAGGACGTGCGTGACTTCTACGCCTACCACTCCTCGCTGATCGAGCCGTGGGACGGCCCCGCCGCTGTGGCGTTCACCGACGGCCGGGTGATCGGCGCGACGCTCGACCGCAACGGGCTGCGCCCCGGCCGCTGGGTGGTGACCAAGGACGGCTGGGTGGTGCTCGCGTCGGAGACCGGGGTGCTGAAGGCGAGCGAGGACCAGATCGTCGCCAAGGGCCGCCTGCGCCCCGGCAAGGTGTTCCTGGTCGATCTCGAGCGCGACCGGATCGTGCCGGACGACGAGGTCAAGGCCGACCTGGCCCGCCGGCGTCCCTACGGCGAGTGGCTGCACGACCGCGTAGTGCACATCGGGGACCTGCCCGAGAAGAGCCCGCGCGTGCCGCGCGTGGAGCCGCTGCGCGCCAAGCAGCTCGCTTTCGGCTGGACCGAGGAGGACCTGAAGGTGATCCTCGCGCCGATGGCCCGCGACGCCGCCGAGCCGACCGGCTCGATGGGCAACGACGTGGCGCTGGCCAGCCTGTCCGATCGGCTCCCGCCGCTGTCCTCGTACTTCAAGCAGCTGTTCGCCCAGGTGACCAACCCGGCGATCGACCCGATCCGCGAGTCAGTGGTGATGAGCCTCACGGCCTGCATCGGCCCTGAGATCAACCTGCTCGGCGAGACGCCCGACCACTGCCACCAGCTCGTGATGGAGCAGCCGATCCTGCGCAACTCGGAGCTCGAGAAGCTGCGCCAGGTCGACCACAGCGTGTTCGAGGCGCGCACGATCGACATCACGTGGCCGGTGGACCAGGGCGAGGAGGGCATGGAGCGGCGCATCGAGGACATCTGCCGCGAGGCCTCCGACCTGGTGGCCCGGGGCGTGAACATCATCGTGCTCTCCGACCGCAACATCGGCTCGGAGCGCGCGGCGATGCCGTCGCTGCTGGCCGTCGGCGCCGTGCACCATCACCTGGTGCGCGAGGGCACGCGCCTCCAGATCGGGCTCGTGGTGGAGACCGGCGAGGCGCGCGAGATCCACCACCTGGCCACGCTGATCGGCTTCGGCGCCTCGGCGGTCAACCCCTACCTGATGTTCGAGTCGCTCTACGCGCTGCACCGCGACGGCCGCCTGCCGGACGAGATGACGCCCGAGGAGGCGGAGCAGCGCGTGATCAAGGCGATCGGCAAGGGCCTGCTCAAGATCCTCTCCAAGATGGGCATCTCGACGCTGCGCTCGTACACCGGGTCGCAGATCTTCGAGGCCGTCGGCGTGAAGCGCGAGGTGATCGACCGCCACTTCACCGGCACGCCGTCGCGGGTGGAGGGCATCGGGCTGAAGGAGATCTCCGACGAGGCGCTCGGGCGCCACGCGCGCGCCTACCCGGCCGCCGTCTCCGAGCTGCTGCCGGCCGGCGGCATCTACGCCTGGCGTCGCCGCGGCGAGTACCACGGCTGGAATCCGGAGACGATCGCCACGCTCCAGCACGCCGCCCGCAACGGGGAGGGTGCCGAGGCCTACGAGCGCTTCGCCACCTACGTGAACGACGTGGCGGTGCGCAACACGTCGCTGCGCGGGCTGCTGCGCTTCCGCGACGACGTGGAGCCCGTGCCGCTCGACGAGGTGGAGCCGGCCAGCGAGGTCGTCAAGCGCTTCAAGTCGGGCGGGATGTCCCTGGGCGCCCTGTCGCCGGAGGCCCACGAGACGCTCGCGGTCGGCATGAACAGGCTGGGCGGCAAGTCGAACACCGGCGAGGGCGGCGAGGACTCGGCTCGCTTCGGCGACGAGCGCCGCTCGTCGATCAAGCAGGTGGCCTCGGGCCGCTTCGGCGTGACCGTGAACTACCTCGTCAACGCGGACGAGCTCCAGATCAAGGTCGCCCAGGGCGCGAAGCCGGGCGAGGGCGGGCAGCTGCCGGGGCACAAGGTCGACCGCTACATCGCCGGGCTGAGGCACTCCACGCCCGGCGTGACGCTGATCTCGCCGCCGCCGCACCACGACATCTACTCGATCGAGGACATCAAGCAGCTGATCTACGACCTGCGCTGCGCCAACCCGCGCGCGCGGGTGTCGGTGAAGCTGGTGTCCGAGGTCGGCGTGGGCACGGTCGCGGCCGGCGTGGCCAAGGCCAACGCCGACCACGTCGTGATCGCCGGCCACGACGGCGGTACCGGAGCCTCGCCGCAGGCCTCGATCCACCACGCCGGCATCCCGTGGGAGATCGGCCTGGCCGAGACCCAGCAGACGCTGCTGCGCAACGACCTGCGCTCGCGCATCCTCGTCGAGGTCGACGGCCAGATGCGGACCGGCCGCGACGTCGCGATCGGCGCGATCCTGGGCGCCGACGAGTTCGGCTTCTCGACCGCCCCGCTGATCGCCCTGGGCTGCGTGATGATGCGCGTCTGCCACCTCAACACCTGCCCGGTGGGCGTGGCGACCCAGGACCCCGAGCTGCGGCGGCGCTTCGAGGGCCAGCCCGAGCACGTCGTGAACTACCTGTTCATGGTCGCCGAGGAGGCGCGCCGCCTGATGGCGCAGCTCGGCGTGCGCTCGATCGCCGAGCTGACCGGCCGTACCGACCTGCTCGTTCCCGACGAGGCCGTCGACCACTGGAAGGGCCGCGGCATCGACCTGCGGGCGCTGCTGGAGGTGCCGCCCGACCTGCCAGCGGACGCGCCGCGCCGCTGCGTGCGCCGCCCCGAGCCCGTGCTCTACGACTCGATCGACCTGGACCTGCTGCAGCGCTCGCGCCCGGCCATCGAGGACGGCGAGCACGTGCGCCTCGAGCGGCGCATCGAGAACAAGAACCGCGCGGTCGGCGGCCTCCTGTCGGGCGAGATCGCCCGCCGCCACGGCGAGGAAGGGCTGCCAGAGGGCTCGATCGAGGTGCAGCTGCGCGGCTCCGCCGGCCAGAGCTTCGGCGCCTGGCTGGCGGGCGGCGTGACGCTCGAGCTGGAGGGCGACGCCAACGACTACACCGGCAAGGGCATGTCCGGCGGGACGCTGGTCGTGCGCCCGGCGCCCGAGGCCACGTTCCGCGCGGAGGACAACGCGATCGTGGGCAACACCGTGCTCTACGGGGCCACCTCCGGCAAGGCCTTCTTCCGCGGTCTCGCGGGCGAGCGCTTCGCGGTGCGCAACTCGGGCGTGCTGACCGTGGTCGAGGGCGTGGGCGACCACGGCTGCGAGTACATGACCGGCGGGCGCGTGGTGGTGCTGGGCCCAACTGGCCTCAACTTCGCGGCCGGGATGAGCGGCGGCGTGGCCTACGTGCTGGACGTGGACGGCGGCTTCCGCTCGCGCTGCAACAGCGAGCTGGTCGGCTTCGACGAGATCACCCCCGACGAGGCGCTCGAGCTGCGCGGCTGGATCGAGGAGCACCACGACCGCACGGGCTCGGCGGTGGCCGAGCGCGTCCTCGACTCGTGGGACGAGGAGCTGGCCCGGTTCGTGAAGGTCATGCCGCACGACTACAAGCGGGCGCTGCTGGAGCTCACCAGGGAAGAGGTGGCTGCCTGATGGGCGATCCGCGTGGCTTCCTGCGCCTGGAGCGCGTCGGCTTCCAGAAGCGCGACCCGCGCGAGCGGGTGCGCGACTACCGGCAGTACTTCTCCCTGCCCGAGGACCGCGTCCTGCGCGAGCAGGGCGGCCGCTGCATGGACTGCGGCGTGCCGTTCTGCCAGGAGGGCTGCCCGCTCGGCAACAAGATCCCGGACTGGAACGACCTGGTCTACAACGACCGCTGGCAGGAGGCGCTCACCCACCTGCACGCGACCAACAACTTCCCCGAGTTCACCGGGCTGATCTGCCCGGCGCCGTGCGAGTCGGCCTGCGTGCTCGACATCAACGACGACGCGGTGACGATCGAGCAGATCGAGCTGG
>JAXDIH010000226.1:0-17359 GCA_034664105.1 Thermoleophilaceae bacterium
ACGGCCCTAGACTCGCTCCTGGAATGGCTGGTCTCGTAATCGTAGGCGCCCAGTGGGGCGACGAGGGAAAAGGCAAGGTCGTCGACTTGATCGCCGAGCAGGCCGATCTCGTCGTTCGCTTCCAGGGCGGCAACAACGCCGGCCACACGATCGTGCGCGACGGTGAGACCTTCAAGTTCCATTTGATCCCGTCGGGCATCCTCTACCCCGGCAAGCTCTGCGCGATCGGGAACGGCGTGGTCGTCGACCCCAAGGTGCTGACCGAGGAGATCGCGGAGCTGTCGCGCCGGCGCGTCGACCTGAGCGGCCTGCGCATCTCGGCCAACGCGCACCTGATCATGCCGTACCACAAGCTGCTCGACCACGCCGGCGAGGCGCAGCTCGGCAAGCTCCAGATCGGCACCACCCGCCGCGGCATCGGCCCCTGCTACGCCGACAAGGCGGCGCGCCTCGGAATCCGGATGCAGGACCTGCTCGACGAGAAGATCCTGCGCAAGAAGATCTACACGGCGCTCGAGCCCAAGCGCCTGATGCTGCGCCCGTTCTCCAAGCAGCCCGAGCTCGACCTGCACACGATGACCGAGGAGTACCGCATCCTCGGTCACCGGCTCGAGCCCTACATCGCGGACACGCCGCCGATCGCCTGGCGGGTGCTCGACGACGGCGGCCTGGTGGTCTTCGAGGGAGCGCAGGGCGCGCTGCTGGACATCGACCACGGCACCTACCCCTTCGTCACCTCGTCGAACACGGTCGCGGGCGCCGCCTGCGCGGGCGCCGGCGTGGGCCCGCGCTCGATCGACGACGTCTGGGGGATCGCCAAGGCGTATACGACCCGAGTGGGCGCCGGCCCCTTCCCCACCGAGCTGGACGACGCTCTCGGCGAGCGCATCCGCGAGTCCGGCGGGGAGTTCGGCACCACCACGGGGCGGCCGCGTCGCACCGGCTGGATCGACCTGGTCGCGCTGCGCTACGCCACGCGCATCAACGGGCTCAGCGGGCTGGTGGTCACGAAACTGGACGTGCTGACCGGGATCGACCCCCTCTACGTCGGGGTGCGCTACCTCGGCCCCGAGGGCGCCACCTTCGACGAGTTCCCGTACCACCAGTCGATCGTGCACAAGGTGCACGGCGACCTCGTGGAGCTGCCCGGCTGGCACGAGGACATCTCCGGCGTGCGCTCGGTCGACGAGCTGCCGGCGAACGCCCAGTCCTACCTCGACTTCATCTCCGACTACCTCGGCATCCCGATCGTGATGATCGGCGTGGGCCCGGCCCGCGACGAGATGATCTGGACCGGAGCGGCCGAGCGCCTCCGCCCCGCGGCCGCCTGAGCTAGACGCGCACCACGTGGGTCTGCACGGCCAAGTCGTGCAGCGCACGGTTCTCGTCGTCCCAGAGCGGCCAGAGAATGTCCAGCAGCCAGGGCAGCAGCGGGATGATCGACGATGCGATGCCAACCGCCAGCCCCTTGACGACAACCTCACGTAGGGCAGACCACGCGAAGTTCATCGGTTGCCCGGTGTTGCGTACGACCGTGATGCCGACCAGCTGCTTCCCGAGCGTCTGGCCGTTGTGCGCGCCCTTTCGCATCATCAGCAGCGGCGCGTAGAGCAGCACCACCGCCGAGATCAGCACCACGTAGAGGACGATCGCCGCGATGGCGGCTCCGGTGGAGGCGTCGTCGTCCCCCGAGATGCCGAGCGCCCCAGCGACCACGACGATGAAGAGGACCACCGCAGGGATCAGCAGCACCAGCCAGTCGATGAGCGTGGCGCCGGCGCGGCTGCCCCAGCTCGCGAGCGGCCGCCCCTCCCAGCCCGACGGCGTGGGGATCGGCTGCTCCCAGCCGCTCGGGGGCGCTTGCGGGGGAGGCGATCCACTTTCCATGCCGCGAATCAAACCACCGCGGCAGGCGGCAGAGCGCTCAGGCCGTGCCCGGCTCGAGCACGGCCTGCTCGCCGCGGCGCAAGAACCGCAGCCCCAGCGCGATCGACGCGAGCAGCGCCGTAACGGCCAGCGTGATCTGCACGCTCAGCAGCCCCTCGCGACTCCAGTAGACATCTTCGAGCTCCAGCAACAGCGCCGACTCGTCCAGAGTCAGGCCCATGCCGACCCCGAACGGCACCGCCAGCCGCGGCTCCAGCCCCTCGTCGCGGGTGAGGATCGCGCCGGTACCCGCGCCGAACGCGATCACGATGCCCGGCACGAAGTGGTGGACGTGCCGCCGGCCCACCCGCACGCTCCGGAACGGCCCCACCCGCGAGCGGTGGCGCAGGCGGTAGGTGATCGCGCGGGCCGCGATGAACGTGACCACGAACGAGCTGAGCAGGTTGAACATCGCGTTCTCGCGCGTGGACACCTCGCGGTAGCCGGCGCGCGCCACCTGCGCGGTCTCCGCCACGGCCTCCTCGGCCGCGACCAGCAGATTCGACGCCTCGCTCGGCAGCGGCGCCGACCCGCGGCGCCATACCCTGCCGACCTCTCCCGCCAGGACCGCCGCGACGGCGGCTCCGGCAACCGCTCCCAGCACGACCGTGCCGCGATCCGCGGCGAGCGGTCGGCGGCGGCGCCCCGGGCGAGGGATCAGAGCAACTCCTCCTCGGCAACCTCGCGCACGACGCGGGCTGGCACGCCCATCACCACGGCTCGGGCCGGCACGTCGGTGGTGACCACCGCACCCGCGGCGACGAAGGCCTCCTCGCCCACCTCCACGCCCGGCAGCAGCACCGCGCCGCCGCCGATCCGGCAGGCGCGCCGCAGCGTCGCGCCGCGCAGCTCCTCGCCGCCGCGCCGCCGCCCCGCCGTCGGATCGTTGGTGAGCACCACGCCCGGCGCCACGAAGACGTCGTCCTCCACAACCGACCAGGCCGTGATGTAGGCGTTCGTCTGAAGGCGCACGCGCGCCCCCACGCTGACGTCGTTCTCGACCGACACCCCGCGCCCGACAACCGTCTGCTCGCCGATCGTCGTCCGCTCGCGCACGTGCGCCTGGTCGCCCACGACGCTGCCGGCGCCGATGACCGCCCCTGCGAGCACCACCGCACCGGCACCAATCGACACACCGTCGCCCAGCCGGGCCGGCTCGGGCGTGGCGCCGGCCGCGCTGGAGCGGCTGCTCAGGACCGGCGGCTTGCCCACCACGCAGTGGTCGCCGAGCCGCACGCCGCTGCCCAGCACCGTGCCGGGGTAGACGACGGCGCCCTCGCCGGCCGCGTCAGACCCTGGCGGCACGCGAGCTCTCCCGCAGCGACTGCTGCAGCGCCTCGAGCACCCGCACGACCCGCAGGCCGGCCTCTCCGCCGGAGCGCGGCTCGCCCCCGTCGCGGACGCGCTCGACGAAGTGCTGGCACTCCAGGCGCAGCGGCTCGTCGTTGGGCACCCGCGGCGAGTAGGTGTCGCCCGAGCGGGCGATGTACTCGCCGTACGAAGCCCAGTTCTCGTCGAAGCCCTTGTCATACACGGTGAGCTTGCGCTCCAGCTCCATGTCGTCGAACGTGGCCATCTTCTGGGAGCCGACGACCGTGAAGCGCCGCTCCTTGTGGGGATCGAGCCAGGACAGGTGCATGTGCGCCGCCAGGCCCGAGGGGAAGCGCATGAAGCAGAACACCACGTCCTCGATGCCCTCCTGCATGTAGCTCTCGCCCACCGCGCGGCACTCGTGAGGCTCCTCGCCAGCCAGGCGCAGGATCACCGACACGTCGTGCGCGCCGAGCGACCAGAGCGCGTTCTCGTCGGGACGCAGCACGCCGAGGTTGAGGCGGTTGGAGTAGACGTAGCGCACGTCGCCCAGCTCGCCGGCGTCCACCAGCTGCTTGAGCGCCTCCACCCCCGGGTGGTACTCGAGCAAGTGGCCGACCATAAGCACGCGCTCCGCCGCCCGCGCCGCCGCCACGACCTGCTCGGCCTCCTCGACCGACTGGGCGAGCGGCTTCTCGACGAAGCAATGCTTGCCCGCTTCGAGCACCTTCAGGGCGAGCCGTGCGTGGGTCGGGACCGGCGTGGCGAGCACCACCGCGTCGAGCGTCTCGTCGGCGAGCAGGTCGTCCAGCGAGGTCGTGGTGCGCGCGCCCGGGAAGGCCGCGCCGTGGCGCGCCAGCCGCTCTTCCGACTCGTCGCAGAGCCAGGCCAGCTCGGCATCGGGGAGGCGATCGAAGTTGCGCGCGAGGTTGGGGCCCCAGTAGCCAAGCCCGGCGACCCCGATCTTGGTCATGCTGCGACCAGCCAGAGATCAACGGGGGCCCGGGGGCGTGAGCCCCCGGCTGGCATCGTCACAGTCGAACGAGGTTCGGGGCCTCGATGCCGCGGGTGACGCCGCGGAAGTCGACGACCAGCGGCGACTCTGCCACGAGCCGCTCGACGTCGAGCCCGGGATGCGCGGTCACGATCGCGACGCAGTCGGTCTCCTCGGGCCACTCGCTGCGCAGGCCGAGGTCGGCCAGCTCCGGCACGAACTCGTCCTGGTAGGACACCTCGGCGCCCTGCTCGCGGAGCAGGCGGAGGATCCTCAGCGCCGGCGACTCGCGCAGGTCGCCCACTCCGGGCTTGTACGACACGCCGACGATCGCGATCCGTGACCCCTTCACCGGCTTCGACTGGTCGTTGAGAGCCCGCGAGATCCGGTCCACGCAGAAGTACGGCATGCGCTGGTTGACCTCGCCGGCCAGCTCCACGAACTCGGTCTGCATGTCGAACTCGCGAGCGCGCCAAGCGAGGTAGAAGGGGTCGACAGGCAAACAGTGCCCGCCCATGCCCGGGCCGGGCTTGAACGACATGAACCCGTACGGCTTGGTCGCCGCGGCCTCGACCACCTCCCACACGTCGATGCCCATGCGATCGCACAGGATCGCCAGCTCGTTGACGAGCGCGATGTTCACCGAGCGGAAGATGTTCTCGAGCAGCTTGGTGAGCTCCGCCGCCTCGGGCGTGGACACCTCCACCACCTCGTCGCACACCTCGGCGTAGAGCTCGACCGCGCGGCGCCGGCACTCGTCGGTCAGGCCGCCCACGATCTTCGGTGTGTTGCGCAGCGTGTAGTCGGTGCGGCCCGGGTCGATGCGCTCCGGCGAGAACGCCAGGTGAAAGTCTCGTCCGGCGGCGAGCCCCGACTCCTCGAGCAGCGGGCCGAAGCGCTCCCGCGTGGTCCCCGGATAGGTCGTCGACTCGAGCACAACCAGCTGGCCGGCCTGGAGGACGTTCGCCAGCGCGGTCCCGGTGTCGATCAGCGGCTGGAGATCCGGCTCGCGGTTGGGCGTGAGCGGCGTCGGCACCGCCACCACCACCGCGTCGACCTTGGCCAGGTCGGCGTAGCGCGGCGTCGGGTGGAAACGCTCGGAGATCGCCCGCAGCTTCTCGTCCGGCACGTCCTCGATGTGAGAGCGCCCCTCGCCGAGCAACGCGATCACCCGCGCGTTCACGTCAACGCCCACCACGTCGTGCCCCGCCTCGGCGAAGGCGACGACCAGCGGGAGCCCCACATAGCCAAGCCCGATTACCCCGATCTTCATAGCCGCGCAGTGTAGGCCGAGACCGCGTCGCGAACGCGCTCGGCGGCGCGTCCGCCGCCGTAGAGCTCGGGGCGCTCCTCGGGCGGGGTGCGCCCGAGGGCCTCGAGCGCCGCGTCGCGATCCAGGTCGACCAGCACGTTCCAGCCGGCGTCCACGGTCTCGATCCACTCAGTGGTGTCGCGCAGCGTCACACACGGCACTCCCAGCAGGTAGGCCTCCTTCTGCACCCCGCCCGAGTCGGTGAGGATGGCCCGCGCGTGGCGGGCCAGCTCGAGGAAGTCGAGGTAGCCGAGCGGCGCAACCAGCTGCACGCCGTCCAGCCGATCGAGCACTCCCGCCGCCTCGAGGCGCGCCCGGGTGCGCGGGTGCACAGGGAATACGACCGGGCGGGGCAGCGCCTCCACCAGGGACACGAGCCGCTCCAAGCGGTCGGGGCGGTCCACGTTGCCGGCGCGGTGGGCCGTCACGACGAGGTAGTCCCCGCCATCCAGCCCGAGATCGGCCACGATCGTGGAACGCTCGGCCGCGATCTCGCGGAAGGCCAGCGAGACGTCGGCCATCACGTCGCCCACGAGGCGGATCTCGGCGCCCACGCCCTCGCGCGCGAGGTTGTCGACCGCAGTCTGAGTCGAGCACAGCAGCAGGTCGCTGGCGTGGTCGGTCAGCACCCGGTTGAGCTCCTCGGGCATCGAGCGGTCGAACGAGCGCATCCCCGCCTCGACGTGGCCGACGGGAATGCCGGCCTGGGCTGCCGCGAGGGCGCCGGCGAGCGTGGAGTTGGTGTCGCCGTAGACGAGCACCAGCCGGGGCCCCAGCTCGGCAAGGATGGGCTCCAGCGCCGCGAGGATGCGCGCGGTCTGTTCGGTGTTGGACCCGGACCCGGCGCTCAGCTCGCGGTCGGGCGCAGGGATCTGGAGCTCGTCGAAGAAGACTCGCGAGAGCTCGTCGTCGTAGTGCTGGCCGGTGTGCACCAGCACCTCCTCGTGGGCCTCTCGAAGCAGGCGCGAGACGGCGGCGGCCTTGACGAACTGGGGCCGGTTACCGACGACCGTGACGATTCGAACGGAGTTCATGGTTCGTGCTTAGGATGGAGCTCAGGATGACCAAGATGCTCGAAGGCGCGCTCGGACTCGCGGCGGACGTTGCTCGCCACGTGGCCTGGTTCGTGCAACACCAGGTCCAGCCGAGCCCGCGCGAGCGCGACTAGCCGGCCCTCGCCAGCTCCGACTCCACGTGCGAGCGGAATGCCGCGGCGGCCTCGCGCGTGCGGGGACCCTCCTCGAACTCGGTGTCCTCGACGGCGCCGATCGACTGCACCTCGCGGATCGTGGAGGCCAGGAACGCCTCCGGGGCCTGCATCAGCGTCTCGGTCGGGCAGGAGCGCTCCTCGACGTCGAGCAGGCGCGTCAACCGGTCGCGCGTGATCGACGCGAGGATGTGGTCGTCGAGCGGCGGAGTGCAGAGGACGCCGTCGGCATCGACCCAGAAGATCGTGGACGTGGGCGCCTCGAGCACGCGCCCGTGCGGCGTCACCAGCAGCGCCTCGTCGAATCCACGCTCCTGGGCCAGCCGCGTACAGAGCATGTTCCCGGCGTACGAGAGCGACTTGATCCCGTCCAGCACGCGCGTGGGCGCGTAGACGACGATGCCGAGCCGGATGCCGGCCGGCTTGGCCGGAGCGGGCTCGGTGAGCAGCAGTCGCCGGCCGCCGCGGGTGATCACGATCCTCAGCGAGCCGTCGAAGTCGCTTCCCCCGCGCGCTTCCAGCAGCTCCGGGATTTCGCTCTCCAGCTGGCCGCGAAAGACCTCCGGCAAGCGAAGGTTCGCCCCCGAACGTTCCAGGCGGTCAAGGTGGTCGGTGAGCGCGAACGCCGTTCCGTCGTAGACGCGGATCACCTCGAACACCCCGTCGCCGCGCAGCAGCCCCTCGTCGGTGGCCGGGATCGTGAGCTCGTCAGCGGGCGCGATGCGGCCGTCGAGGGCCCCCATGTCGGCGGTCTTCGTGGCGGTGTCGTGGGCCATGAACGGATCTTCTCAGACACCGCGAGACAGGTCGCGATACCACTAGTATGCTAGTCGACATGCGCATCCACCTGAGCGATCGAGCTAGCGGTGGGTCGGCCCGCGACCAGGTCTACGTGGCGCTGCGGGAGGGAATCGTCTCCGCCGAGCTCGAGCCCGGCCGCCGCCTCTCCGAGAACGAGCTGGCGGACGCCCTGGGTGTCAGCCGCACGCCCGTCCGCGAGGCGCTGGTGCGCCTGCGCGACGAGCGCCTGGTGGCGATCGTGCCGCAGCTCGGCACCTTCGTGACACTGATCAGCACGGACGCCGTGGAGGATGCCCACTTCGTGCGCGAGGCGCTCGAGTGCAGCGCGATCCGGCTCGCCACGGACTTGGCGACCGAGCGCGACCTCGAGGAGCTCCAGGCGAACCTCACCGCGCAGGATCGCGCCGAGGCCGACGCCGACACCGAGGCGTTCGACCGGCTGGACGAGGCGCTGCACCGCACGCTCTGCGAGCTGAGCGGTCGTGAGATCGCCTGGTCGCTCAGCCGGCGCGCGAACGGTCACCTCGACCGCGTCCGCCGACTCAGCCTGCCGGAGCCCGGCTACCTCGGCGAGATGGTCGCCGAGCACCGCGCCGTGGTGGCGGCCGTGGCCGACCACGACCAAGACGCGGCGGAGGCAGCCCTGCGCCACCACCTGCGCATGGTCCTGTCGAGCGTCCCCAGCATCCGGGCGGCGCGTCCCGACTACTTCGAGGAGTCCTAGCATGGCGGTCACCGAAGCCGTACGTGATCGAGTATCCCCCGCGCTCCGGCGCGAGCTCTACGAGCTGATGGTGCTGAGCCGGGTGTTCGAGACCGAAGCCGAGCGCCAGTACAAGGCGGCCCGTATCGGCGGCTACTGCCACCTCTCCTCCGGCCAGGAGGCAACCACGGTCGGCGCCGTGCACGAGCTCGAGGCCAACGACCTGCTCGTGACCGGGTACCGCTGCCACGGCTTCGCGCTGGCGCGTGGGGTTCCGCCGGAGGCCGCCATGGCCGAGCTGTTCGGGCGCGCCGACGGCTGCGCGCACGGTCGCGGCGGGTCGATGCACCTGCTCGACGTGCAGCGCGGCTTCTACGGCGGCTGGGGCATCGTCGCCGGGCAGCTCCCCGTAGCCACGGGTCTTGCCCTGGCGCTCGTGCGCCAGGGTCGCTCCCAGGCAGTGCTCTGCGAGCTGGGCGACGGCGCCGTGAACATGGGCGCGTGGCACGAGTCGCTGAACCTGGCCGCGCTCTGGGACCTCCCGATCGTCTTCCTGGTGGTCAACAACGAGTACGGGATGGGCACGTCCGTGTCGCGCGCCTCGGCCGAGCCCGAGTTGTGGCGCCGCGCCGGGGCACACCGGATGCACGGTGAGCGCGTGGACGGCGACGACCTCGACACCGTGCTCGAGGCAGCCGAGCGGCTGTTGCACGAGGCGCGCGAGGCGCGCCGGCCCGCGGTCCTGGAAGCCGTCACCTACCGCTACCGCGGCCACTCGGTCGCCGACGCCGGGCTCGCTTACCGGACCACCGACGAGATCGCCGCCCGCAAGGCACTCGATCCGATCGCGCGCGTGCGCGCGCAGCTCCAGAACGCGGGGGTCGGCGAGGACGAGCTGGACGCGGTCGACGACGCCGCCGAGCAGCGTGTGCAGGCTGCCGTGGAGTACGCGCTCGCCAGCCCGGAGCCCGACGTGGCCGGCCTGGCCGCCGGCATGCACGCCCGCGGTAGCGCGGCGCAGTTCGACCGCATGCGACCGGGCAGCCCGTTCGGCGAGGAAGAGCTGACCTTCGACGCGGGGCTCGGCGCATGAGCGCGGTCGCGGAGGCACAGGGCACCGCGGTCATGACCTACCGCGAGGCGCTGCGGCTGGCGCTGAGCGAGGAGCTCGCCCGCGACGACCGCGTGTTCGTCATGGGCGAGGAGGTGGGGCTGTTCGACGGCTCCTACAAGGTCACGGCCGGCTTGATGGACACGTTCGGCCCCGACCGCATCCGCGACACGCCGATCTCCGAGGAGGGCTTCGTCGGCGCCGGCGTGGGCGCCGCGATGATGGGCGAGCGCCCGGTCGTGGAGATCATGACCATCAACTTCCTGCTGGTCGCGATGGACCAGGTGATCAACCACGCGGCCAAGGTGGGGGCGATGTTCGGCGGCGAGGTGCGCTGCCCGCTGGTGATCCGCACGCCGAACGGCGCGGGTAACCAGCTCACTGCCCAGCACTCGCAGTCGTTCGACGGCTGGTTCGCCGGCACGCCGGGCCTCAAGGTCGTATCGCCCGCGTCGCCCGCCGACGCCAAGGGGCTGCTGAAGGCCGCCATCCGCGACGACGATCCGGTGCTCGTGATCGAGAACCTGCCGATCTACAAGCAGAAGGGCGAGGTCCCGCTAGACCCGGAGTTCGTGACCCCGATCGGCCGGGCGCGGATCGCGCGCCCCGGGACGGACCTGACGATCGTGGCGCATTCGTACGCGGTGGTGCGCTCGCTCGAGGTGGCCGAGCGGCTCGCCCAATCGCACGGCGTGTCGATCGAGGTGGTGGACCTGCGCTCGCTGCGACCGCTGGACGTGGAGACGGTCGCGGAGTCCGTGGCCCGCACCAGCAGGGCGCTCTGCGTCGAGGAGGGCTGGGCGAGCTACGGGGTCACCGCCGAGCTGGCGGCCCGCATCCAGAAGGCCTGCTTCGACGAGCTGGACGCGCCCGTGGAGCGCGTCGGGATGGCCGAGGTGCCGCTGCCCTACGCCAAGGGGCTCGAGCACGCGGCGATGCCCAACGAGGACCGCATCGCCGCCGCCGCGCTGAGCACGCTCGGGCTCTAGCCCCCGGCGCATCTGCTCGGCCGTGACGCCGGCCAGCGGCTACAGTGCGCCTATGCCGCAGGCGCGCCGGCACATGTCGCGAGACCTGCTCTCGGTCGAGCCGGGACTGTCGCTGACCGAGGTGGCCAAGCGGATGGTCGCCAAGGACGTCGGCGCCGTGCTCGTCAGCGAGGGCAAGCAGCTGGTCGGCATCCTCACCGAGCGTGACGTGCTGCGCGCGGTGGCGCGGGGGATCGAGGAGGACACGACCGTCGCCGACTGGATGACACGCGATCCGGACACGCTCGATCCGGACGAGTCGACCGAGCACGCCGCGGTCCTGATGATCCACGGCGGCTTCCGCCACCTGCCCGTCACGGAGAACGACGAGGTCGTGGGAATGCTGTCGATCCGCGACCTGATGCGAGTGGTGCTCGAAGACGCGGTGCCGCGCGGCGCGTAGGGCTAAGCCTTCGGCCCTCATCTGTCGATTACTGCCCTATGGGCAGTGACGCGACAGACGTGCTGGGGCTGGTTGGGCGTGTGGACCGGGCGGCCACGCAGGTCGTGGCCCGCTGGCTCGTGGAGGCGGAGGGCTTCGCCGACGGCACGCCCGAGACCCTCGCGGACTTCGGTGCGGTCGCGGGGCGCGCGGCGCCGTCGGTGCTGGTGAACGCCCACCTGATGTGGCGCGGCACCGCGATCGAGTTGCTGGACGCCTCGGACGCGGGCGCCGACCTGGCCGAGCAGGCGCGCACGATCCTGGCGGAGCGCTGCGACGCCGGGCTGCTCGCGGCCTCGAGGCAGTTCGACGAACCGCGCGACCGGCTGACCGGCCTGGCGAACCGCCCGGCGCTGATCGAGCGGATGGGGCAGGCGCTGCACGGCGCGGAGCGCTACGTGGACTCGGTCGGGGTGATCTACATCGAGCTGGACCCGAGCCGGGAGCCCGGCGACGAGCTGGTGCTGGAGGCCGCCCACCGGCTGCGGCGGGTGGCCCGCGGGTCGGACATGGTGGCCCGCCTGGGCGGCGGCGAGTTCGTGATCTGCGCGGAGCGGCTGCGCAGCGACTACGAGGCGGTGGCGGTCGCGGACCGGGCGCTGCTGGCACTGCGCCAGCCGTACGCGAGCGACGGCGGAGAGGTCTTCGTCTCGCCCACCGTGGGGATAGCGGTCTCCTCAGGCGGAGACGGCCCCGAGACGCTGCTGGCAAACGCCAGCGCGGCACGGCGCAACATCAGCGCCTGAGCGGTGACGCTGCGCCGCCTCGCGAGCGGCCTAAATGGGCCGTGAAGGAATCGAACCTTCAACCTTGAGATTAAGAGTCTCCTGCTCTGCCAATTGAGCTAACGGCCCGCGAGAAAGCGAGTCTAGAAGACGGCCGCGGGAGCGTCCCGCCTCGGGTTAGTCCGTGGCTGAGAGCGCCGCTAGGGCGTCGTCGCGTGACGAGTGGATCGGGAAGACGCGGTCGAGTCCGGTGATCTCGAAGATCTTCGTGATGTTGTCGTCGGTGCAGACCAGCGCCAGCGATCCGCCCGTCGGGCGCAGCCGCTTCACGCCCCCGACCAGCACTCCGAGCGTCGTCGAATCGATGAAGGTGGCCTTCGATAGGTCGACGACGATGTGCTTCTTCCCCGATTCGATCAGCTCAACCATGCGCTCCTTGAACTCGGGAGCGGTGTAGAGATCGACCTCGCCACCCAGCTCGATCACATGGGTGGAGTCGTCAATCGCCTCGTCTTCGATGTGGAAGTTCACTCTTCTCCCTGGTGTCGTCCGTTGCACCCGCGGCCTGGGCCGCACCACGGAAGGTTAAGCGAGCGGGGCCGTCACTGCTGCTGAGGGGCGGGAGTTTGCAGTTGCTTGGCGAGCTTCTCCACCTGCTTGCGCTGGTTCTTGGGCGCGAGATCGATCGCCTTCTGCGCCGCCAGCTGCGAGGTGCGCTGGTCGCCGGCCGCGGTGGCGTACTGCACGAGCAGCAGGTACGTCTGCGAGTCGTTGCGGTCGGCCGCGATCACGCGCACCACGTCCTTGGCCTTCGTGGGCTGGTTGAGCCCTGTCTTGTCGAAGACGATCAGCGCCACCCGCGCGAGGTCCGGGTCGGGCGCGCCGTCCGTCGCCTTCACGTAGCGGTCCCAGTAGGCGCCGGCCTGGCGCAGGCTGTCCTTGCCTTCCTTGGGAATCGTGGTGCTGCCCGACGGGGTCTGCGACGACGCGACCTGGTAGTTCAGCCGCACCAGCTCCGCCAGCGCCTTCTCGTTGGTCGGCGATGTCTTCAGCCGCTCCTGCTGGCGCTCGATGCGCTTCTCCAGCTGGCTGTTGCCGCTGGCGCCGCTGCTGTTGCCGCCGATTGCGTCGAACAGCCCGCCGGACACATCGCCGCCGATGCCGAACAGCACGAGGCCGCCGCCCATCAGGACGGCGAGCATCAAGTAGGTGCCCTGTACCGCCCGGCGACGGCGTCCTCTGAGATCAAAAAGCATGCGGTTCGAAGGCTAGTGGGTCTTATCCGGACCCTTCAGCGGCGGGCTGGTCTGGGACCTCCCCGATCGGCCGACCCCAAGCCGAGGCCATCACGATGCTGAGCTCGTACAGCGCGTACAGCGGAATCGACTCGAGGATCAGCGTGAGCGGGTCGAGGGTCGGGAGCAGCGAGGCGAGGACGACGATCCCGACGATCGCGTAGCGCCGGCTGCGACGCAGCTTCTCGGGGGTCGTGATGCGCAGCTTGCACGCCACCAGCACCCCCACGGGGATCTGGAAGCCGAGCCCCATCGCGAGCATCAGCAGCGTCACGAACGAGTAGTAGTCGCGCGCCCGCACCTGCGTGTTGAACTCGTCGGCGTTGAAGTTGAGCAGGAACTGCATCGCCGGCGTGAGCACGACGAAGTAGCAGAACACGACCCCGATGATGAACAGCACCGGGATCATCAGCATCAGCGGCAACGCGACGCGCTTCTCGTCGGGGCTGAACGCCGGCAGCAGGAAGGCGTAGAGCTGGTACAGGATCACCGGCAGCGAGATCAGCAGGGCGACGTAGGCCGAGTTGGTCAGCGTGGAGTAGAAGGCCTCCGCCGGGCCGAGTGTGATCGGCTCGATGTCGTTCGGCAGCGGGGCGTTGATGATCTCCAGGACCAGGTGGTTCTGCCACGCGGTGAGCGCCCACGCGACGCCGAACGCGAGCGCACAGACGATCAGCCGACTGCGCAGCTCGTCGAGGTGATCGACGACCGAGAGTCGGTCGTCGTGTGATATCGGGCGGATGCGCCGCACGCCCAACGCGGGCCCCGCGGCTAGGACTTCTGCTCGCTGGGCGAAGCAGCGGTCGTCGGCTCGGGCACCTCGACGGGCACCGGGGGCGGCAGCTCGTCCTTGTCCTTGCCGGTGACCGAATCCTTGAACTCCCGCATGCCCCGCCCGAGCGACTTGCCAAGGTCAGGCAGCCGCTTCGGTCCGAAGATGACGAGCACGATCACGAGGATGATCACGATCTCCATTGGGCCTGGAGTCCACATGTCAGGACATGGTAGTGGCTAGTCGTCGAAGTTGAGATAAAACCTGCTGGGCGTGGGCTCGGCCTGGCCCTGGTACTTGGAGCCGGTCTCGCGCGAGCCGTACGGATGCTCCACCGGACCGTCCATCCGCATGAACGAGATCTGCCCGATCGGCATGCTCTCGTAGATCGTGATCGGGAGGTTCGCGACGTTCGACAGCTCGAGCGTGAGGTTGCCCGAGAAGCCGGCGTCGACGAAGCCCGCGGTGGAGTGGATCAACAGCCCGAGCCGCCCCAGGCTGGACTTGCCCTCGAGCCGCGCGACCAGGTCGTCCGGCAGCGTGACGTGCTCGAGCGTCTGGCCGAGCACGAACTCCCCCGGGTGGAGGATGAACGGCTCGCCGTCGTGGACCTCGACCAGCTCGGTCAGGTCGACCATCGGCTGGCGCACGTCGATGTACGGGTAGCGCGCGTTGTGGAACACGCGAAAGCGCGCGTCCACGCGCAGGTCGACGCTCGATGGCTGCACCAGGCCCTCGTCAAAGGGGTCTATGACGATGCGGCCAGCCTCGATCTCGGACCGGATCGTCCTGTCGCTCAGCACCACGGGGCGCGGAGTCTAATCGCACATTTCGCAAGGCCGCCGTTTTCTTTTCAAGTTCCCTGCCCGGGTGCCGATACGGCCTGCAGAGGATGAGGAACATGGAAGGCAACGGCGAACAGACCCACTACGTGAAGCGCGTGCTGCTCCCAAGCGGGAAGACGATCGAGGTCGTCTACTTCAAGGACAGCGCGCCGATCGACGAGACGCCCGAGCGGCTGCTCGACGAGCCGCCTGCCGAGCCGCATCAGGAGCTCCAGGTGTGCCTCGAGTGCTCATCGGACCTGGTCTACCCGGTCCAGTGGGAGGAGTCGGGGATGGAGAACTGGAGCGTGCTGCTCCACTGCCCCAACTGCGACGTTTACCGCGAGGGCATCTTCACCCAGGATTCCGTGGAGCTCTTCGACGAGGAGCTCGACCGCGGCGCCGACGCGCTCGCCCGCGACTACAAGCGGCTGATGCGCGCGAACATGGCCGAGGAGATCGAGCGGTTCGTGGGCGCGCTCACGGCCGGCGCGATCATCCCCGAAGACTTCGCCGCTCAGGCGTAGCGCTCCACCACGCCGTCCGCCACCAGCTCCAGCGCCCGCCGGCGCTGCTCCGGCAGGTCCAGGCTGTTCAGCGATCGCTTCGCCTCGGCCACGTGCGTGAGCGCCTGCTCGCGGGCGGCCCCGAGCGCCCCGGTCGCCGCGATGCGCTCGCAGATCTGCTCGGCCCGCTCAGGCGTCAGGCCCGGATCGAGCTGCTCCAGCTCGGGGTCACGCCGGCGCGCCAGGATCAGGGGCAGCGTCACCGTGCCGTCGAGCAGGTCCGTGCCGCGCGGCTTGCCGGTGCGCTCCGAGGGTCCGGACACGTCGAGCACGTCGTCCAGCACCTGAAAGGCCAGGCCGATGCCCTCTCCGAAGCGACACATCGCCTCGGCCATCGCGGGCCGGCCGCCGAAGATGGCTCCCAGCCGGCAGGAGGCGCAGAACAGGCTCGCGGTCTTCAGCCGGCAGCGCTCCAGGTAGCGCTCCGGCGTGACGTCGGCGCTCCAGGCGTCGGCGCGCTGCATCAGCTCGCCGCGAGCGAGCGCGCTCGTCGCGTCGGATAGGGCGCGCACGGCGTCGGCGCTGCCGGTGGAGGCGAGCTCCGCGAAGGCGCGCGAGAAGAGCAGGTCGCCGGTTGTGGTGGCCGCGAGCCTGCCCCCCGCGGCGAAGACCGTCGCCCGGCCGCGCCGCAGCGGCGCGCAGTCGAGCACGTCGTCGTGCACCAGCGTGGCCATGTGCAGCAGCTCGACCGCTGTGGCGGCCGCCACCAGCCGCTCGTCCCCGTCGCCGTTGGCGCATAGGAAGACCAGCATCGGGCGCAGCCGCTTGCCGCCGGCCTCCAGCGTCGCCGTCGCGTGGCCGGCCAGCTCCGAGCCGTGGCCGTCGGTCACGTCGGCCAGCCGCGTCTCGGTGCGGTCGAGCAGGCGCGCCAGTTCCGGGCCCCCGGCCGCCAGCACCGCGCCGAGCTGAGCCTGGGCGGTGTTCATGCTCGGCGGGTCCCGGCGTGGATGGCGATGATGCCGCCGGCGGTCAGCACCCAGCGCACGTCGACGAGCCCGGCCGCCGTGAGGCGCTCGGCCAGCTCGCGCGGTCCCGGGAACCGACGCACGCTCGATGGCAGGTAGGCGTAGGCGTCGGAGTCGCCGGCCAGGCGACCGATCGCCGGCACGGCTCGGTCGAACCAGAACCGGAAGAACCACGACAGCGGCGGCTGCTGCGGGGTGGTGATCTCGAGGATCACCACCCGCCCGCCCGGGCGCGTCACGCGCGCCAGCTCGCGCAGCCCGCGATCCAGGTCGTCGAAGTTGCGCGCGCCGAAGCCGACCGTCACGGCGTCGAACGAGGCATCCGGGTAGGCCAGCGCGAGCGCGTTGCCCTGCACGAACTCGATCGCAGGGGCCTTGGAGCGAGCCAGCTCCAGCATCCGCTCGGAGAAGTCCAGGCCGACCACCTGCGCCCCGCGCGAGCTCAGCTCGATCGCCAGGTCGCCGGTGCCGGTGGCCACGTCGAGTGCCCGCGAGCCGGGTCCGACCTGAGCCAGGTCCGCCGCGCGGCGGCGCCAGCGGTGGTGCATGCCCGCGGTCATCACCGAGTTCATGCGGTCGTACACGCGTGCGATGCGGTCGAACATCGCGCGCACCTGCGTCTCAGGCAGGGTTCCGGAGGCGGGGGCACCCCCGCTGGCCATTACTGCTCGCCCTTGAGCGACGCGACGTACTCGACGAGCTTGTCGAACTGCTCGGGCTTGTCCTTCTGGAGCGCGCGGAACGACGGCATCGGCGGCGTCGGGTTGATCAGCGTGCGCGCGATCGCGTCCTTGCCGAGCCGGGCGCCGATCTCGGTGAGGTTGGGACCGAGCGTGTTGCCGTTCTCGCCGATCTTGTGGCAACCGAGGCAACCCGAGGAGGCTGTGATCTGCTTGCCCTCCTCGTATTGGGGTGACGTGGCCAGGTCGATCTGGGTCGGAGCGCCCGCGAGCGCGCCGAGGATCGTCAGGTAGGCCATCGCGGCGATCGTGGCGATGCCGGCGACCGTCGCGATCGGGCGCCGCAGCGGGTGGCGCTCCGCGTTGCGGTCGAAGAACGGCAGCAGCAGGAGCAGCACCAGGCACAGCGTCGGGATGCCGATCGTGGCGAGGAAGACCAGCTCCGGCGGCTTGACCACGCGCAGCAGCTCGAAGAGGAAGAAGAAGTACCACTCCGGGCGCGGCGTGTAGGTGGTGGTCGTGGGGTCGGCCTTGGGGCCGAGCTCCGCTCCGAACAGGATCGCCATCAGGACGATCACGCCGATCGTGATCGCGGCCATCATGCTGTCCTTGCCGACCGCGTAGGGGAAGAACGGCTTCCCCTGGTTCTTCAGGATCGAGTACTCGCGCAGGTACTGCTCGCGCTCCCGGGCGTTCA
>JAXDIH010000239.1:0-30996 GCA_034664105.1 Thermoleophilaceae bacterium
CGACCAACAACTTCCCCGAGTTCACCGGGCTGATCTGCCCGGCGCCGTGCGAGTCGGCCTGCGTGCTCGACATCAACGACGACGCGGTGACGATCGAGCAGATCGAGCTGGCGATCGTCACGCGCGGATACGACGAGGGCTGGATCGCGCCCGACCCGCCCAACACCCGCAGCGGGCGCACCGTCGGCGTGGTCGGGTCGGGCCCGGCCGGCCTGGCGGTGGCGGCCGAGCTGAACCGCCACGGCCACTCCGTGACCGTCTACGAGCGCGACGAGGGACCGGGCGGCCTGCTGCGCTTCGGCGTGCCCGACGCCAAGCTCGAGAAGTGGATCATCGATCGTCGGGTGGCCCTGCTCGAGCAGGAGGGAATCGCCTTCCGGTACGGCATCGACGTGGGGCGCGACGTGTCGGCGGCCGAGCTGCGCGAGCGCCACGACGCGGTGGTGATGGCGATCGGCTCGCGCGTGCACCGCGACCTGCCGGTGCCCGGACGCGAGCTGCAGGGCGTGCACTTCGCGATGGAGTACCTCTACCAGCGCAACCGCTTCGTGGCGCGCCAGGAGGGCCGCCCGGCCCCCGAGCCGGCGCCGGAGGAGCGGATCAGCGCGGCCGGCCGGCGCGTGGTCGTGGTGGGTGGCGGCGATACCGGTATGGACTGCATCTCGAACGCGCTGCGCGAGGGCGCTTCGGACGTGCTGCTGCTGGACGTCTACCCGCCGCTGCCGGGCGAAGGCCGCCCGGAAGGGACGCCGTGGCCGCTGCCGCCCAAGCGCACGCCCTCGACCTACGCGCTCGACGAGGGCGGGGAGCGCCGCTTCGGCACCCAGATCACCGCGATCGCCGGCGAGGACGGCCGCGTCAGGGCGGTCGAGGGCAGGCAGGTGGAGGGCACCTCGTCGCGCGACCTGCACGGGGTTCCGGGCAGCGAGTTCACCGAGCCGGCCGACCTCGTGCTGATCGCGATCGGCTTCAGCCATCCCGAGCACGAGGGCGCCGTGGAGCAACTGGGCGTGGACCTCGACGCCCGCGGCAACGTCAAGGCGGCGGTCTACGCGACCAGCGAGTCGGGGGTGTTCGCCTGCGGCGACGCCCGGGTGGGCCAGTCGCTCGTGGTCACCGCGATCGCCGAGGGGCGCCGCTGCGCCCGCATGGTGGACCGCTTCCTGGGCGGCCCGGGCGAGACGCGCAACGTGCCCGCCCCGGCGCTGTTCGCGTTCGAGGACGGCGACCCTCATTCGCTGCGCCACCAGGCCGAGACCGCCCGCACCGTGACGGTGGGCGACGCCTTCTGGTCTGGCCCCCGCGAGGACGGCTAGGCGTGGCGGCGATGCCCGTGGTCGACGCCGACCGCGACCACGTCCGCGGCGCTGTCGGCGGTCGCGTCACGCTGGTCGAATACGGCGACTTCCAGTGCCCGTACTGCGGTGACGCCTACCCGGTCGTGCTGGAGCTGCTGGAGCGCTTCGACTGGCTGCGGTTCGTGTTCCGGCACATGCCGCTCCCGGACCTGCACCCGCGCGCTCCCGCCGCCGCCGAGGCCGCCGAGGCCGCCGCGGCGCAGGACGCCTTCTGGGCGATGCACGATCGCCTGTTCGAGAACCAGCACGCGCTGAGCGACGACCAGCTGCGCGAGCACGCCGCCACGCTCGAGCTCGACGTCGATCGCTTCGATCGCGAGCTGCGCGACGGCGTCCACCGGGCGCGGGTCGAGGAGGACCTGCGCGGCGGAGCCCTCAGCGGCATCCCCAGCACGCCGCGGTTCTTCGTCAACGGCGAGATCCATCTCGGCTCACCCAGCGAGCCGGACCTGCGGCGGGTGATCGAAGCCGAGTACTGATGAGACCGCCCTGGACCGTCGAGGAGCACGATGCCTGCGCCCTGTACGGGTGGATCGCCAAGGACGGCAGGCCGGCGCACCGCCCGATCGCGACCGGGCTCGCCGCGCTCGAGCGCATGCTTCACCGCGCCGGGAGCGTCGACGGCGAGGGCGACGGCTGCGGCCTGCTGATCGACATCCCGCGCGATCTCTGGGCCGAGGAGGTGCGCGCCGGCGGCCACGCTCCCGACCTGGCGCTCGACCCCGCCTTCGCCGTGGCGCATCTGCTGATCCCGCGCACCGCGGGCGCGGTGAAGGAGCGGGCGCGAGAGCTGATGAGCCGCGTCGGGCTGCGCGTGCTGGCAGAGCGCGAGGACGTGGTGGACAGCACGGCCCTCGGCCCGCAGGCCCGCGAGGAGGAGCCGCTGTTCTGGCAGGTGGCGGGGCTGATCGGCCAGCCCTCTCGCTGCTTCGAGCTGACCGTGCTGCTGGAGGAGGGCCTCGACGTCCACGTGGCGTCCTGCTCGACCGACTCCGTCGTCTACAAGGTGCTCGGCACCCCGGCGGTGCTGGGCGGCTACTACCCCGACCTCGGCGACCCGCGCGTGACGACCGCCGTCGTCCTCGGCCACAACCGCTACTCCACCAACACCTGGCCGAACTTCCGGCGCGTGCAGCCGTTCGGCGTACTGGGGCACAACGGCGAGATCAACACGGTCGCCCGGCTGCGCCAGGAGGCGCGCATGCTCGGCGTGCCGCTCGTGTCGGGTGGCTCCGACTCGCAGGACCTCAGCCGCACGGTGGAGGCGCTGATCCACCGCGAGGGGCTGAGCCTGGTCGAGGCGCTGGAGCTGGTGCTGCCGCCGATCGTCAACGAGATCAAGGGCATGCCCGAGGATCTGCGCGGCTTCTACATGTACCTGCGCCAGGCGTTCGGGCCGATGGCACAGGGCCCCGTGGCGCTGATCTCGCGCTCCGGCCGGGAGTGCGTGTTCTCGGTCGACGCGCTGGGCCTGCGTCCGCTCTGGCAGCTCGAGACCGCCGCGGCGCACGTGTTCTCGAGCGAGCCGGGCGTGGTGGCCACGGAGGACATCGTCGCCGAGCCCAAGCCGCTCGCGCCGGGCGAGAAGACCCTGGTCAGCCTCGAGGGCGGGCGCGCGGAGCTGGTCGGCCACACGCAGCTGCAGTGGCTCTGCATGACGCGCTGGGTGGAGCGCGCCGGAGCCGCGGGCGCCTTCGCCGAGGCGATCCCCCCCGGCGGCCCGCTGGAGGGCCAGGACGTGCCCGGGTACACCAGCGCCGGCCCGTCCGAGCCGGTCAAGGTGGAGGACCGGGTGCTGGGCGGCTTCGGCTGGCAGCGCGAGGACATGAAGCTCGTCCAGCAGATGGCCGCCACCGGCGCCGAGCCGATCGGCTCGCTGGGCTACGACGGGCCGCTCGCCTGCCTGTCGCCCGAGCGCCAGAACCTGGCTGACTTCTTCAAGGAGTCGGTGGCGGTGGTGACCAACCCCGCGATCGACCGCGAGCGCGAGGTGGAGCACTTCTCCTGCCGCGCGGTGTTCGGACCGCGCCCGCCGCTTTACCCGGTGCCCGACGAGCGGACCACGATCGAGACGGCCTTCCCCGTGATCCTCGGCGGCCACGACGGGCTGGCGCCGCTGGGCGACTCCGTGTACCGCGCGGTCGCCCGGGAGCACAAGACGTACCTGCTCGAGGACCTCTGGGAGAAGTTCCGCGGCCGCGCCCACGTGATCGACGTCTCCTGCCTGGAGTCGGAAGGCACCCACGGCGCTATCGAGCGGCTCAAGCAGGAGGCCACCGCGGCGGTGCACGGCGGGGCGGAGCTGGTCGTGCTGTCCGACCGCACGGTCTACGAGGGCGATCGCCGCTACCTCGATCCGCACCTGGCCCTGGCCGCCGTCGACCTGGCGCTGCGCGACCACCTGGTGGAGCCGGGCGAGGTCAACCTGCGCCGCCGCTGCGCGATCGTGCTGCGCTCGGCGGCGCTGCGCAACGTCCACGACACGATGCTCGCGCTCGGGCTGGGCGCCGACGGCGTGTGCCCGTACACGATGGTCGAGGTCGGGCTGATGGACGACTACCGCACCGACATCTCGAACCTGTGCGGCGCGCTGCGCAAGGGAATCGAGAAGGTGATCTCCACGATCGGCATCCACGAGCTGCGCGGCTACGCGCGGCTGTTCGCGTGCATCGGCCTGAAGCCGGAGCTGACCGCGATCTTCGACACGCCCGCCTACTTCGGGTCCGAGCGCGGCGGCACCGGCTTCGCCGAGCTGGACCGCGACGGCGACGAGCGCCGCCGCATCCTGGCGGCGGCCGTGGAGGCCAAGCCGGGCAAGACCTTCCGCTTCTACCCGAAGGTCTACAAGTCGGCGGTCGCGGCGTCGAACGGGGGCGGGTCGTACGAGGACTACTCGCTGCGCGTGCGCCAGCTGGAGGCCGAGCAGCCGGTGTCGCTGCGGCACCTGCTCGACGTGCGCGCGGACGGCCCCGCGGTGCCGAGCGCAAGCGCCGAGGTCGGGCTGCACTCCTATCCGATCGTGATCTCGTCGATGAGCTTCGGCTCCCAGGGCGAGGTGGCCTACCGCTCGTACGCCGAGGCCGCCAAGCGGATCAACATCGTCGCGATGAACGGGGAGGGCGGCGAGATCCAGGATCTCTACGGCCGCTATCCGCTCTGGCGTGGCCAGCAGGTGGCCTCGGGCCGCTTCGGGGTCACGAGCGAGATGATCAACTCCTCCTATCTGGTGGAGATCAAGATCGGCCAGGGCGCGAAGCCCGGGGAGGGCGGACACCTGCCGGCGCGCAAGGTCACGGCGAAGGTGGCTCAGGCGCGCAACGCGCGCGCTGGCACCGACCTGATCTCGCCCTCGAACAACCACGACCTCTACTCGATCGAGGACCTGGCCGAGCTGATCGACGAGCTGAAGACCGCCAACCCGGATCTGCGCGTGTCGGTCAAGGTGCCGGTGGTGCCGAACATCGGCACGATCGGTGTGGGCATCGTCAAGGCGGGGGCCGACATCGTCACGCTGTCGGGGTTCGAGGGCGGCACCGGCGCGGCGCGCTCGCACGCGCTGCGGCACGTGGGCCTGCCATCGGACATCGGCACGCGCGCGGTGCACCTGGCGCTGATGGAGGCGGGGCTGCGCGGCCGGGTGGAGATCTGGGCGGACGGCGGCTACCGCCACGGCCACGACATCGTGAAGCTGCTCTGCCTGGGCGCCAACCGCGTCGGGTTCGGGACGCTCGCGATGGTGTCGCTCGGCTGCACGATCTGCCGCGGCTGCCAGCTCGATACCTGCCACGTGGGCATCGCCACCCAGATCGAGACGGAGGAGGAGGCGCAGCTCAAGGGGCTCAAGAAGTTCACCCCGCAGCTCTACGAGTCCGCGGTGGAGAACTGCTCGCGCTTCTTCGGGGCGATGGGCGAGGAGGTCGAGCAGATCACGGCCGAGCTGGGCTTCGAGCGGGCCCAGGACCTGGTCGGGCGCTCGGACCTGCTGGTCCAGTCGGCCGCGCAAGAGCGCGTGGACGCGCACGATCTGATCCGCCCGCTGGAGCAGATGCTGGACCTCACACCGATCGACTTCAACGCCGCACCCACCAAGCTTGCGCTGCGGCGCCTGCCCGGGCCCCCGGACGAGCGCGAGGCCGCGGGTCTGGTGGCCGCCCGGCCGCTGCGGATGGCCACGGCCAACCGCGACCGTGTGCTGGGAACGGCGGGCGCGGGACAGCTGGCGCGCGAGCGGATCGGGGTGGCCGCGGCGCCCGCCGCCTCGGGGCCCACGCGCGTGGTGGCCGTCGCGGGCCAGGGCCTGGCGGCATTCGGCGTGGAGGGGCTGGACATCACCGTGGAGGGCGGCGCGCAGGACGGAGTGGGCAAGGCCATGTACGGCGGCAAGGTCGCGGTGATGAAGGGCCTGAACCGCCTCGGCGAGCGTCTGAACGGCTCGGTCGGGAAGTCGTTCGCCTACGGCGCCCAGCGCGGCCGCCTGTTCGTGCAGGGAGACGCCGACTCGCGCTTCTGCATCCGGCTCTCGGGAGCCGACGTGGTGGTCGGCGGCGAGCCCGCCGCCCCGCTCGACGATTCGCTCGGATGCCTCGCGGATCGGGCCAACCTCAAGGGCTTCGCGTTCGAGTACATGACGGCCGGCCGCGCCGTGGTGCTGGGCGACCCCGGGCCGTGGTTCTGCGCCGGCCAGACCGGCGGCCGCGTGTACCTGCGCGTAAAGGAGGAGTGGAACCTGGACCGCGCCGCGTTGGAGCGCCGCCGCGGCAAGGGCGCGAAGGTGGCGCTGGCCCAGCTCGACGCCGTGGGCGCCGCCGACCTGCGCGAGCTGCTCGGCGCCTACGCCGTGGAGCTGCGCGCCACCGGCCAGGAGGCCGAGGCCGACCGCGTGCTGGAGCTCGCCGCGCACCCCGACGATCACTTCCTGATGTCGGTGCCGGAGCGCGAGCAGACGGACCCGTCCGTGTCGACCGAATAGCGGGTAGCGTGCGCTCATGCCGACCGCGTTCGTGACAGGGGGCTCCGGCTTCGTCGGCGGGGCGTTGATCGAGCGCCTGCGCACCGAGGGCTGGGATGTGCGGGCGCTGGCCCGCTCGGATGCCGCGGCGCAGAAGGTGCGCGAGCGCGGCGCGACACCGGCTGCCGGGGATCTGGAGGACGAGTCCGCGCTGCGAGCGGGAGCCGCCGGAGCCGAAGTGGCCTTCCACGCCGCCGCCAAGGTCGAGGACTGGGGCGACCCGGACGAGTTCGACCGCCTCAACGTGCGCGGCACCGAGAACGTGATCGCGGCCTGTCGCGCGGCCGGCGTGCGCCGGCTGGTCCACGTCGGGACGGAGGCGGCGCTGATGGCCGGGAACCCGCTCGTCAACGTCGACGAGGCCGCGCCGCTGCGGCCCGACTCGCCGGCGCTCTACCCGTCCACCAAGGCGAAGGCCGAGCAGCGCGTGCGCGACGCCAACGGCAACGGCCTGGAGACCGTGGTGGTGAGGCCGCGCTTCGTCTGGGGGCGCGGCGACACGAGCCTGCTGCCGGCGCTGGTCGAGCTGGTGCGCTCGGGCCGCTTCCGGTGGGTGGGCGGGGGCGGTCAGCTGTCGGCCACCACGCACGTGGACAACGCGATCGAGGGGCTCTGGCTGGGCGCGACGAGGGCGCCCGCCGGTGGCGTCTACTTCGTCACGGACGGCGAGCCGGTGGTGTTCCGCGAGTTCGTCTCACGCCTGCTGGAGACCCAGGGAGTGACTCCGCCCACCGGTTCGGTCCCGACGGGCGTCGCCTCGGTGTCCGCGACCGTCGCCGAGCGTCTGTGGCGCCTCTTACGGCGTCCCGGCCCTCCGCCCCTCACGCGCTTCGCGGTCTGGGTCTCGTCGCAGGAGTGCACGATCGACATCGGCCGGGCCGAGCGGGAGCTCGGCTATCGGCCGGTCAAGTCGCGCGAGCAGGGCCTGGCCGAGCTAGCCGGCTAGCGCCGTGCGCTTAGCCACCAGGCTCACGTAGAAGACCCGGAAGCGGCCGATGTCGATCTCGTCGCCGTCCTCCAGCTCCGCCAGCTCCACGCGGTCTCCGTTGCGGAACACGCCGTTCAGGCTGCGATCGTCGAGCACACGGGTGCCGTCCGCATCGCAATAGACCAGCGCGTGGCGGCGCGAGACCGTGGGGTCGTCGAAGCGGATGTGGGCCGACAGGCTGCGCCCGATCCGGGTCCAGCCCTCCTGCAGAGGCACCACGCGCACCCGCTGGTCGTCCTCGAAGGCCAGGTAGTCACCCGGCCGGACGAGCGCATCGCGGGCGTCGTCGAGCCACACGGGGCGTGCGTGGACATCGTGGTGGGTCGGGGGTGGAGCCTCGCCGAACAACGACGAACGCTTGAAGCGGCGGCCGCCGCATTCGGGGCAAGCTGGTACCGCATCGCGCTCGTGCAGGGCCACCGCGAAGCCGCACGAATCGCAGCGGAAGGACCCGGCGCCCGCCAGAGTCCCGGCGCTGAACGCTTCCATGAAAATTGCTCTCCTCGGGGGTGGGGTAGTGCGCATGGTAACGAGCCCAATTTGTCCAGTGGGGCGCTTTGACGGTATTTGCGAGGTTTCTGGGGGGACCCTGCGCACCCAGGTGGAGGACTCGGCGGAAACGCCGAGAAAGGGTGCGGATGCCAGACCTCGCCGGAATGCTCATGCGCAGCAGCATCGGGAACCTCACGCCCTCGAGCTCCCACTGCCACGACTGTCGCCGCAACCCCCTGGCGGGCGAGCGGCTCCACGAGCTGGGCTCGGGGCGGATGCTCTGCGAGCTCTGCTTCGCCGCGCTGCCGGAGGAGAGCCGGCTGGCCGTCCGCTCGGAGCGGGTGCACGCCAGCGAGCGGCGGATCGCGGTAATGCCCAGGGCCGCATAGACGGCACCCGGGGGCTCGCGCCCCCGGCCCCCCGCGGCACGCTGGCCGGCTGGTGCCGGGTCGCCGTCCGTAGAATGCGGCGCGTGCGCGAAGTCACCGTCTCCACAGTCATCTCCGCCCCGCGTGAGGAGATCTTCGACTTCGTCTGCGACCTCGCCGGCAGGCCCGCGTTCACCGACCACTTCCTGCGCGACTACCGGCTCGCGCGCGTGAACCCGGTGGGAATGGGTGCGGCGGCTCGCTTCCAGCTGAAGGCGCCGTTCGCCAAGGAGTACGCCGAGCTGCACATCACCGAGGTCGACCGGCCGCGCCGGATCGTCGAGGAGATCAGGGTGGGGCGTCGCGGGCGCAACCGCTCGCTCGCCGTCTACGACTTCTCGAGCGAGGGGCACGGCGTCACGCGCGTGGAGCTGACCACGTTCAGCGAGCCGGCCACGGTGATCGACCGGGTGCGTGAGCTGGGCGCCGCCGGCTGGATGCGGCGCCAGACCGCGAAGGCCCTCGATCGGCTGCGCATGATCTTCGAGGAGCCGCCGCGCGGCGAGCTCAAGCGCGCCACGATCGCGGGCTTCGAACCCGAGAAGGCGGCCCGGTTCGGCGTCTCGACCGGGATGGACCCTGCCCGCGCGCCCGTGACCCCCGCGCGGGCGCCCGGCGGCCAAGCCTCCTAGAATGCCGCGCTCGATGCTCCGTCGCCTGCCGATCTTCGCGTGCGCACTCGCGCTCGCCGCGCCGCTGGGCCTGGCCGCCTGCGGCAGCAAGGAGCCCGGCATCGACGAACCGGCGCGCGAGGGCCTGGCCATCGAGATGGGCGGCGTGGACTACACGGTGTTCATCACGCGCGAGCTGAATCCCGAGATCACGCCCGACAACGCCTACGTCAGCACCGAGGCGCCGCCCGGTCAGGCGCTCTACGGCGTGTTCCTGCGCGCGTGCAACGTCTCGAAGGATCGACGCAGCACCGCGACGGAGTTCACCGTGCGCGACAACCAGAACAATGCCTTCCACCCCAAGCCGCTCCCGACGGACAACCAGTTCGCCTACGCGGGGCGCGCGCTGGATCCGGAGGAATGCATCCCGGAGGCCGGCAGCGTCGCGCAGCTCGGCCCCACCGCCGCATCCATGCTGCTCTTCCAGTTCCCGCTGGAGAACACAGAGAACCGGCCGCTCGAGCTCGAGGTCGAGCAAGACGGCGAGAAGCGAACCTTCGAGCTGGATATCTAGCTCCGCGGGCATCCCGCGGCGGCGGACCCTCTAGAGCGCCGCGTCGAGCACGATGCGCGCCGCCGGTGCCGCCGTCGCTCCTCCCGCTCCTGCCCTGACCAGCATCACCGCCACCGCGATTCGCGGGTGGCCGGCGGGCGCGTAGGCCGCGAACCAGGCGTCCGTGTTCATCGGGTCGGATGGCTTCGTCTCGCCGGTCTCGGGGTCGCGTGTGTCCTCCAGCTCGGCCGTGCCGGTCTTCCCGGCCACCTTGACGCCCGGCAACGCCGCCGCCGTGCCGGTCCCGTAGGCGACCACGTCGAGCATCAGCGACTCGATCGTCCGCGCCACGCGGCGCTTGACCACGCGCACGCTGCGCGTGGTGTCGCCCAGTGACAGCGTGGGCAGGCGGCGGACCCCGCGCGCCGCGATCGTCTGTGCCACGGAGGCCATCTGGAGCGGGGTGGCGAGCGTGCGGAACTGGCCGATCGCGGTCGCCCCGACCTCCAGCGGCGTCCTGATCTCGGCCGCGGGCGGCAGCGTGCTGGGCACCTCGCCCGGCACCGTCGGGTCACTGTTCCAGCCGAAGCGCTCCGCCGCGTCGACCAGCGCCGGGGCGCCCAGCTCCACGCCCAGCGGGGCGAACACCGAGTTGCACGAGTGGGCGAAGCTGTTGCGGAAGCTGCCGCCGCAGGACTCGCCGTTGGCGTTCTCGAGGTCCACGCCGTCGATCGTCGCGGCGGTGGCGATCGGGAACTCCGTCGACGGCTTGACCGCGCGCGCCTCCAGCGCCGCCGCGGTGGTCACGATCTTGAAGGTCGAGCCGGGCGGCTGCGGCGCGGAGAACGCGATCCCGGCCAGCGCGCGGATCTCGCCGTTGCGCGGATCGAGCGCCGCGATCCCGCCGAAGCGTCCCGCCAGGGCGGTGACCGCCGCCTCCTGGAGCCGGGTGTCGATCGTCGTGCGCACCGGCCGGGCCTGGATCGGCCGGGCGCGGGCGATCACCCGCGCGCCGGCGAGCAGCTCGCCGCCGGGTCGTCCGGCGAGCCGGCGCTCGAAGGCCTCCTCCAAGCCGTTCTGCCCGACCGGCCAGCTGTGCGGGAAGCCGTGCGCGTAGAGCGCTTGGCGCTCCTCCTCGGTCTCCTGGGGCGCGAGCGTCCCCGCGATCGACCCGGCGATCGCCTCCAGCGGCGACGTGCGCTCGTCCACCTGCCCGCGCGCCAGCACCTTGCCGTCGCGCGACAGCAGGGTGGCGCGCTGGGCGGGCTCGCTGCGGCGCGTGAGCGCCTCGCCGCGCCGCAGGGCCGGAAAGGCCAGCAGCGGCCCCCAGATGACCTTGTTCCCGTTGACCGGCAGCCGCAGCTCCGCCGCGACGCGGCCGAAGACGCGCGTGTGCAAGGCGATCGGCACCCCGACCGTCCCGCCGTGCTCGCCGGTCGGGTCGCCGGCCTCCACGCGCTCCACGGTCGCCGTGTCCCCGGCGTCGCGGTAGGCCTGCTTGAACCTGCGCAGGGAGTAGGCGCGCCGCGACTCGGCGTCGAGCAGCCCGTACATGTCGCGGAAGTTCTGGCGCTCCCAGGCCCGGGCGAACTGGCGCGCGGCGTCTTCCCCGACCGACGTGGTGCGCGCTCCGACGACCATCCCCGTCACCGCGGCCACCGCCGCCAGCGCGACCAGCGCCGGCACGGCCCGGTGCGTCAGCCGGCGGCGACGCTCGGGGGATAGCTCGATCACGGGGTAATACCCTGGCTCCGGCGCGTGACCGCCCTGGACTGGATCATCGTCGTCTTCACTCTGCTGATGGCGCTCTGGGGGTACGCCCAGGGGCTGATCGTAGGTGCGCTGTCACTGGTCGGCTTTGCGGCAGGTGCCTTTATCGGTTCGCGCTTGGGGCCGCTGCTCCTCACCGAGGGAGCGGAGTCCCCGTACGCGCCCCTGTTCGCTCTGGTGGGTGCGCTGATGCTCGGCGGCGTGCTGGCCTCCGGGCTGGAGCTCGTGGGCTTCCACCTGCGCCACCGGCTGGGCGGCAGGCTCGGCGTGCTGGACGGTATCGGGGGCGGCGTCCTGCTGTCCTGCCTCGGGCTCGGGCTGGCGTGGATCGCCGGGGCCGTAGCGCTGCAGACCCCGGGCGCGCGCGAGCTTCGCGACACCATCCAGCGGTCGGCGATCCTGCGGCAGCTCAACGAGCACCTGCCGCCGTCTGGCGAGATCCTGCGCGCCTTCGCCCGCTTCGACCCGTTCCCGCAGATCGAGGGCCCCCAGGCCGACGTCGGGCCACCGGACGCCCGCATCCCGCGCGACCCGCAGGTGCGCGCCGCGGCTCGCAGCGTCGTGAAGGTGCTCGGCACGGCCTGCGGGCTCGGCGTCCAGGGCAGCGGCTGGGTGGCCGGCGACGGCGTCGTGGTGACCAACGCCCATGTGGTCGCGGGCCAGGACGACACCACCGTGCAGCTCCGTGGCGCGGGCCCGCACCTCGACGCTCAGGCGATCTGGTTCGACACCCGCAACGACCTGGCGGTGCTGCGGGTCTCGGGTGTGGCCGGCGTGCGGCCCCTGCGGCTCAACGAGCGGGCGCCCGCCGGCACCTCGGGCGCGATCCTGGGTTTCCCCGAGAACGGGCCGTTCGACGTCGAGCCGGCCCGGTTGGGAGGCACGTCCACGGTGGTGAGCCAGGACGCCTATGGCCGCGGTCCGGTGCGGCGGCCGATCACCGCGCTGCGCGGCCGGGTGCGCCCCGGCAACTCCGGTGGGCCGATGGTCGACGGGCGGGGCCGGGTGGTCACGACGATCTTCGCGGCGACGGTTTCGGACGGCGGTCGCAGCGGCTACGGCGTGCCCGATTCGGTGGTGGCCGAGGCGCTCGCACGGGCCGGCAACCCGGTCGGCACGGGCCCCTGCGCGCGCTAGCCCGCTACAAATGTGGGCGTGCGTGCCGTCAGGACACTCGCGGCTATCTGCTGCGCTGGTGCCGTGGTCGCGGCGGCCGAGCCGCCCGCCGAGCCGCCCGCGGGCAGCCCGCCCGACCGCGCGAACGTGGACGTGAACCCGTGCATCGGCCCCTTCGCGCGCGCCCTGCGCTGTCCCGACCTGGTCATGCGCCGGCCGTGGGGGCTGTACCTCGACAGGTTCACCGAGCCGGGTCGTGTGCTGCTGCGCGCCGGCAACGTGATCGACTCCGTCGGGCGCGGTCCGGCCGAGCTGCACGGGGTTCGCTACAACCGCGTCTACATGCACGCCCGCCAGCGCATCTACAAGCGCCGCGGCGGCTGGATCATGGTGCGCACGGGAGCCCGCCTGCGGCTGAAGTTCGCGCACCTGTCGCGCTTCTGGTGGAAGTTCTACAACGCGGCCGGCTTCGAGCTCTGGCGCGTGGACGCGCAGGGCAAGCGCACCGTCAAGGTGCGCACGGGGCCGAAGGTCTCCTACTGCCTGCGCGACCTGACCCACACCCGCCCGACGCTGCCGCGCTCGCCCTACCTGCCCCACTACGGGGCGTGCAGCACGAACGTCAACCTGCGCCGCGACGTGCTGGGCACGTCGGTCGGCTGGGCCGACATCTACCCGCCCAGCTACCCCGAGCAGTGGATCGACGTGACCGGCCTGCGTGGCTGCTTCGCCTACGCGCACATCGCCGACCCCGAGAACGGCGTGTACGAGTCGAACGAGGACAACAACGAGGCCCAGGTGATCGTGCGGCTGCCGTTCCGCTCCGCCGAGCGCCGCAAGGGCTGCCGGGGACGCGACCGCGGGAAGTTCCACGACCCGCGCCAGTACCCGGGGTAACCAGGCGGGCTCGCACGCGCCGCGTGCCCGCTGTTCAGCCGGTCGGCCCGAAGCGCTCGGTGCGCACCCGCTCGGCCTCGAAGCCGTTCTGCAGCAGCAGCCGGCCGGCGGACTCCACGAACCCGTTCGACCCGCACACGAAGGCCGTGCCGGAGGCACCCGCCAGCATCGGGGCGGCGATGCGCCCGGTGTGCCCGGCCCAGCCCTTGGGCGGCTCGCGCGTGAAGGTCAGCTCGGCGTCGTCCCCCAGTTCGTCGGCGTAGATCACGTCCTCCGCGGCGCGAACGGAGTAGACCAGCCGCATCGGCAGCTCGGGCGCCGTGAGGCGCCGGTGGCGCAGCATCGCCATCAGTGGCACGACGCCCGAGCCGCCGCCCACGAGCGTCACGGGTGATTCGCCGCGCCAGACGAAGTAGGAAGCAAACGGGCCGCGCACCTCGACCTGGTCGCCCTCCACCAGGACGTCGTGGAAGTACGGGGACACCTCACCGTCGGCGAGCCTGTCGACGGTCAGCTCGATCTCGCCCTCCTCGAGCGGCGACGAGGCGATCGAGTAGGAGCGCTGGGCCTGGTAGCCATCGGGCGCCGTCAGGCGCACGTCGTAGTGCTGCCCGGGGAGGTGTGGCATCCACATCGGCAGCTCGAGCCGGAAGGACTTGACGTGCGGGGTCTCCGGCTTGATCGTGCTGACCGTCGCGACCTGCCATCGGCCGGGCGCCTTCTGGGTCAGTCCGTCCAATAGCGCTCCTCCCTGAAGGGGTCGCCGCGGTTGTGGTAGCCGTTCGACTCCCAGAAGCCCGGCTCGTCGTGGTCCATCACCCGCAGGCCGGCGACCCACTTGGCGCTCTTCCAGAAGTAGAGGTGAGGCACGAGCAGGCGCGCCGGGCCGCCGTGCTCGGGCGGCAGCGGGTCGCCCTCGTGCTTGGTCACCACCCAGGCCTTCCCGCCGGTCAGGTCGTCCAGCGCCAGGTTGGTGGTGTAGCCCCCGTACGAGTGGGCCATGGTGTAGGCGCCGTCCGGCTGCACGCCGTCCAGCAGCGCGTCCACGGAGACGCCCTCGAAGCTCGTGCCGAGCTTGGACCACTTGGTCACGCAGTGGATGTCGCAGGGGATGGTCTCCTGATCGAGCTGGTGGAACTGCGTCCAGTTCCATTCGCGCGGTTGACGCACCATCCCGTCGATCTTCAGGGTCCATTCCCCTGTGTCCACCGACGGCGTGGGACCGGCGGTGAGCACCGGAAAGCCCGACTCGATGTACTGGCCGGGCGGCAGGCGCTCGGCGAACTCCTCGGGCACGCTGCGGCGTCTGGTGAAGCCCCGGGATATGAAGTTGCCCACTGTCTGGCGAGATTACCGCGCCAGGTGAATCCCGATCGCCCCCGGCGCCGCGCACAGGGCGCGGGTGAGCGGATCGGCTCGCCGGCCCGTCTCCAGGGCCCGTTCGCGCCGCACCAGGGCGCCGCGCACGAGCGAGCCGCCCAGCCAGGCCAGCGGCTCCGGGGGGACCCAGGCGCCGGCGTCCGCGCCGACGATCGGGAGGCGTGTCAGCTGGTCGGTGCGGCCCAGGGCGAGCGAGGCGAGCGTGCGCCCGGCCAGGTTCGTGGGCCCGACTCCGTTGCCCGTATAGCCGAAGGCGAAGTGCACCGGAGCGCCCGGCAGCGTGCCGATCTGGGGGAGGTGGCTGGGGGAGACGTCGATCGGGCCGCCCCACGCGTTGGTGATCCGGCGCCCCTCGAGGCCGGGGAACAGGCGCAGCAGGGTGGCGCGGGCCGACTCGGCCACGTCGGGATCGACCTCCACCCGCCCGTTCAGACGCGCTCCGTAGGCGAGCCGGCCGCCGCCCCACCCGAGCAGGATCCGCCCGTCCCGGGTGGTGCGGAAGTAGTGGACGAGCGTGCGCCCGTCGGTGATGCACTCGCCGCCGGTCCAGCCCAGCTCGCCGATCACGTCCGGCACGGGCTCGGTCAGCACGATGTGCGAGGAGGTGACGGTGAGGCGCGAGCGCAGCCGTGGCAGGTCACGGACGGCAGGACCCACGGCGAGCACGGCGCTGCCGGCGCGCACGCTGCCGGCGGCGGTCTCGACCGTCACGCCGCTGCCGTTGCCGGAGGCGCCCAGCGAGCGCAGCCCCAGCACCGGGGAGCTCTCGTGCAGCAGGGCGCCGCGCTCGATCAGCCGCCGGCGCAGGCCGAGCGCCAGGCGCGCCGGGTGCACGGTGGCGAAGTCGGGGACGAACACCCCGCGGCGAAACAGCGGCGAGGCGCAGCGGCGGCGCGCCTCGGCCTCCGACAGCTCGACCACTCGGTCGGGAGCCCCGAGCGCGGCTGCCGCCGCGACGGCGGCCGAGCCGACCGCGTCGAAGGCCGGCCCGGTCGACATGCACATGTAGCCCGACTGGTCGAACCAGGCGTCCACGCCTTCGGCGCGACACCACGCGCCAATCTTCGACACGGTCTCGCTGGAGGCGTCCAGCACAGCGCGGGCGGGGGCGTCGCCGAAGCGCTCGCGCAGCCCCTGAGCCGACATCCAGAGCGACTCGCAGAAGCCGCCGTTGCGGCCGGTCGGGCCGTGAGCGCAGATGCCGGCCTCCAGCAGCGCCACGGTGGCACCCTGCTCGAGCAGCTCCCAGGCCGCCCACATGCCCGTGAAGCCGCCCCCGATCACCACCACGTCCGCCGTCATCGGGCCGTCCAGCGGAGGGCGCGGATCCACCACACCGGCCTCCTCCAGCCACCACCCTGTGGAAGTGTGATGGCCTATCTGCGTATGGTGAGGCCCGATGGGCAAGACCCTAGTCATAGCCGAGAAGCCGTCCGTGGCCCGCGATCTGGCCGCGGCGCTGCCCGGATCCTTCAAGCAGTCGAAGGACAAGACCCACCTGGATGGGGACGATTACGTCATCACGTGGGCGGTCGGCCACCTGGTCGGGCTGGCCGAGCCCGACGCCTATGACCCGAAGCTGAAGAAGTGGCGCTTCGCGGATCTGCCGATCGTCCCTGACGAGTTCAAGCTCGTGCCCAACGACGAGCGCTCGGCCAAGCAGCTGCGGGCGATCCACAAGCAGATGGCCGAGGCCGACGTCGAGCAGATCATCAACGCGTGCGACGCCGGGCGCGAGGGCGAGCTGATCTTCGCCTACGTGTACGACCTGGCCAAGGACAAGAAGCCGGTCCAGCGGCTGTGGCTCTCCTCGATGACCAAGAAGGCGATCAGCGAGGGGTTCGGACAGCTGCGGCCGGGCGAGGAGATGAAGCCGCTGGAGGAAGCGGCGCGCTCGCGCTCGGAGGCCGACTGGGTAGTGGGCATGAACGCCACGCGCGCGGCCAGCATCCGGCTGCGGGCCGCGTTCGACGGCGCCGTCTCGCTGGGTCGGGTGCAGACGCCCACGCTGGCGCTCGTCGCCCGCCGCGAGGAGGAGATCCGAGCCTTCAAGCCCGAGCCCTACTGGCTGGTCGAGGCGCGCTTCGAGGCCAGCGGCCAGCGCGACTACGCGGGCCGCTACCTGGGCGGCAAGCGCCTCCCGGCCGAGCAGGACGCGGTGGCGATCGTCGAGGCGGTCACCGGGCAGCCGGGCGAGATCACGAAGCTGGAGAAGAAGGAGGAGCGCGAGCAGCCGCAGCTCCTCTACGACCTGACGTCACTTCAGCGGCACGCGAACACGCTCTACGGGTTCTCGGCGCGCCGCACGCTGTCGGCGGCGCAGCGGCTCTACGAGGAGCACAAGGCGCTCACCTACCCGCGGACCAACTCGCGCTACCTCACGGGCGACATGGTGGAGGAGATCAAGCCGATCGCCGAGCTGGTCGGGCACCACCCGCAGTACAAGCGCGGGTCGGAGTACGTGCTCGGGCTGGACGAGCTTCCGCTCGGGCGCGTGGTCAACGACGCAAAGGTCCAGGACCACCACGCGATCATCCCCACCCGCTCCGAGCACGACCTCGGCCGCATGGGGCAGGACGAGCTGAAGGTCTACGACCTGGTCACGAAGCGTTTCCTCGCGATCTTCCATCCCGAGGCCGTCTACGAGCGGACGCGCGTGGAGACGACGGTCTCCGAGCACGTGTTCCGCACCAGCGGCCGCCGGCTGGTCGAGGCCGGCTGGAAGAGCGTGTACGGCGAGGAGGTCGACCAGCCGCGTGGCGAGGACGACTCCGGCGGCGACCAGCTCCTGCCCAAGCTCGACCAGGGCGAGACCGTGCAGACGCTCTCGGTGGAGTCGATGCGCAAGGAGACCCAGCCGCCGCGGCGCTTCTCTGACGCGTCGCTGCTGGGCGCGATGGAGACCGCCGGCAAGGAGGTGGAGGACGCCGAGCTGCGCGAGGCGATGAAGGACTCCGGCATCGGCACCCCCGCCACGCGCGCCTCGATCATCGAGCTGCTCGTCAACCGCGAGTACATCGAGCGCGACGGCCGAGCGCTGGTCGCCACCGAGAAGGGCATCCAGGTGATCCGGCTGCTGAACGGCCACCAGCTCACCTCGCCCGAGCTGACAGGCAACTGGGAGCACCGGCTCGGCCGGATCGAGCAGGGCGAGGACAGCCGCCAGGCGTTCATGCGCGACATCGCGAAGTTCACCGAGGAGACCGTGCAGGAGCTGGACAAGCTCAAGGGCGTCCAGATCGAGCGCGCGAAGCTCGGCCCCTGTCCGATCTGCGGCCGCGAGATCTCCGAGAACCGCAAGGGCTTCTCGTGCTGGTCGCGGGACGACCCGGGCTGCGGGTTCGTGATCTGGAAGAAGAAGGCCGGCAAGTCGCTGCCGGTGGCGGTGGCGAAGGAGCTGATCGCGTCGCTGAAGGACTCGCGCGAGCGCGGCGAGGACCCGGGCGTGGGCCGCACGGAGAAGCCGGTCACCGGCTTCCGCGGCCGCTCGGGCCGGACCTTCCGGGCGAAGCTGCGCCTGGAGCAGGCCGCCGAGGACAAGTGGCGCGTGGAGTTCGACGAGGAGTGGGCGAAGGAGCCGCCCAAGGAGGAGACCGAGGACGCGGCCGCCGAGGTAGCCGAGACGGCGGCGAACGACGGCGATCAACAAGAGGCCCCCGCGGCCCGCACCGGTTGACACCCGTCGATCCGAACCAGCACGACCTCTTCCTGCTCCGCCAGCGCTGGGCCCCGGTCGTCAACCGCTATGAGTTCACGCTGCCCGCGCCGGACGGCACGCCGGGGGAGACGGTCTGCTTCGTGGAGCAGAAGCGCTTCAAGTTCAAAGAGGACATCCGTTTCTTCACCGACGAGACCAAGCAGGCGGAGCTGATGCGCCTGAAGGCCCGCCAGCGCTTCGACCCGGCCGCCCGCTACGACATCACCGACGCCGATGGCGCCAAGATCGGCGAGCTCCAGAAGGTGTTCGGCGCGAGCCTGCTGCGCTCCACCTACCGGCTCTACGACGCCTCGGGTGAGGAGACCGCGAAGGCCACCGAGAAGAGCCTCGTGGTAGCGCTGTTCCGGCGGCTGGTGGGCTTCGTCCCCTACATCGGCAACGTGGCGGAGTGGCTGCCGATCCCCTACCACTTCGTGTTCCAGCGCGGCGACCGTGTGCTCGCCACGAACACCCGCCGTGCGTGGAAGATCCGCGACACCTACACGATCGATCTGAGTGGGGATCCGGAGCGTACGCTCGACCGCCGGCTCGTGCTTGCGACAGCCGTCGGGATGGACGCGCTCCAAGCGCGCTAGCCAGTGCCGCGCGAGCGGCCTTGACAGACCTCGGTTACCGTCAGTAACCTACTGGCGGTAAGTGGCGACCAGCGAAGCCCGCATCGAGGACTACAGGCACGGCAAGGTGCCGCGCCAGCTGCGTGAGCGCCAGCTGCTCGAGCTGGCCGAGGCACTGTTCGCCGAGCGCGGCTACGCCGGCGCGTCGATGGAGGAGCTGGCTCGGCGGGCGGGTGTGACGAAGCCGGTCGTGTACGAGCTGTTCGGCAGCAAGGACGGTCTCTTCGAGGCCTGCGTCGACCGTTCGGTCAAGCGTCTGGCCGCCGACATCGCCACCGCCGTCAGGGCCGAGTCCGAGCCGGAGGCGCGCCTGCGCGCCGGCGGGCTCGCCTTCATCCGCTTTGCCGCTGGGAACCGCGTGGCCTGGGACCTGATGTCGATGGGCGGTCGCTTCGCCGAGCAGGCGCGCAGCGTGCGCTCCAGCCAGGCCGCGCTGATCAGCGAGCTGATGGCCGAGATGGCCGCGGAGGGGACCGACCAGCACGAGCTGGAGGTCGCCGCCCACGCCGTCAACGCCGCTTACGAGGGCGTCGCCCACTGGATGTGGGCGCACCCCGAGGTCCCCATCGAGCAGGTGGCCGACTGGATCGCCGAGCTGCTCATCCCTGGACTACGGAGGTTCACGTGACCCACTTCCGCACCGCGATCGTCGGCACCGGCTTCTCCGGCATCGGCATGGCGATCAAGCTCCTCCGCGAGGGCGAGCGCGACTTCGTCGTGCTCGAGCGGGCCGACGACATCGGCGGGACCTGGCGCGATAACACCTACCCGGGCTGCCGCTGCGACGTGCCCTCGCACCTCTACTCCTTCTCGTTCGCGCCCAACCCGAACTGGTCGAGCACGTTCTCGCCGCAGCCGGAGATCCTCGCGTACCTGCGCGACGTGGCGGCTCGCTTCGGCGTTCTGCCGCACGTGCGCTTCGGGACCGAGATGACCTCGGCCCACTGGGACGAGGCCGAGGCGCGCTGGCGGGTCGACACGTCCACGGGCTCGATCACGGCCGACGTGCTGATCGCCGCCCAGGGCCCGCTCAGCGACCCGCTCGTGCCCGACCTGCCCGGCCTGGACTCGTTTCAGGGCACCAAGTTCCACTCGGCCGGCTGGGACCACGATCACCGCCTCGACGGCGAGCGCGTGGCGGTGATCGGGACGGGCGCCTCGGCTATCCAGTTCGTCCCCAAGATCCAGCCGCGCGTGGGCCAGATGCACGTCTTCCAGCGCACCCCGCCCTGGGTGATGCCGCACCCCAACCGGCCGATGAGCGACTGGGAGCACAAGCTCTACCGCCGCCTGCCCGCCGCCCAGCTGGCCATGCGCGCCGGCATCTACTGGGCGCGCGAGACGTTCGTGCTCCAGTTCACCAACCGGCGCATGCGCAAGCTCGCGACCCGGATGGCGCTGCGCCAGCTCGAGCACCAGGTGCCGGATCCGGAGCTGCGCGCCAAGCTCACGCCGAGCTACGAGATCGGCTGCAAGCGCATCCTCCCGACCGACGAGTGGTATCCGGCGCTGATGCAGCCCAACGTCGAGGTGGTCACCGGCGGCATCCAAGAGGTGCGCCCGCACTCGATCGTCAGCTCCGACGGCACCGAGCGCGAGGTCGACACGATCATCTTCGGCACCGGCTTCCACGTGACCGACATCCCGATCGCCGAGCGTGTGCGGGGTCGCGACGGCCGCACGCTCGCCGAGGCCTGGGACGGCTCCCCGAGCGCCTACAAGGGCGCCGCCGTGGCCGGCTACCCCAACCTCTTCCTCCTGGTCGGACCGAACACCGGTCTGGGCCACAACTCGATCGTGTTCATGATCGAGAGCCAGATCAACTACGTGCTCGGCGCCCTGAAGGCGATGCGCCGGCGCGGCGCCCGGATCGTCGACGTCAAGCCGGAGGCGCAGGCGGCCTACAACGCCGAGCTGGAGGCGATGACCGAGGGCACGGTGTGGGTGAGCGGCGGCTGCTCGAGCTACTACATCGATCGCAACGGCCGCAACTCCACGATCTGGCCGACGTTCACCTGGCCGTTCCGCCGGCGCACGCGCCAGTTCGACGAGGGCGCCTACGCGCTCGGCGCGGCTGCGCCCGCGCCGGTCCCCATCGCCGCGTAGCCGCGCAGGGCGTTCTCGATCCGCGGCTCCCGGCCGGGTTCGAGCCACACGATCGTGCCGGGCCAGTAGGGGCTGCGTTCGCCCGTGCCGGTCACGAACGCCGACTCGAGGTACCAGTTGCCGGTGTTCCACAGCCGGGCGCCGGCCAGCGTGGTCCACTCGGCCGGGTCGTCGCCCGGCAGCGGCCCGGTGCGGTGCGTATGGCCGAACAGCACGCGCTCCGCGCCCGGCGCCAGCGTGTCGGCCACCCGGCCCATCGCCAGCAGACCGGCGCGGCGCAGCTCCTCGCCGCTCAGGACCGCGCTGAAGGGGCCGATCTTGAGGCGGTTCAGGGTGGCCACGGCCGCCGGGATCGTCACCCGGCCGATCAGCAGCCGCCCGATGCGACCGTCGCCCGTCGCCCGGCTCCAGACCGAGCGCGACACCGTGGCGCCGCGGGCAAGCGCCGCGCCGGTGGCGCCCGCGGCCAGCCCGGCGTGGAAGCCGTAGATGGGCGCCATCACCGCCTCGAACTCGTCGGCGCTCGAACAGTCCGGTGGGCGGCCGCTGATCCGGCAGACGACAGACGCGGCGATCGACTCCACGCGCGGGACGGTGAGGTAGAGATCCAGGTACTGCCCGTGGGTGGCGTACGTGCCGCCGTCGAGGCGCAGGCCGGGATACGCGAGCGTGAGCTCGCTGCGCGGCAGCCAGGAGGCGAGCACCCCGGCCACGCCGTCGGCCTCGCCGGGCGCCACGGGCCACTCGTTCTCCGACCCGAGGGCCCGGCCGGCGAGCTGACCGCGCGCCAGCCAGAGCTGCCCGAGCTGGTGGTCGTGGTTGCCGGGGACGAGCGTGACGCGCTTGCCGGCGAGGGCCGGGGCGAGGCGCTCGAAGACCGGCCTCACCACCTCGAGCAGCTGGGCGACAGGGCGCTCGCGCAGCTCGAGCGTGTCGCCGAGCAGCACCAGGCGGTCGGCATCCTCCAGGGCTTCCACGAGCCGCTCGAGCGCCTCGGGCCGCCGCAGCATGTCGGCGTCGTTGAGCGCGCCGAGGTGGAGATCCGAGATGACCGCGGTGCGCATCCGCGGGATGGTGGCAGCCACGGCCGGCATCCGGGTCGCCTGTCGCAGTGGCTAGTCTCAAGGGTCGTGCCCAAGTTCTGTCGCCACAATCGGTTCGTCGCCGAGTGCCCCATCTGTTCCAAGGGCACCGTCCTCGATCCGAACCAGGCGACCGCCCGGCGCACCCCCACTTCCTCGCGCACCGGCGCCGGTGCGCGCCGCGCCAACATCGCGCGCACCTCGCGCGGACCCTTCGTCGCGGCGGGTCCCTACGACGGCGCCGAGCTGAGGCTCGAGCGCGTCCCAGGCGGGCTGCGGCTCGCCTCCTGGCGCGGCGGTCAGATCGAGCGAACCGCTCCCGTGCTCCCCGCCGCCGACGCGCCCGGCCTACTCGCCGAGGCCGCGGCGGAGGAGCTGCTCCCGGCGGTGTCAGCCGCGGACGCGCCCCCCGAACCCGCCGAGCCGGGCACGTTTGCCGTCAGCGCGGGCCGCTCCGGCGAGCTGCGTGACGAGCTGCGCGTGGAGCTGCTGGACGACGACCGCGTGCGCGTGGCGCGCTGGGTCATGCGCCCCAACCGCGGCTGGGAGCTGCAGCAGGCGCCCGTGATGCTTCCGCCCAAGCGGTTCGCCGAGGCGCTCGCCGCCGCGGCGCGCAAGGGCGTGCTCGCCCTGCCCGAGGGCGCCCTGGCATCGGGCGGTCCGGGGGAGTAGCGACCATGCAGATGTGCCCCTCACCCTCGTAACCGGGCCCGCCAACGCCGCCAAGGCCGGCGAAGTCCTGGGCGGCCTGCGCGCCCGCCTCGACGAGGAGCCGATCCTGGTCGTGCCGGCCTTCGCGGACGTCGAGCACGCCCAGCGCGACCTCGCCGACCGCGGCGCCGTGTTCGGCGTCGGCGTGCTGCGCTTCGATCGCCTGTTTCGCGAGATCGCCCGGCGCGCCGGCCACACCGAGCGCGTGGCCTCCGACGTGCAGCGCGAGCTGATCGTCGAGGAGGCGGTGCGCCGCGCGCGACTGGAGCTGCTCGCGGAGTCGGCCGCCCAGCCGGGGTTCGTTCGCGCCGCCGCGCGCTTCGTCGCGGAGCTGGGGCGCTCCGGTCCAGAGGAACTGACGCCGGCTCGCTTCACCAAGGCGCTGCGGGCGTGGGCCGCCGATGGTCCGCGCAGCCGCTATGCCGAGGAGGTGGCCGCCATCTACCGCGGCTACCGCCAGGGGCTCGAGGCGGCCGGGCTGGCCGACACCGAGCTGTTCGCCTGGCACGCGCTGAACGCCCTGCGCCGCGAGCCCGACCGCTGGGGCGACACGCCGGTGTTCGTGTACGGCTTCGACGACTTCGACGCGCTTCAGCTGGACGCGCTCGACACGCTCGCGAGGCACTGCGGGGCCGATGTGGTGGCCTCGCTGCCCTACGAGCCCGGCCGGGCCGCGTTCAAGGCGGTCGCGAGCGCCCACCAGGAGCTGCGCGCGCGCGGCGCGCGCGAGCACGCGCTGCCCGCCCTCGACGACCACTACGCGCCGGAGTCGCGCTCGGCGCTGCACCACGTGGAGCGCAGCCTGTTCGAGGACGGCGTCGAGCAGGCCGCGGCCGGCGACGCTGTCTGCTTTCACTCGGCGGGCGGCCAGCGCGCCGAGATCGAGCTGACCGGGGCGCGCGTGCTCGACCTGCTGCGCGCCGGCGTCGAGCCGGGCGACATCGCTGTCGTGCTGCGCAGGCCGGGCGACTACGCGTCGCTGCTCGAGCAGGTCTTCGGCGCCTACGACATCCCCTTCTCGATCGACCGGTCCGTGCCGCTCGGGCACACCGGGCTGGGGCGGGGCCTGCTCGCGCTGGTGCGCTGCGCCACCACTCCAGATGCCACCGCCGCCGACCTGCTCGCGTACCTGCGCACGCCCGGATTGCTGCGCCAGCCCGGCCTGGCCGACCGGCTCGAGGCCGCCGTGCGGCGCGACGGCGCCCACGCCGCCGCCGAGGCGCGCGCGCTCTGGGAGGCGGAGCGGTGGAAGCTCGACGACCTGGACCGCCTGCGCCACGCCGGCGGCGGCGCCCCCTTCCTCGCCGAGCTGGAGCGCCAGCTCGGCCGGCTGTTCGCCGCGCCCTACGAGCGGCGCGCGGCGGTCCTGCGCGGCCCCGAGCTGGACGACCCGCGCGTGTACGTGGCGGCGCGCGAGGCGCTGGCGGAGCTGCGCGCGGTGGTCGAGGCCGATCCGAGCACGCGGCTGAGTCCTGAGCGCGTGCACGCGGTGCTGAGCGAGCTGCGCGTGCGGCTGGGCGAGGCGCCCCAGCCCGACCGCGTGCAGGTGGCCGAGCCGGAGGCGATCCGGGCGCGCCGCTTCGACGCCGTGTTCGTGTGCGGCCTGCAGGAGGGCGAGTTCCCCAAGGGCGCCTCGCCCGAGCCGTTCCTGCCCGACGAGGACCGGCGCGCGATCGCGGCGGCCAGCGGACTGCGGCTGCCGGTGCGTGAGGACCGCCTTGACCGCGAGCGCTACCTGTTCTACGTCTGCTGCTCACGGGCGGAGCGGCTGCTGGTGCTGTCGTCGCGGTCGAGCGACGAGGAGGGCAACCCGCAGCCGCAGTCGTTCTTCGTCGAGGACGTGCGCGACCTGCTGCTGGCCGGCGCCCAGGAGAGCAAGCGCTCGCTGTCCGAGGTCACCTGGCCCGCTGAGGACGCCCCGACCGCCGGCGAGCTGGAGCGGTCGCTGGCGGAGTCCGGCCCGCGCCGAGCGGAGACGACGGCGGGGACGCTCACCGTGCAGGCGCTGCTGGAGCAGCTGGACGCGCGCGAGACCGTGTCGGCGAACGCACTCGAGAACTTCGCCGACTGCCCCGTCAAGTGGCTCGTGAACAACGTGCTGCGGCCCAAGGAGCTGGTGCCGGATCCCGAGCAGATGGTGCGCGGGCGCTACGCCCACTCCGTGCTCCAGCGCGTGTTCGAGCGCCTGCGCGAGGAGACCGGCGACCGCCGCGTCACGCTCGCGAACCTGACACGGTCGAAGCAGCTCCTGATGGAGGAGATGACAGCGCAGCGCTCGGACTTCCAGCTCTCGCCCAAGCAGACGCGCGTGCGCGCGGCGGCCCGGCGCCTGGAGTTCGACCTGATGAGCTTCCTCGAGCGCGAGTCCACCCGCGACGGCAGCTTCGAGCCCGAGCACCTGGAGCTCGCCTTCGGCTACGGCGAGCACGGCGCGCCCGTCGAGATCGCGCCCGGGCTGAGGGTGGGCGGCCGCATCGACCGCGTGGACACGAGCGACGGCATGGCGCTCGTGATCGACTACAAGAGCGGCAAGCGGGTCGATTCCTACAAGGTCGCCTCGTGGGAGCGCGAGAACCGCTTCCAGGCCGCTCTCTACATGCTCGTCGTCGAGGAGCTGCTGGGGCTGCGGGCCGCCGGTGGCGTCTACCTGCCGCTCGGCAGCTCCGACTCGCCGCGGGGGATGGTCGCCGACGACGTCGAGGAGCTCGGCTCGGCCTTCAAGGCCAACGACGTGCTCCCTCCCGAGGAGTTCCGCGAGAAGCTCGATTGGGCGCTCACCCAGGTGCGCGAGACCGACGGCCGCATGCGCCGCGGGGAGCTGGGCTGCAACCCCGACCAGTGCTCCTGGGAGGGCGGCTGCTCGTACCCGTCGATCTGCAGGTGCGACGGGTGAGCGCCGACCGGCTCACCCCGGAGCAGGAACGCGCCGTGGCCCGCCGGGACTGCTCGCTGATGGTGCGCGCCGGCGCCGGCACCGGCAAGACCACGGTGCTGGTGGAGCGCTTCGTGCGCTCGGTGATCGAGGACGGGGTGCCGGTGGAGGGCATCCTCGCGATCACGTTCACCGACAAGGCCGCCGCCGAGATGAGGACCCGCGTCCGGGCCCGCTTCCTCGAGCTCGACCGGCGCGCCGACGCGCGCGCCGCCGAGGCCGCCTGGATCTCCACGATCCACGGGTTCTGCTCGCGCGTGCTGCGGGCGCACGCGCTCACGGCGGGCATCGATCCGGACTTCCGCGTCCTGGACGAGTTGGAGGCCGAGCGGATCGCCACCGACGCCTTCGACCAGGCGCTCGAGGCGTTCCTCGGAGAGGGCGACGATCCCGTGGGGCTCGAGATGGTCGCGGCCTACACCGCGGACGGGCTGCGCGACATGGTCCGCACCGCCCACGCGCGGCTGCGCAGCCGGGGCGAGCGGCGCCCGGCGCTCAAGGAGGCGCAGCCGCCGCCGGCCGCTGGGGAGCGCGAGCGGCTGGAGACGGCCGTCACGGCCGCGCTGCGCGAGCTCGGAGCCGCCGGGGACGGCAAGGCCGTGGGGAGGGCCCTCGGCAGGGTGGAGAGGTGCGCGGCCATGTTGGAGCGTGTCCCCCAGGGGGAGCTGGCGGCTCCCCGCTACCTGGAGGACCTGTCGTTCGGCGGCAACGCCAAGGCGCTCTGCACCGACGCCTGCGACGAGTACCGCGAGGCGCTGGGCGCGTACGCCGGGCTCTGCATCGCCCAGAGCGAGTACCGCGACCACTCGCTGCTGCGCGTCCTGCTCGACCTCTACGGCGGCCGCTACGCCGAGGGCAAGCGGGCGCGCTCGGCACTGGACTTCGAGGACCTCGAGCTGCTGGCGCACGACCTGCTGGCGGGCGACGAGGGGCTGCGCCGGCAGTACGCCGAGCGCTTCGACCACGTGCTGGTGGACGAGTTCCAGGACACCAATCCGCTCCAGAACGACCTGCTCGAGCTGCTCGAGCGCAACAACCTGTTCCGCGTCGGGGACGAGAACCAGTCGATCTACGGCTTCCGCCACGCGGACGTCGAGGTGTTCCGCCGCCACTGGGCGCGGGCCAGCGCGGACGGCCGGGCCGAGAGCATCGCCGTCAACTTCCGCAGCCGCGGCGAGGTGCTGGAGGCGATCGACCGCGGCTTCACGAGCGTCTGGGACGGCTTCGAGGCGCTGCGCGAGGCGCCCGGAGCGCGGGAGGGCGACGCGCGCGTGTCGCCGTCCGTGGAGCTGCTGGTGGTCGACAAGGACCGCGCGAAGGGCCGCTGGGACGGGGCACTGGGCACCGACGACCCGTTCGGCGCCGCGATGCACGGGCTGCCGGCGTGGCGGGCGGCCGAGGCGCGCCTGCTGGCCAAGCGGGTCGACCAGCTGCGCGCCGAGGGCGGCTGGGAGTGGCGCGACATCGTCCTGCTGTTCCGGGCAACGACCAGCATCAGGTTCTACGAGCGCGCGCTCGCGGAGCGTGGCATCCCGACGCACGTCGTCGGCGGCCGCGGCTACTGGGACCAGCAGGAGGTGACCGACCTGCGTTACTGGCTGGCGGCGCTGGCCAACCCGCTCGACGAGCTGGCCGTGTACAGCGTCCTGGCGTCGCCGCTGGGCGGGCTGTCGCTCGACGCGGTCGCGCTGATCGGGCTCGAGGCCCGGCGGGCGCAGCGCGACCCGTGGTGGGTGCTCCGCGAGCCCGGTGAGCTGGCCGAGCTGCTGCCGGCGGCCGACCGGCGCCGGCTGGCCGCGTTCGTGGAGCTCTTCGACGCGGAACGCCGCACCGCGCCGCAGGTGTCGCTCGAGACGCTGATCGACCGGGCCGTCACGCAGACGGGCTACGACCGGCACGTGCTGTCCCTGCATGAGGGCAGGCGTCGCATGGCCAACGTCCGCAAGCTGATGCGGATGGCGCGCGAGTACGAGGCCGACGAGGGCCGCGACCTGCGCGGCTTTATCGACACGCTCGCGGAGCGCGACGTGGTGCAGCCGCGCGAGGGGGAGGCGCCGCTGGAGGCCGAGGCGCTCGACGCGGTCCGGCTGATGACGGTCCACCGCGCCAAGGGGCTCGAGTTCCCGGTCGTCTGCGTCGCCGATCTCGGCAAGGAGGGGCGCGAGGACGACGCGCGGCTGCGCATCTCCGACGACGGCCTGACCGGCCTGCGGCTCGCCTCGCTCGGCGGGGGCGCGATCGACAGCGCGCGCCTGGCCGAGATGAAGAAGCGCGACAGGGAAGTGGGGGAGCAGGAGGAGAAGCGCGTCTTCTACGTGGCCGTCACGCGCGCGAAGGAGCACCTGGTCCTGAGCGGGGCGACGGACCTCGAGGAGCCCAAGGAGCCGGAGGACATGAAGGAGCCCATGCGCTGGCTGCTGCGCGGCGTCTCCGGGCCGCACGTGCGCGTCACGGAGCTGAGGCCGGCCGGGGTGGAGGAGCTGCTGCCCGCGGCCGATCGGGTCCCGGCGCTGCCCGAGCCCGAGCCGGTCGGGGGCGACGCCCAGCCGGAGCTGGGCCTGGGCACGCTGCCGGCGCCGCGGGCCCTGCCGGTCAGCCGGCTCTCCTACAGCGGGCTCGAGGCCTACCGGCGCTGCTCCTACCGCTTCTACCTCGAGAAGGCGCTGCGGCTGCCGGGCGTCGAGTCGCCGTTCGCGCCGGACGCGGTGCCCCAGGTGGGGCTGGGCGCGCGCCTGCGCGGCACGCTCGTTCACGAGCTGCTCGAGCGGCTCGATTTCGCCGCGCCGGTGGTGCCGGCCGAAGCCGAGGTCGCCGCGCTGATCGAGGGGCACGGCGCCACGGTGCTGAGTGACGAGGTGGCCGACCTGCGCGACATGGTCGAGCGCTTCGCCGCCTCGGAGCTGCGCGGGCGCATCGCGCGCGCGACCAGGGTCCGGACCGAGCTGCCCTTCGCGTTCACCTTGACGCCACCCGGCGCCGGCGGCCGCAGCCTCCTGATCAACGGGGTCGTGGACGTGCACGCCACCGAGCCTGACGTCCTGCTCGTGGTCGACTACAAGAGCGACGCCCTGGCCGGGCGCGACCCCGCCGAGCTGATCGCCGAGTCGTACTCGACCCAGCGCCTCGTCTACGCCCTCGCGGGCCTGCGCGGCGGCGCCGAGCGGGTCGAGGTCGTCTACTGCTTCCTCGAGCGGCCCGAGCAGCCGGCGGTCGCCACCTACGTCGCCGCGGACGCCGATCGGCTCGAGTCTGAGCTGCTCGGGCTGGCCGCCGGCGTGGTCGAGGGACGCTTCCAGCCCAGCCCCAAACCGCACCTGGAGCTGTGCGGCGATTGCCCCGGTCGCGCCGCGCTTTGCTCCTGGGACGAGCAATACACGCTGCAACCGGGCTGAATCCCTCTTTCCGTCAGGTCCCGCACCTACTCTCCGGCAGACCGTTGTGCGAAAAAGAAGGAGAGCGAGGGCAGATGCCTCTCTGCTTCATCGAGCCACAGGAAGCGATTAGGGTCGTCGCCGAGAGCGTCGGCCGTGAAGCACGCCGCCAGCTGCTCGGCGAGGTGGTGCGCGCGTGGGTCGACGAGATCCCCGACGACGAGCTGCTGGTGCACTATGCAAAGGCCGTCGAGGAGCTCGACGAGGACGACCTCTCGATCCTTGCTGCCTGGCACGCCTCCCTCGAGGTCGGCCAGCCGATCGCCAACAAGGAGTTCCTGCTCGGCGCCTTCACCGGGCTGGGCGAGCACCGCCGCGAGGCGCTGCGGATCGCCGCCGGGTTCAAGGGCGAGGACGCCTTCGACGCCGGGGTCAGCGAGGAGCAGGCGCTCGACACGGTCCTGCCCTGGCTCTCACCGGCCCGGCTGCGGCAGCTCGCCGCAGAGGCGGTGGAGCTGTATTGCTGGGACCGAATGGGCTCCGACAACTAGCCGCTCGCGGAGCGTCGCCTGGCGGCGTCCTCGGTTGCTCGCGTGCGTGCGCACGCCACACTCCCTGCGTCCTTGCCATGCTCGCTCTGCGAGCGGCTAGGGCGCTCCCGGTGATAGCCCTCGTTGCGCTCGCTGGCTGCGGCGCCTCTGAGCGCGACGAGTCAGCGGCGCTCGGCAAGCCCGTCGAGGCGCGGGTCACCAAGCACACGGACGGCGACACGCTCTGGCTGTCCGGCATCGGCAAGGTGCGCCTGATCGGCGTGGACACGCCCGAGGTCTACGGGCAGGTGGAGTGCTACGGACGCCAGGCGTCCGCGTTCGTAAAGCGCCTGCTGCCGCTCGGCGCCCGCGCCCGCTACTCGCTGGACATCGAGAAGCGCGACCGCTACGGCCGCGCGCTGGCCTACGTGTACACCGGCGATGGGCGCTTCCTGAACCTCCTGCTGGTCCGGCGCGGCTACGCGCGGGCGCTCACGATCCCGCCGAACGACCGCTTCGCCGACCGCTTGGTGGCGGCGGCGCGCACGGCGCGCGACCGTCGTGTGGGCCTCTGGGCACCCGGGGCCTGCGTATAGTCGCGCCACCTTGATGCGCCATGTGACAGCTCCCGATGGCGTGCGGATCGCCTACAGGGTGGAGGGCGAGGGGACGCCGATCGTGATGGTCCACGGAGCGGGATCGGGCAGCTGGAGCTTCGACCTCGTCCGGCCGCATCTGACCGACCGGTTCTCGACCTGGACGGTCGACCGGCGCGGGCGGGGCGAGTCCGGCGACGGCAACCCCTACGCCATCGAGGCGGAGTTCGACGACGTGGCCACCGTCATGCGCGAGGCCGGGCCCGGCGCGCTGCTGTTCGGCCACTCCTACGGCGCCCTGGTCGCGGCCGGGGCGGCCGCGCGCCTGGACGGGCTGCCCGCCCTGGCCCTGTACGAGGCTCCCATGGGCGGCGTGCTGGCCGACGAGGCTTGGGCCGAGCGCTTCGAGAGCCACGTGGAGGCGGGCGATCGCGACGTGGCGATGAGCGACTTCATGAGCGACGTCGGCGGCTACTCGGACGAGGAGATCGAGGCCATGAAGGGCACGCCGGCCTGGCGGGCGCGCCTGGAGGTGGCGCACACCGTGCCGCGCGAGCTGCACGAGGAGCGCGGCTTCAGCATGGCGGACCTGCGCCTGGGCGAGCTCGCCGCCCCGACGCTACTGCTGATCGGCTCGCGCAGCCCGAGCTGGGCGCACCGCTCGACCGAGGCCTTTGCCGCGGCCATCCCGCGAGCCGAGGTCCGGACCCTCGAGGGCCACGGCCACGGGGCCTC
>JAXDIH010000243.1:0-19977 GCA_034664105.1 Thermoleophilaceae bacterium
GGCCGGGGCGCGGACGTGATCGCGAAGCTGGGAGAGCTGGGCGTCCGCAACATCCGCGAGGCGGCGCCGCCCCGGACCGGGCCGCTCGCCGACGGGCTGCGCGCCGCCCACGCGGGCGGCATCAGGGCGACGCTCGGCAGCGGCGACACCGAGAGCGACCCGGCCCAGTGGCTCGCCGACTCCGTCTCCGTGCTGGGGGACGGCATCGACGCGGTCGAGGCGCCCAACGAGCTCGACAGCCGCGGGGATCCAAGCTGGCCGGCGAAGCTGCGCACCTACATGCCGGCGCTTGCTGCTGCGGCACGAAAGCAGGCGCCGGGGGCGGTTGTGATCGGCCCCAGCTTCATCGATCCAGCCAGCCGCGCGCAGCTGCCGGCGGACCTGCCAGGCCTCTTCAACGGGCACCCCTATTCCGGCGGCGACCCGCCCGAGCCGACGCTCGCCCTGGCGCTCGACGACTGGCACGCGACGGCCGCCCGCCGCCAGGCGGAGTTCACGGAGACGGGCTACCACAACGCACTGGCCGCGACGGCCGGGCAGCCGCCCGCGTCAGAGCAGGCCGCCGCCGACTACCTGCCGCGCCTGCTGGTCACGGCCTTCGGGGCCGGCGTGCGCCGCACGTTCATCTACGAGCTGCTCGACGAGCACCCCGATCCCGGGCTGACCGAGCCCGAGTGGCACTTCGGGCTGCTGCGCAACGACTTCTCGCCCAAGCCCGCCTTCACGGCCATCCAGACCCTGATCGCTGCGGTCCGCCGCTCGCCGGGGCCGAGCGCGGGCAGTGTTGCGTGGAGCCTCCACACCGACGGCGACGACCCGATCGAGCACGTCGAGCTCGGCCGCTCCGACGGCTCGCTGGCCATCGCGCTGTGGCGTCCCGTCTCGGTCTGGGATCGCGACGCGCGCAAGGCGCTCGACCCTGGGACGGTGCCGGTCCAGCTGTCCTTCGAGGGCTTTGGCGCCCGCGACGTGGAGGTCTGGCGGCCGAGTCGCTCCGCCCAGCCGGTCATGCGCCGCGACCGCGTGCGGGACCTCCCGCTCGAGCTGCAGGGCGATCTGGTCCTGGTGAGCCTGCGCTAGTACGCGCCCGGGCCGCGCCAGATGATCGAGACGGTGCGCAGCAGGATCTTCACGTCCTTGCGGATGCTGTAGTTCTCGACGTACTCGCGCTCCACGGCCAGGCGCTCTTGGAAGTTCAGCTCCCCGCGGCCGTGGACCTGCATCGGCCCGGTCAGGCCGGGTCGCATCTCCAGGCGGAAGCGCTGCGTCTCGCCGTATCGCTCGACCAGCCACAGCTCCTCGGGGCGGGGGCCGACCAGGCTCATGTCGCCGCGCAGCACGTTCAGCAGCTGTGGCAGCTCGTCGAGGCTGGCCCGCCTCAGGAAGCGACCGATCTTGGTCACGCGCGGGTCCTCGCGCAGCTTGAACATCGGCTCCACCAGCTCGTCGGGCGAGATGACTTCCGAGATGCGCTCCTCGGCGTCATGGCACATCGTCCGGAACTTGAGGATCTTGAAGGGCTTGCCGTTGCGCCCGGCGCGGTCCTGCCGGAACAGCGCCGGCCCGCGCGAGGTGAGGCGCACGGCGATCGCGGTGGCCAGCATGAGCGGCGCCAGCAGCACGAGGCCCACGGCCGACAGGACAACGTCCACGCCCCGCTTGATCAACATCGTGGAGGGCGACGTGCCCCAGGTGCCGTACTCGATGACCGGCATCTCGGCGATGTGGTTGAGCTGCACCGCGGTGCCGAGCATCGCCCGCATGGGCGGCATCACGCTCAGCTTGACGCCCGCGGAGCGGCAGGCCGAGAGAACCCGCGCCAGCGTCACCTCGTCCAGCTCCGGCACGGCGAGTACGACGCGTTCGACGCCGGTCTCACTGAGCAGGAACTCGAGGTCCTCCTTGCTGAGGCTCTCGACCGCGAGCCGCGACGAGCCCTCCCCGTTCGAGTGGCCGTCGGTGTCCCACTGCGCCGTGTATTCCAGGACGGACAGGTGATGGCCGGGCTCGAGAGCCAGCTTCCGCGCCACCGCATCGGCGAGCTTGCCGCTGCCCAGGATCAGCGCCCACTCGGGTGGCACGCGGCGGCGCCAGATGGCCCGCGCCGCCGAGCGCAACAGGAAGGCCGACGAGAGCGCGGTCACGTACAGGGCGACCGCGGTCTGCAGGGTGATCGTCTCGTCCGGCAGAGCGCGGATGAAGAACAGAGTTGCGGCCGTCGACAGGGTCACCCAGTGGAAGACCGCGGGCACCTCGTCGCTGGTGAGGTGCCAGATCTTCGGATGGTCGGCGTCGTAGAGGCCCTCCAGCTTTGCGATCAGCATCCAGACCGGTAGGGTGGCCAGCCCCCAGAGGGGATCGGTCGTACCCTCGACCGCGGTCATCACGCCGATCGAAATCAGGAAGGTGAGGACATCGGCGGCGAACAGAAGTCGCCGTCGGAGAACATCCTTGCGCGTGCGCCCACGCCGAAGCTGGTGGTCGGTCGCTCGCAGCGGCGTCGGAGACGCTTGGAGTCGTGTTGTGCGAACCGGCTGCAGGGCGATCCACCATAGCCCAGCATTCCGGCCAGCGCTACGGGGAACCGGGCCGGCGCGTGAGGCTCCCAGCCTGAGCTACCGTGGCGGCGAAGCAAGCCAGTATGGCCACCTCGAGCACCCCCGCCTCCGCCCACCCCATGCATCGCCGGCCGAGCATGCTCTCGCCGGTGGTCGTCGTCGCGGTGTCCGGGGCTCTCGCGGCTGGCGCTGTAGTGCTGGCCACGGGGTCTCCGGTGGCCTGGTGGTGGCTCGCGATCTGCGCCGCCGCGAGCCTGCCGGTGGTGGTCTGGTTCGGGGCGCACGGCAGGCTGTTCGAGCCGCTGCCGCTGCTGGCCCTCGTCAGCGCCATCTTCTTCGTGGGAAGACCGTTGCAGCTGTTCGTCGATTGGCGCGATCTCTACAGCTACTTCAGGCCCAGGACCGAGGTCGGGGACCTGGTGCTCCTCGAGGGTCAGGAGGTAGCTCTGTTCGTCAGCCAGCGGCTCGGGGAGCCGCTGGCCACGGCACTCGGGCGCGCCAGCGGCGCCTGCGCGCTGTTCCTGGTGCTGCTGCTGGCCGGCTACCGGCTGGGCGTGACGCTCGGGCTCGGGCGGCGGCTTGGCACCCTGCGCCCGGGCCGCCCCATCAACCAGGCGGCTGCGATCGGGTTGGCGCTGGCGATCGGGTTCGCCGCCCAGGCGGCCATCGTCATCCGCGCCGGCGGGCCCGTCCAGTCGATCGAGACCGCAAACGCGCAGGCGGCCCTCTCCGACAGCTTCGTGCTGTTCTTCCTCGCCGGGTTCGCGCCGGCGGCGCTCGCCGTCTGGGTCGCTTGGCGAAAGCCCTCCGACCGCCGTGAATGGGTGGCGCTCGGGCTGTGCGTCGCCGCGGTCTGCGGCTTCTTCGTGGTCGCCGGCTCGCGCGCTCGGGTGTTGATCCTGCTGCTGGCGCTGGCGGTGATCGTCAACTACCTGCGGCGCCGCTGGCGTGTCCGCGAGCTGGTGGTGGGCGCTGCGCTGTTCCTGGCGTTCGTCAGCTCGTTCGTCGTGTTCCGCAACCTGGCCGGCGACGGCTCGCTGCGAAAGGCGACGGAGGAGAGCGCCCGGCACGTTCTCGACCAGCGCGTGATCCTCAACGACACCACCTCGTATGACCAGGTCCTGTTCGCCACGACGCTGTACGGCCGCAACCTGCGCCACGAGCGCGGCCGCTTCCTCCTGGACGGCGTGCGCTCGTACGTCCCCCGCAAGATCGACGCCGGCAAGCCCGAGGGCGGCGACATCCTGTTCCGGCGGGCGGTGTGGGGAGAGCGGTTCGCCGCCGGGCGGCCGCCGACGGCCGTGGGCGACCTCTACATCGACTTCGGCTTCCCGGGCGTGGCGATCGGCGCGCTCCTGATTGGCGTGTTCTGCCATGCGCTGCTCGGCCTGCTGCGCGGAACCGGTCCCGGCCGGGAGTACCGCATCGCGCTCTACGCGCTGTTGTTGACGGTCCTCTACGAGCTGGTCGCCGACACCTTCTCGATCGCGCTCGGCTTCACGTTGACGCTCGTGGTGCCGTTCCTGATCGCCGTGCATCTGTTCGGACGACTTCCGCGCCTGGCGGGGGCGAGGACGGCCGCGTGAGCGGGCGGTGGCTCTCCCTCGTAGCGCTGCCGGCCGTGGTGCTGAGCGCCTGCGGGTCGCTCGGCAGGGACGCCGTGACCGAGTCCGTGAAGGCGCCGCAGGTGCTGACCGCCGAGCAGACCCAACGCTGGCCGGCCGGGTCGCCAACGCGGGTCACGTTCGAGTGGTGGCGCGCTCTCCAGTACGACAACGCCACCGATGCCGCGCGCTACTACGCGAAGTCCGTGGAGATCACGCCCCAGGAGCTGGATGACCAGCTTCGCTTTGGCGCCAACGCGCTCGGCCTGGACCGGCGGCCGCGGCTGGTGGAGGTGGACGTGCGAGGCAACCGTGCCACCGTGCTGCTCATGCTCGAGACTGCGACCGTGAACCCGAACGGCCGCAAGGACATCGAGCGGACGGCGCGGGGCATCAACCTCGTGCGCGAGGACGGCGAGTGGCGACTGGCCGAGAACCTCTACCTGTCGGGGCGGATCCGGCTCCTGAAGGCGCTCGGCGCCAAGGCCAAGCCGCAAGCGACGCCGTGAGCCGCCGCGAGGTCGCGGTGGTGCTGCACGAGCCGCAGCTCGGCGGCGCCACGCTGTCTCTGCTGCGCGTCATTCCGCACCTGGAGCGGCGCGGCTGGGCGTTCACGTTCTGGGCGCCGGGGCGCGGCGCGGCGGAGCAGGAGCTGAAGCGGCGTGGCTACGAGGTGGCCACCGCCGAGCGGCTGCTGCGCTTCAGCTGGAGCAGCCTGCGCGAGCCACCCGGGCCGGCCCGGCGGCTGGCCAGCATGCCCGCCTACCTGCGCGGCGTGCGGGCGTGGCTGCGGGCCCACGACGGCGGGCTGGTGCACGCCAACACGCTGCTGGCCCTTCCAGAGCTCGCCGCGCGCCGGCGCGCGACGGCGCCGGTGGTGCTGCACGTCCACGAGGTGCTGCCCGACGACCCGCGCAGCCTGGTGGCTGCCCGGCTCGCGCGCCGGGCCGATGTCGTCGTCGCGGTCTCCGAGGCGGTGGCGGCGGTGCTGCGCCGGCGCGGCGTCGAGGCGACCGTGGTGCACCCGGGCGTGGAGTCCCCGCGGCAGGCGCGCGCCGCCACGGACGGCACCGGCCCTCTCGTGGTCGGCACGCTCGGCACGATCTGCAAGCGCAAGGGCAGCGATGTCTTCCTCGCGGCGGCGCGGCAACTGGCCAACGGGGGCGGCCAGCTCGAGTTCCGCATGGTCGGCGACCTCGTGGTGGGCGGCGAGCGCCCGTGGGCGCGCCGGGTGCTGGACGGCGCCCTGGCCGAGCACGTGGTCCATCGCTCGGGCGTGGACCCGTTCGCCGAGCTGGCCGAGTGGGACATCTTCGTGCTGCCCTCGCGCATGGATCCCTGCCCGATGGCGGTGCTCGAGGCGATGGCGGTCGGGCTTCCGGTCGTGGGGAGTCGCGTGGGCGGCATCCCCGAGCAGCTCGGCGACGACGCGGGCCTGCTCGTGGAGGCGGAGGACGTGGCCGGCGTCGCGGCGGCGGTGGAGCGGCTCGCGGGTGCCCCCGATCTGCGCGCCTCCCTGGGGGCGGCGGCCCGCAGGCGCGTGCGGCGCCTGTTCAGCGTCGAGCGCCAGGCGGAGGGGCTGGACGGCGCCTACCGGCTCGCGCTCAGCCGGCGCGAGGGCGGCTAGCTCGCACGCACCGCGCCGCGCCGCAGCACGGCCAGCTCGGTCGGACCGAGGGCGCCGGATGCGGGCAGCAGAGCGGTCCAGGTCGCGAGCCCGGCGACGACGGTCGCGGCCAGCGTGGCCACCGGCGCGGCGTCGGCCAGCAGCCAGGCGGCCAGCGCCGCGGCGACCCAGCCGGCTGCGCACGCCACCAGCGCACGCAGGTAGCGCGAGTCGAACGGGGACGCTTCGAGGAGCGCGGTGGCGCGCTCGGTCCACCAGACGTTGAGGCCCACATACGCCGCCAGCGTGGCGGTCGCGGCCCCGGTCAGGCCCCACAGCTCTACGAGCGCCGCGGTGCCGGCGACGACCAGCGGCAGCGACACCAGGGCTGAGATGCGGATCTCCTTGTAGGCGGCGATCGCCGCCAAGGTCGAGTAGCTGACGCCGAGGCTGCCCTGCACCGCGTAGCCCACGAACAGGATGCGCAGCACCGTGGTGCTCGGCCCGGGATCGTCGGGGAAGAGGATCGCGGCGATGTCGGGGGCGGCGACGAACCCGACCCCCGCGGCCAGCAGCGTCGTGGCCGCCGACCAGCGGCAGGCGGCGCGGTAGAGGGAGAGCAGCGCCTCGCGCGACCCGGACACGACGAGCCGGGTCGCCTCGGGCAGGTAGAAGAGGCTGATCGCCACCACGAACTGCGCGCTGAACTCGGCCACGCGCAGCGACACCGAGTACACGCCAGCCGACCCGGCGCCGAGGAGCAGCCCCACGGCGACCACGTCGAGGTTGCCGAGCAGGCTCCAGACCATGCCGCCGAGCTGGAGCGCTCCCTCGCCCTCGACGGTGCTGGTGGTCTCCGGCAGGTCGCGTACCGCGTCGCGCCAGGTGGCCAGCGCCACCACGGCGTTGACCGCCGCAAAGGCCCAGATGACCGGCCCGCCGCCGAGCCCGCCCACCAGCGCCACCAGCGCGATCGCGGCGCGGCCCACCGAGCTGGCGAGGTTCGTGGCCACGGCGAAGCGACCGGGCTGGCCGCGCGCGCGGAACGCCGAGGCCACGATCGTCGTGGCGCCCTGCGTCACCGCGAGCACGCAGGCAGCCAGCACCTGAGAGGCGCCGAAACCGGGCGAGCTGTCCGCCGTGATCACGACCACGGCCACGAGCACGAGTGGGAGCACCGCCACGAAGCGGCGCAGGGCGCGGTGCAGGTCGCCGCGGCCGAAGCCGACCTGGCCGTCCTCCGCGACAGCGGCCTGGCGGGCGATCGCGTCGCCGAGGCCGCCGGTGGCCAGCGCCCCGCCCAGCACGCCCGCCGCCAGCGCCGCCAGCAGAGCGCCGAGGTCGTCGGTCGGGAGCGCGCGGGTGAGCATCACCAGCGTGGCGAGGGCGAGCGCGCGGGCGACGATCCAGGCCGTCCAGTTGATGGCGGTGGCGACCCCTACCCGGCGTGCGACTTCGCCGTCCACGACTCAGCTCGCGCCGTGGGCGCGCAGGACGGCGGCGAGACGCGACCGGAATTGCTCCTCCGAGAACCGCTCCGCGCTGCGGCGCAGCTCCTCGGCATCCCACTGGCGCGAGGCGAGCGCCCGCACGCCGGCCTGGATCTGCTCCGGGTCCGTGGGGTCGGAGATCAGCACGCCGTCGCGGTCCGGCCGCACGATGTCGCGTGCGCCGCCGACGTCGGCGGCGAGCACCGGCGTCCCGGCGGCCAGCGCCTCGACCATCGAGATCCCGAAGTCCTCCTCGCCGATGTGGACGAAGCCCGCCGAGGACGCGAACAGCTGCGCCAGCCGCTCGCGCGGGGTCCAGCCGAGCAGCTCCACGTTGGGTGGAAGCATCGCCCTCAGCTCTGCCTCGAGCGGACCCACGCCCACCATCGTCAGCCGCAGGTCGGGCAGCCCGCGGAACGCTTCCGCCACCTCGAGCGGGCGCTTGTACGGAACGAGGCGGTGGACCCACAGGAAATGCGAGGGCTGGCGCTCGACGTCGCGCGGGAAGTCGGCCACGGCCACCGGCGGCGGCACGACCGTCGCCTCGCGGCCGTAGAAGCGCTCGATCCGGTCGGCCACGGCGGTGGAGTTGCACACGTAGACGTCGGGACGCTGCGCCGCGCGCCGGTCCCACTTGCGCAGCCGGCCACGCGCCGCGGCCAGCGCGGCGCCCTTGAAGCCCCGGACCCGTCCCTGCTCGGTGTCCGGCATCCAGACGTAGCGCATCGGCGTGTGGCAGTAGCAGACGTGCAGCGTCTCCGCCGACGTCTTCACGCCGGCCGCGCACGCGTGCGACGAGCTGATCACCACCTCGTAGTCGCTCAGGTCGAGGTGCTCGAACCAGAACGGCATGTACGGCAGCAGCCAGCGCCAGCGGCCCTGCTGGTGGCCGCGCTGGCGGATCCCCGGCAGGCGGCCCAGGCGCGACTCGCGGCGGACCGCCTCCGCTAGGCGCCGCGGCAGCAGCTCACGAGCCGCGTGGAACGTGAGCACGTCCGGATCGCGCGCGAACAGGTCGAACATCGCGAACGCGGTGCGCTCCGACCCGTGGAGGCCCTGGAACCAGTCGTGGACGATCGCCGACCGGGATGTGAAGCGTTCGCTCGGGCTCGCGCCCGCGCTCACGCCGGGCCGGGCTCGTTGCCCTGGTGATCCATGTAGCCCTTGTGGCGCTGGAGCGCACGGCGGAAGCCGAGCGGCCTCCTGAGGCTGAGCGGCCGGCGGTGCGGCTCGCCGGCACGGCGGTAGCGGCGCCACTCGGCGACGCCGCGCAGTCGCCCGCGCAGCGGCGCGAGCGTTCTGCCGCTGGCCGACGCGTAGAGCACGTAGGCGGTGTCGTAGACGAGCATCCACAGCCCGTTCAGCAGCAGCATCCCGATGGAGGCGTTCTTGGCCAGCGTGCGCACGCGGTTGCGCCCGACGAGGTAGAGCTTGGTCGGCGAGCCGTGATGCGCGGTGGCCGAGTGGTGGTGGTACACGACGGCGCGCGGGGCGTAGAGCGCTCGCCAGCCGTGGGCGTGGGCCCTCCAGGCGAGGTCGGCGTCCTCGAAGAAGGCGAAGAAGGACTGGTCGAAGCCGCCGACCTGCTCGAGCATGTCCTTGCGGAACAGGGCGGCGCCGCCGGTGGCGCCGAAGACCTCGTAGGGCTCCTCCTCCTGGTGGTCGATCAGGCGCGTGCCCACCAGCCGGTCGGCCGCGATGCCGAGGCGGTCGAGCTCCAGCCCCGCCGAGTTGAGCACGTCGCGGCGGTCGGCAAAGCGCATCTGCGCGGCCACCGACCCCACCCGCGGGTGAGCGCGTCCGGCATCGAGCATGACCGCGATCGCGTCCGGCTCGACCGTCGTGTCGTTGTTGAACACCGCGATCCACTCGCCCTGCGCGTGTGCGATGCCCTGGGCGATGCCGCCCGCGAAGCCCGCGTTGCGGTCCAGCCCGACCAGCTTCACCTCCGGGTAGCGGTCGCGCACCAGGTCCACCGAGCCGTCCTTCGAGCCGTTGTCGACGACGATCACCTCGGTGTCGTCGTGCACGGCGCCGAGCGCCCGCTCCAGCGAGGTGAGGCAGCCGTCGAGCAGCTCGCGCCGCTCGTGGTTGACGATGATCGTGGACACCGCCATGCCGATCGGGCGGTCGTTCTGACCCGTGGGACGGGGGCGCGACACGGTTATCGGCTCGCCCTCGGCCAGCACCTCGCCGATCGCCGCGTTGGTCAAGCGCGCGCTGTGGTCCCAGGTGAACTGGCGCGCGCGCTCGAGGCCGGCCGGCACGAGCCTGCGCCGGGTGTCCTCATCGGTCGCCGCCTCGACGAGAGCGGCGGCGAGGGCGTCGGCGTCGTTGGGGTCGACGAGCAGGGCGGCGGTTCCGCACGTCTCCGGCAGCGCCGTGGTGTTGGCGGCGACGACGGGGACGCCGCTGGCCATCGCCTCGAGCACCGGCAGGCCGAAGCCCTCGTAGAGCGACGGCATCGCGAGCGCCAGAGCTCCCGCGTAGAGGCCGGGTAGATGCGCGTCGTCGACGTAGCCGAGCGCGCGCATGGGCGGGGTCTGGCCGGGGCGCATGTAGGCGCGGCTCGAGCCCGCGGAGACCAGCTCGATGCCCAACTCACTCAGGTGGCGAGCCGCCGTCTCCAGGACGGCCACGTTCTTGCGCGCGATGCGCGTGCCGACCACGAGCACGTACGGCCCCTTGAGGTCGTGGGCCTGCCGCGCGGGTTCGGGGTCCGCCGCCGGCGAGAAGCGCTCGTCCACGCCGTTGGGAACGACAGAGATGCGGCGCGGGTCCAGGCCGAGCCCCTCGACCAGCTCGCGGCGGGAGAACTCGGAGGGCGCGATCACCCGGCGCGCGCGCCGCGCGAGCAGCGGCAGGATGCGGCGCTGGTACGAGGCGTAGGGCGGGGAGTACCACTCGGGGTGCCGCAGAGCGGCCAGGTCGTGCACGACCACGACGGTGCGGCGCGACGCGGCCGGAGCCAGGTTGGCAGGGCAGTAGAGCAGCCGCGCCCGGCGGGTGGTGACCGGCAGCAGCGCCTGCTCCCACAGGTGGCCGGCTCGGTAGGCGAGCGCCGTCGGCGGCTGGATCACCGCGTAGCGCTCGGGGTCGAGCGCGGGCAGGCGCGCGGCCATTTCGATCGTCACGCGCTCCACGCCGCCGATCTCGCGCCGCGCGGCCGCGCGCGCGTCGATCACGACCGGGGCCTGCTGCCCGGCGAGGAACCCGTTCTGGTATCCGCTGAGCCGGCTCCTAGGGGAGGCGGCGGTGGCGGACTCGGGCGCGGTGGCCGTGCGGCCGCCCGGCGCGGTGGTGCTCACGCACGTCGCCTGAGCGTCAACCCGCCGCCCAGGAGCGCAGCACCGGCCACCATCAGGCCAGCGAGCGGAAGGCCTGTGCGCGGCAGCGCCGCGTCGTCGGCAGCCGTCGCGCCGGCAGTCGAGCTCGTCTCGGGGGCGGCGCTGGTCGGCGCCGCCTGGTCACTCGGGGGAGCGGCGTTGCCGTCGGCGTTGCCGTTGTCCTGCGAGTTCGAGTTCCCCTGGTCGTTCTGGAAGGGATCCACGTACTGCTGGTCGCCGGCGCTCTGCGCCACCGCCGTGGCGGGGAGGGCCAGTGCCGGCAGCACGAGCACCAGCAACAGGGCAAAGCGAAGCTTTGTTCTCGTCGCCATCCGGCCATTCCTAGCAGATCATGGCCCGCGACTCCGCAGGTCGACCGAGCTGTGACACCTGCGCAGCGGGTCGCTCGCGGGGCTCCTCGCTCCACGCGACAGCGCACGCGGCGAGCAGCACGGCGGGAAGGGTGGCGGCGGGCACCTCCCAATCCCAGTCCAGGCCGGCGTGGCAGGCCCAGGCCACGACCGCGGCGGTCACGCCGGCCGCCGCCCCGGGGTCGCGCCGGTAGAGCCGCACGAGCGCGGCGGCCACGCCACCGCCGAACAGCATCAGGAACAGGAAGCCGACCGCACCGAGCTCGGAGAGCGTCTCGATGTAGAGCGAGTGCGCATCCGCGGCTCGGTCCACGCGGTCGCGTTCCTTGAGCCACACGACGGAGAACCCACCGGATCCGAGCCCGGCGACCGGATGCCGCGTGAACTCGCGCAGCGCGACGTCCCAGTAGCGGTAGCGGTTGGTGTCGATCGACGCCAGTCGCCCCGGGTCCGCGCCCTGCACCGGCGAGACGCTGTCCGGCTTCCCCTCGAAGGCAGCGACCACCACGCCGCCCGCGAGCATCACCAGCACGCTTGCCGTCAGGACGGTGACCGCACGCGACGCGGGCAGCCGCGGCGCCGGCAGCCTTCTACGAGACGTGGCGAGGGCGATCGTGGGCGCAGCGGCGCTGCCGATCAGCAGCGCGGCAAGCGCGATCAGGCCATCGCCGCTGTCGCCTTGGGCGTGCAGCGGCAGGGACTCGACGGTCGGCAGCCTGCTGGCCACCAGCACCACGAAGGTGCCCGCGCCCAGGACGGCCACGATGGCACGCAGCTGGAGCCGTATCCCAGGGGCGAGGGCGACGATCACGAGCAATCCGACGGCCAGGGCGGCCAGGGCGCCGCGAGCGAAGCTCAGGTAGACCCCCAGGGCGATCGGGACGCCCGCGGCCGCCGCCGCACCGCGCAGGGCGCGCGAGCGCTCCGGGGCGCCAGCCACCCGGATGGCGAGCAGGAGGCCGACCACCGCCAGCAGGCCGAGCGCGTTCCAGTAGGTGACGGGCTGCTCCAGCCGGCCCGAACTGGTGCGGCTGCGATCCAGCTCGATCAGGCCCGGGAGCAGCCGCTCGGAGAGGCCGTAGACGATCACGACGAGCACCCCGAAGGCGACGGCCGGTTCGACCCAGCGCCTGACCCGCGCGTCGCGGAACCATGCCATCGCGGCAAGGAACGCGCCGAGGTAGAGGAGCAGGCGCTGGAGGTCGTCCTCCGCCCGGCCGGCGAGCGGAGCCCAGCTGATCGAGAGGGCCGTCCAGGCGCAGAAGCCGATCAGGCCGGCCAGCGCGACGCGTCCGGCCGTGGAGCGCGGGAGCGGCTGCCGGCCGAAGATCGCGGCCAGCGCGACCAGCCCCCAGGCCACGATTGCAGCGCCGATGCGCGGCCGGTCGAAGTAACCACCGCTAAAGAAGGCCAGGATGACTGTCCCGCCGATCAGGGTCGCGGCGGCGACGGCGGGCAGCGCTCTCCGCACCTCGGCCACAGTAGTGCAACCGTCGTAAACTCGCGCCTCATGGGCACGACGCTCATACGAGGGGGATTGCTCCTGCTCGCGCTGCTCGCCGGCGCGTGGCTGGTCGTGAGCTTTCAGAACGCGCGGCTGGAGACCGACGCCGAAGCCGTGGCGCTGCACGCGCAGCGCGTGCGTGTGTCCCCGGCGGAGGTACAGCGCGCGCGGGCGGGCCTGAAGGACGCCCGCCGCCTGAGCGCGGACCAGGCCCCGCGCCTGACGGAGGGCGGGCTGCTGCTGGCCACGGGGCACCGCGCGCAGGCGGCCGCCATTGCTCGACAGGTGGCCGCCACCGAGCCCGACAACGTCGAGGCGCGGTTCCTCGCGTTTGCGTCGGCGCGCGATCGGGCGGAGGCACTCAGGGCCAAGCGCGAGGTCACGCGGCTCAACCCGTGGGCCGGCGAGCAGCTGCGCCCCTGAGCGCTCCGTCAGCCCGCCGGCGGCCGCCGCGCGGCCCGCAGGGCACGCAGCTGGGCTTGCTCGTAGTCGCCCCCGCGCCGCAGTAGGCGGCGCCCCGCGAAGCGGACCGCGTAGGTCAATGTCTCGGCCGCGTCGTCCAGCGCCAGCGCGGTGCGCCCGCGCCGGGCCATGACCTCGCGGCGGCGCCTTGCCTTGAGCTCCAGGCCCCGTCCCGGCAGCGCCCGCGCCACCGACGTCCCGCCCTCGTGGCGCAGCTCGACAGCCGGGCGCAGCAGCGTGGCCACGCCCTGATCGGCGGCGCGCATGCAGAGGTCGAGGTCCTCGTAGAACAGGAACGCCGTGGGGTCGAAGGGGCCGAGCCGTCGCAGCAGGTCGGTGCGCGCCACCAGGCAGGCGGCGATCGCCCAGCCCACCTCGCGCGGCTCGGAGCTGCGCCAGGGCTCGTAGCGAAGCCGCAGCGACGCCGGCAGCAGCGGCTTCGGGATCGCCGCGGGGATCAGTGCCTCGAGCGTTCCGGGCCGCGGATGGGCGCTGTCCTGGGCGCTGCCGTCGGGGTTCAGCAGCCGCGGCACCAGGAGCGCGTCGCCGACGGCCGCCTCCTCGGCCAGCCGCCGCAGGCCGGCGTCGAGCAGCTCGATGTCCGGGTTCAGCAGCGCGGTCACAGGCGCGCTCACCCGCTCCAGCCCCGCGTTGCAGCCGGCTCCGAAGCCGAGGTTCCGCGGCAGCTCCACCACCTCGGCGCCGTGGTCGCGCGCCAGCTCGGCGCCGCCGTCGCGGGACCCGCTGTCCACGACCACGACGTGGGGGCGGGGGTCGAGGAAGCGCTCCACCGACGCCAGCAGCCGCGCCAGCTCGCGGGCCGAGTCGTGGACCACGGTGACGACGGCCAGCTCGCTCACGGGCGCGCCGCTTCGCGCAGCACTTCACGCGTGTCGGCCGCCGCGCGATCCCACGAGAGCCGTGCCAGCGCGGCCTTGCCGGAGGTCACCAGCCGCTCGCGCAGCTCGCCGTCGCGCTCGAGCGCCAGCAGCGCGTGCGCCAGAGCTTCGGCGTCGCCCGGGGGCACGCGCAGCGCGCCGTCGCCGAGCGTCTCGGCGAAGACCGGCAGGTCGGAGACGATCGCGGGGGTGTCGCGCGCGATCGCCTCGAGCGGCGTGAACGAGAAGCCCTCCTCGCGCGACACGCAGACCAGCGCCAGCGCGTTCGCGTACAGCCCCTCCAGCGTGGCGTCGTCCACGTAGCCGAGCACCGTGGCCTGGCTGCCCTCCAGCTCGCCTCGCATCGGCCCGTCGCCGGCCAGCACGAGCTCCGCCTCCAGGCCGTTCGCGCGCGCACGCGCGTGAGCCTGGACCAGCAGGTCAGGGCGCTTGCGCGGCTCCAGGGCTCCGACGGCGAGCACGTAGCGCGCCGGGACGCCCGGCGGCAGCGGGGCCGGCTCGCCCGGTGCGCTGCCCGGCTCGCCCGGTGCGCTGCCCGGCCCGGAGGGAATGCTCACCACGTCCTCCGCCGGCAGCCGCCACTCGGACAGCAGATCCCGCCTGACCGACTCCGAGACGGTGATCACGCGGGCGGCGCGGTGCGCGAGCCGGCGCGGTCGGGCCGCGCGATGCCAAGCGCGCGAGTAGGGCGTGAAGTCCTTGGGGCGGTGCTCGAACGTGAGGTCGTGCACGGTGAGCACGAGCGGCACCTCGCGCGAGACCGCGACCGGCGCGATCGCCGGCACGAAGACCACATCGCAGCCTCCCAGGAGGCGGTCCACTCGCGGCCGCCCGGTGAGCGCCGCGGCTCCGAACAGCAGCCGGCTGTCGACCGCGGGAGAGCGCAGCTCGACCCCCGCTGCCTCGAGCTCGCCGGTGTCCACTCCGGCGCCCGCGGGAACCAGCACCGTGTACTCGTCTCCGGGGAAGCCGCGTCCCAGCGCCGCGAGCAGGTGGTGGACGTAGCGGCTGACACCGCGGCTGCTCGCCGAGCTCCGCAGGCTGCGGCCGTCGACGCCGACTCTCACGGCTCCGGCACACTAGAGCAGCGGCCAGGGTGCGCACCTACACTGGCGCGGTGCCGGGATTGAGCCGACAGCGGCGCGAGTGGGAGGACCTGGCGACGGTCGATCCCTACTGGGCGGTGTTGACCGACCCGCAGCGCAAGCACGGCGGCTGGGATCCGGCGGCGTTCTTCGCCACTGGCGAGGCCGAGGTCGAGGCGATGCTGGAGCAGGCAAGCCGGCTGGGCCTGCCCGAGGCTCGCGCCCACGCCCTCGACTTCGGCTGCGGGCCCGGCCGGCTCACCCGCGCGCTGGCCAGCCGCTTCGACAGCGTCGTGGGACTCGACATCTCCGAGCCGCTGATCGCCGAGGCGCGGCGTCTCAACGCGGACGTTCCGGGGTGCGAGTTCCGAGTGAGCGTGGCGGGCGACCTCGCGCCGCTGGCGGACGGGTCGTTCGATCTCGTCTACTCCAACATCGTGCTCCAGCACCAGCCCAACCACCGCATCATCCGCGCGTACCTGGCGGAGTTCGTGCGCATCGCCCGCCCCGGCGGGCTGATCGTGTTCCAGCTGCCCACGCGCATCCCCCTGCGCAACCGGCTCCAGCCGCGCCGCAGGGCGTACGCGGCGCTGCGGCGGTTGGGGATCCCCGCCGAGGTGCTCTACGAGCGGCTCGGGCTGGACCCGATGCGCATGACCTCGATGCCCACCGAGCGCGTCACCGCCGCGGTCGAGCGCTGCGGCGGCCGGGTGCTGGAGGCACGCCCCGACGACCTCGGCGGAGCCTTCCCGAGCGTTACCTACTTCGCGACGAAGTGAGCGGTTGGGCGGGCTTCCGCCGAGAGCCGCAACCGCTGCCCCTGCGAGTTCTGAGCTCGAGCTGGACCCTCGGCGTGATCGCCGCCCTCGTCAGCTGGCGCCTCCGCTTCACCGTGCCCTTCGGAGGTCTCGACTCGAGCTGGTGGGCGGGCCTGTACATGGCCACCCACCGTGGGCTCGACTTCGGCACCCAGATCGTGTTCCCCTTCGGGCCGCTTGGGTTTCTCAGGCACCCCTGGCTCTGGTTCGGGGACCTGGCGGCTCTCTCGTTCGTGTACCTGAGCGTCCTGCACGTAGCGCTCGCCGTGAGTCTCGTCTGGGCGTTGCGCCGAACGCTGAACCCCGCCGCGTCCTTTCTGCTGGCCTGCCTGATCCTCATCGTCGCGGCGAGCATCGACGTCGCCGTCGCGCTGACCGCGGTGTGGTGCCTCGTGGCCCTCTCGCCAGAGCCTCCGCGCTTCGCATCGCGGCTGGTGGTGTTCGGCGGAGCGGCCCTGGGCGCGATCGAGACGCTGACCCTGCTGCGATCCGGACCGCTGATCCTCGCCATGTGCGCGATCGCCATCCTGGGTCAGCGGAACTGGCGGCGCGAGCTGCCGACGTTCGTCGCCTGCTCCGTGCTCGGCGTGCTGGCGGCCTGGCTCGCCGCGGGGCAGAGCCTCGGGACCCTTCCCGACTTCATCAGAACGGCGCCCGAGAACCTCTCGGGATACAGCGAAGTGATGGGAACGCCCGCCTCGTCCGGCCTCTATCTCCCGGTCATAGTGGCGGTGGGGGTGGCGCTCGTCGTGGGCGCGGCGATCGGCGCCTCGCCGGGCCGGCAGCGTGTTGCCGCGGCGGCGGTGATCGGCCTGGCGTCGTTCCTGCTGTACAAGGAGGCTGTCGTACGAGCGGAGCCGGGTCACCGGTCGATCTTCTTCGCCACCGCCGTTGCCCTGGGGGCGGGAATCGCTTTTCGCCGGCAGCGCGTCGTGGCGGTGTCCGGCGTCGCGGTGCTGGCGTGCCTCGCGGTCGCCTTTCCGTTCACCCCACACTCGAGGCCCGACTTCAATCCGCTGACGCACCTGCGTCTGGCGCGCGATCAGATGCGCATCCTGGTCAGCGGGAAGCGCCGCGAAGACACCACCGCCTACGCGCGGGCCTTCATGACTTCCGTCTACGGCCTCCCGCGCTCCACGCTCGCACTGCTGCGGGGACACACAGTCCACGTGGACCCCTGGGAGACCGGGGTCGTCTGGGCCTATCGCCTCGACTGGGCTCCGTTGCCGGTCTACCAGGACGTGACCGCATACACGTCGGAGCTCGATCGGTTGAACTCGGACGCGCTGCGCTCGCCGACGGGCCCGGACCGCATCCTCCAGGAGAACACGACACTCGTGGCTCCCGAGTATCCAAGGGCGGCGATCGACGGAAGGTGGCCGGCGTGGGATCCGCCCGCCCAGTCCATCGCGATGCTGTGCAACTACGTGCCGCTTCAAACGACCCCCCGCTGGCAGGTGCTCGGCAAGGTGCCCGACCGCTGCGGGGAGCCGGAGCCGATCGGGTCGACGAGAACGCGCTACGGAGAAGCGGTGAGCGTTCCGGCCGCCGAGTCGGGAAGCATCGTCTTCGCGAAGATCTACGGCGCCGGCGTCTCGGGACTCGAGCGCCTGCGCACCACGGCGTACCGCGCGGCTCCCCGTTACGTCGTCGTCAACGGCGCCGCGATCTACCGGTTGGTCCCCGGAACGGCGACGGACGGGTTGATCATGAACTCGGGGCCGCGGGCGGACTACCCCGGCCCCTACGCCCTCAGCCCAGGGGCCCGGACGATCGCGCTCGAGGGGAAGTCTGGAACGCTACGAGTCGACCTCTACGCGATGCGCGTCGGACGCTGACCCGCGACGACCGTACTGCGGCCGGTGCCTCGGACACGGTGTAGCGTCCAACGACTTGTGGCTGCTCTCACGGACAATCGCGCTCCGGCCGGCCCGGCCGGTCTCGATCCGGCCGGCGCGATCGAGTTCGGTCTGGACTACGAGCTGCCGCGCACCCTCGCGGTGGGCGCCGGCACCGCGGTGTTCGTGTCGGGCTGGTGCTTCGCCCCGCGGGCGCGCGTCCGCTCGCTGAGCTTCGTCGTCGACGGCGACCTCCAGCCCGTGATGCTGCACTCGCTGCCGCGCAGCGACGTCTTCCGCGGCGTGCATCCCGGACTCGAGATCTCGGCGGCCGCGGAGCTGGACTCCGATCCCGACTCGGCCGACGACCCGCAGATGCGCAGCTACCGCAGCGGCTTCTGCGGGTTGGCCCGGATCGCCCCGCGGGTGGGGTTGGAGGAATGCGAGATCCGTCTGCGTGCGGAGCTCGATGACGGCCGAGTGGCGGTCGTCCCCCTGGCTCGTGTGCCCACGGTCGCGCACGTGGAGCAGCCCGTCGAGATCGACCAGCCCGAGCCGTCCGCCGGGCCGCTGGTGGCGGTCTGCATGGCCACCTACGAGCCGGCGATGCACCTGTTCATGCGCCAGGTCGACTCGATCCGCGCACAGACGCATCGCAACTGGGTCTGCGTGATCAGCGACGACTGCTCCAGCCCCGAGCGCTTCGCCGAGATGCAGGACGCGCTCGCCGGCGACGCGCGGTTCGTGCTCTCGCGCTCGCCGCGGCGGCTGCGCTTCTACCACAACTTCGAGCGCGCGCTGGCGCTCGCGCCGAGCAACGCGAGCTACGTGGCGATGGCCGACCAGGACGACGTCTGGCATCCGGACAAGCTCGAGACGCTGCTCGGCGCGCTGGGCGACGCCAAGCTCGTCTACAGCGACCAGCGCATCGTGCGCGAGAGCGGCGAGGTGATCGCCGACACCTACTGGAGCGAACGGCGCAACAACCACTCGGACATAGCGTCGCTGCTGATGGCGAACTCGGTGACCGGGGCCGCCTCCCTGTGCCCGCGCGAGCTGCTGGACGACGCGCTGCCGTTTCCACCCGGCCAGTTCTCGCACTTCCACGACCACTGGATCGGGCTCACCGCGCTGGCGCTCGGCGACGTCGCCTTCGTCGACCGGCCTCTGTACGACTACGTCCAGCACGGCGAGGCAGTGCTCGGGCACGCGGGCGCCAACCAGATCACGCGGCTGCGCGAGCGGCTCAGCTCGCTGCGTGCGCTGCCCCAGAACCCGCGCCAGCGCATCGGCCGCTGGCGCATGCACTTCTTCGTGGACAGCTGCAGGCTGATGCAGTTCGGGACCATCCTCAAGATGCGCTGCGGGGATCGCATGAGCCCGGCCAAGCGCCGTGCGATCGACCGCTTCATGCGCGCCGAGCGCTCCCCGCTCGCGCTGGTGGACTTCGCGCGGCGCGCGGTGCGCGAGCAGGTGGGCCGGCCGGAGACGCTCGGGGCGGAGCTGGGCCTGGGCCTCGCGTTCGCCTGGCGGCACATCGTGGTCGCGAGCACGCGCGGGCTCGAGCGACCGCGCCGGCGCTTCCGCATCGACGGGCGCCCGCCGCCCTCGCTGATGCCGAAGCCGGGCAAGCGAGCGCCGGCAACGCCGCAGGTGGGCAGCATCGCCGCCAAGATCGCTCCGCTGGAGCTGACCGTCCTCGACGACGGCCCGCGGCGCGTGAACATCCTGATCCCGACGATCGACCTGGCCCACTTCTTCGGGGGCTACATCGGCAAGCTGAACCTCGCGGCTCGCCTCGCCGACCGCGGCGAGCGGGTTCGGATCGTCACCGTCGACCCGGTCGGCGCGTTGCCCTCTTCCTGGAGGCAGCAGCTCGAGGGCTACAGCGGCCTGGCCGGCCTTTCCGACCGGGTGGAGTTCGTCTTCGGCCGTGAGTCGCAGGGAGTCGAGGTGAGCCGCTCGGACCGCTTCATCGCCACCACCTGGTGGACGGCTCACATAGCGAACCAGGCGGTCCGCCACCTCGGCGGCGAGCGCTTCCTCTACCTGATCCAGGAGTACGAGCCCTTCACGTTCCCGATGGGCACCTACGCGGCGCTGGCGAGCGAGTCGTACACCTTCCCTCACACCGCCCTGTTCTCGACCGAGCTGCTGCGCGACTTCTTCCGCCGGCGCGAGATCGGCGTCTACGCGCAGGGGACGGCGCAGGGCGACGCCGCGTCGGCGTCCTTCCAGAACGCGATCACCGCCGTCGAGCCGCCCACGGCCGCCGAGCTGGCCGGGCGTACGACGCGCCGGCTGCTGTTCTACGCCCGGCCCGAGCCGCACGCCGCGCGCAACATGTTCGAGCTGGGCATGCTCGCGCTGGACCGCGCCCTCGCCGAGGGGGCGTTCGGCGACGGCTGGGAGCTGT
>JAXDIH010000253.1:0-5857 GCA_034664105.1 Thermoleophilaceae bacterium
AGTTCGAGGTCGCCGGCAAGGACGGCGAGCGCTTCCCGGCCTACCTGCGCATGGCGAGCTTCTTCGACCCGGACGGGCAGCCGGCCGGCATCGTGACGATGTCGGTGAACATCAGCGAGCGCGTCGAGGGCGAGCGGCAGCTGAGGGCGGCCCGCGACTACATGCGCACGGTCACCGACAGCATGGGCGATGGCTTGTTCACGCTCGACCTCGACGGCCGCCTGATCTACCTGAACCGGGCCGGCGAGCAGATGCTCGGGTGGTGCCAGGACGATCTGGTCGGGCAGTTGATGCGCGAGCGAACCGGCTACCGCCAGGCCGACGGCACCGCCGAGGGTACGTTCACGCGCAAGGACGGGAGCGAGCTTCCGGTCGAGCTCACGTCCGCGCCATTCGAGACGGAGGACGGCGTCCGCGGCACGGTGGTGGTCTTCAGCGACATCACCGAGCGGCTCGCGGCCGAGCAACGCATGCGCCAGGAGATGGAGGCGCTCACCTGGGTCCGCCGCATACGCGACGCGCTCGCCGAGGATCGGTTCGTGCTCTACGCCCAGCCGATCGTCGACGTCCAGAGCGGCCACACCGTGCAGCACGAGCTGCTCCTGCGCATGGTGGATCTCGACGGCTCGATCATTGCCCCCGGTGCCTTCCTGCCGGCTGCCGAGGCGTACGGGCTGATCGTGGACATCGACCGCTGGGTCATGCACGAGGCGATCGGCCTCGCCGCTCAGGGGCATGCGGTGGAGCTGAACCTGTCGGCGCGGTCGACCGCTGCGCCCGGCCTGATCGACGACTTCAGGAAGGAGCTGGAGCGGACCGGTGCCGACCCGTCGCTGATCGTCGTGGAGCTGACCGAGACCGCCGTGCTCGAGGACGAGGAGGCTGCCGCCCTGTTCATCGAGGGCATCGGCGCGCTCGGCTGCCAGCTGGCGCTCGACGACTTCGGCACGGGCTACAGCGGCTTCCGCTACCTGAAGAGCCTGCCGGTTGACCTGCTCAAGATCGACATCGAGTTCGTGCGCGACCTGCCGACCAACGAGGCCAGCCAGCACGTGGTCAAGGCCGTGGTCAGCCTGGCCCGCGACTTCGACCAGCGCACCGTCGCCGAGGGAGTAGAGGACCTGGAGACGATGTGCATGCTGAGCGATTTCGGCGTGGACTACGCCCAGGGGTACGCGATCGCCAAGCCGATGCCGGTGCAGGAGGTACTGAGCACGGCGCCGTCGCGGTCCGGTTAGACTGCCGCTCGATGCGGCGCGGACGCCTACTGCTGCTCGCGGTTGCCGCGCTCGCGTGTGTGTGGGCGCTGCCCAGCTCGGCCAGCGCCAAGACGGTGTGGCTCTGCAAGCCCGGCAAGCCGGGTGACGCCTGCAACGTCAGCCTCAGCACCACCAGCTTCTCGCCGCAGGGCAAGCGCTTGAGCGTCGAGCAGATCAAGCGGCCCAAGCGCCCCAAGTTCGACTGCTTCTACGTCTATCCGACGGTCAGCGACCAGAAGACGTCGACGGCGAACTTCGACATCGACCCGGAGCTGCGCTCGATCGCCCAGTTCCAGGCCGCCCGCTACTCGACGGATTGCCGCGTGTACGCGCCGGTCTACCGGCAGCGCACGCTCCTGGGCATCTTCGGCGGCGGTACGCCGACAGGGGCGCCGCCCGACCAGGGCTACACCGACGTTCGCAGCGCCTGGCGCGACTACCTGAAGAACTACAACCACGGCCGCGGCGTGGTGATCATCGGGCACTCGCAGGGCACGTTCGTGTTGCGCGAGCTGCTGACCAAGGAGATCGACCCCAAGCCGAAGGCGCGCAAGCGGTTGATCTCCGCCGTGCTGCTGGGCGGCAACGTCCTGGTGAAGAAGGGCAAGGACGTCGGCGGGGACTTCAAGAAGATCCCGGCCTGCCGGGCGAAGACGCAGGTCGGCTGCGTGATCGCGTTCTCGACGTTCAACGAGGTGCCGCCCGCCGGTGCCGTGTTCGGCCGGGCCCCGACACCGGACCTCCAGGTGCTCTGCACGAACCCCGCCGCTCTCGGCGGCGGCTGGGGCAAGCTGACCCCGATCCAGCCGAGCGAGCCGTTCGCCCCGGGCACCACGATCGCGGCGACGATCGCCGTGCTCGGTGTCCCCGAGCCGCCCGTGAAGACCGCCTGGCGCGCGTTCCCGGGCAGCTACCGCGGCCGCTGCTCGTCGGCCGCCGGCGCGGATGTCCTGAGGATCAGCTCGATCGGCGGCGCGCCGGTCTTCAAGGCGTCACCCACCCCGGGGTGGGGCCTGCACCTGGTCGACGCGAACATCGCGCTCGGCCAGCTCGTGGACGTCGTGCGCACCCAGGCCGCGGCCTGGCGCGCCCACCACTGACGTCCCCTCCGGGGCAGCCCCGAGGCTGCTCCACAGGTGCATGACGGCGTAGGAGCGCCATGGCCTCCAGGACTCGGCGAGCGCTGTGACCGCCGGGCCCTCGGCGGGGTGGCCCAAGCGCCAGAGCGCGTGTCGGATGCCGACGTCGCCGGCGGGGAACGCGTCGGGGTCGCCCAGCGCGCGCATCGCCACGTAGGACGCGGTCCAGGGTCCAACGCCCGGGATGTCGAGCAGGGCGGCCAGCGCGGCGGAGGAGTCCGCGCCGGCGTCGAAGCGCAGCCCCTCGGCGGCCACCAGCAGGGCTAGCGAGCGCAGCGCCTCGCCGCGGCGCCGGGGGAAGGGCAGCTCGGCGGGATCGACTTCGGTGAGTGCCCCCGCCGTCGGGAAGCGGTGGGTGATCGCGCCGGCCGGCTCTGCCAGCGGCTCGCCGTAGCGGGCGACGAGCCGGCCCAGCACCGTGCGCGCGGCCGCCACCGAGACCTGCTGGCCGACGATCGCCCTCACTCCCAGCTCGAAGCCGTCGACGCAGCCGGGCACGCGCATGCCGGGCCGCCGCCGCGCGAGCTCGCCCAGCACCGGGTCGGCCTTCAGCTGGGCGGCGATCGAGACCGGATCGGCGTCGAGGTCGAGCAGGCGCCGGCAGCGTGCGACGGCGGCCGTCAGGTCCCGCAGGTCGTCGAGCTGCAGCACGCAGTGAACAGCGCCCGCCTCCGGCGTCAGCGCGACCAGCCCGCCGCCGTGCTCCAGCGCCAGCGAGCGGCGGTAGGTCCCGTCCTCGACCTGCTCCACTCCCGCGATCGCGCGGGCGGCCAGGAACTCGAGCAGCGCTTCGCCGTCGAGCGGCGCGCGGGCGGGCAGGCGCAGGTCCACGGCCCCCGGGGTGGTCGCGCCAAGGCGGCGGCGGGCGCGGCCGCGCAGCTCGCTCGGCGTGCGCGCGTAGATCGCCTGGATCGTGTCGTTGAACTGGCGGATGCTGCCGAAGCCGGCGGCCAGCGCCACCTCGGCGAAGCGCAGGCCGGTGGACTCGATCAGCGTGCGCGCGGCCTGAGCCCGCTGGGCGCGTGCCAGCTGCGCGGGGCCGGCGCCCACCTCGGCCACGAGGATGCGGTTCAGCTGGCGCTCGCTGAAGCCAATGCGGGAGGCCAGGCCCGGCACGCCCTCGCGATCGACGATCCCGTCCGCGATCAGCCGGAACGCGCGGCCGGCCACGTCGGCGCGCCGGTTCCACGCCGGGGAGCCGGGCGCGGCGTCGGGCTCGCAGCGCTTGCACGCGCGGAAGCCGGCCGCCTGGGCCGCCGCCGCCGTCGCGAACAGGCGCACGTTGCGGCGGTCGGGCAGCCGGGCCGGGCAGCTCGGCCGGCAGTAGATGCCGGTGGAGGTCACGCCGACGAAGAAGAAGCCGTCGTAGCGCGGATCGCGGCCGCGCATGAAGCGATAGCAGCGCTCGAAGTCGTCGATCACCCGACCATCGTGGCACGCGCGGCCCACCCGGTCTGGCGCTTTTCGGACATGTCCGATTTCCGCCAGACAGGGGCTGCCCCGCGGCGTAGCCTCCGCGCCATGCACCGCTTCGTCGAACCGCTCAGGGGCGAGCCCGAGCGCTGGCACACCGTGGACTCGCCGCTCGGCGAGCTGCTGCTGACCGGCGACGGTCGCGCGCTGACGCGGCTGGAGATGTCGCCGCGCGGGCTGCCGCCGGTCGACCGGCACGATCCGGACGCCTTCGCGGACGTGGAGGCGCAGCTGCGCGCCTACTTCGCCGGCCAGCTGACCGAGTTCGACGTCCCGCTGGCGCCCACAGGCACGGGCTTCCAGCTGCGGGTGTGGGCCGCGCTGCTGGAGATCCCGTACGGCGAGACGACCAGCTACGGCGCTATCGCCACGGCAGTGCGCCGGCCGGACGCCGTGCGCGCCGTTGGTTCCACGAACGGGCGCAACCCGATCGCCGTGATCGTCCCCTGCCACCGGGTGATCGGCGCGGACGGGGCGCTGGTCGGGTACGGGGGCGGGCTGCCGCGCAAGCGGATGCTGCTCGAGCTGGAGGCCGAGCACGCTGCCCCGCGGCTGTGGACCTCAGCGTGAGCGCACGAGCGTGATCGTCACCGCCGCCGTCGCTTCCACGCGCTGAGGCAGGGCCGCAACGCGCTCGCCCAGGTCGGGGACGTGGACGGCGCTCGGCCCCATGGCCACCAGGTCACGGGCCGCCGCACGGTCGAGGCTGAGGCCCCACTCCAGCTCCTGCCTGCCGTCTACCTCGAGCCGCGGTGCGAGCTGGTCGGCCAGGCGCTCGTCCTTGCGCTCGTCCACTCCGATCAGGCCGAGCGGCTCGACCAGCTCGCCCAGGTGGTGGGGCGCCGGGGTTACCACCAGGGCCACGCCACCGGGCCGCAGGACGCGAGCGATCTCCGGCCCGTTGCGCGGGGCGAAGACGTTCAGGACGGCGGCCGCCACGCCGTCGCCGAGTGGAAGCGGCCGCCAGCTGTCGCAGGCGACCGCGGCCATGCGCGGGTGCGCGCGGGCGGCGCGGCGCAGGGCCGGCTTGGAGACGTCGAGCGCGAGGCCGCGCGCGTCCGGCAGGCCGTCGAGCAGGCGGGCGAGGTACCAGCCGGTCCCGGCGCCGAGGTCCACGATGCAGCCGAGCGGCGGCGCCACCTCTAACGCTCCCGCGAGCGCCTCGGCCAGCGGCTCGAAGTGCCCGGCGGCGAGGAAGAGCTCCCGCGCCGCGACCATGTCCGCGCTGTCGCCGGCGTGCACCGCATCGCCACCGAGCAGGCTGAGGTAGCCCTGCCGGGCGAGGTCGAAAGAGTGCCCCTGGCCGCAGCGCACCGCGCCGCCGGCGCGCGCAAGGGTCGCTCCGCACTGGGGGCAACGGAGCAGGTCGAGCACGTCGTCGAGAGGCGGCACTCCCCGAAGCGTGACTCAACCGTCGTCGCAGCGACGGCCGTGCTGCACGATGCGCTCGGGCGCGAAGCGCGTGGACAGCCGCATGAAGCCACGCTCGGGAGCGATCACGCGCGTCCACGCGCCCGCCCGCTGCACGCATCCGCCCGCCGCGAACCAGTACGGCGTCCACCTCACCCGCACGAGCGCCTCCCCCGGGCGCTTCACGTCCAGCAGCAGCTCGTCCGAGCCGAGCTGCTCGAGCACGATCCGGGCGTCTCCCTGCGGGATCACGATCGGCGCGGGCAGCAGCACCTCGTACACGCGCCAGTCGTTGGACTTCCAGCGCAGGCGCAGGTAGGGCAGGCCCTTCTCGATCAGCGCCCGCTCGCCGTAGGAGCTGCGGTCGGGCTTGGCGCTCGGCAGCGCCACGTAGCGCACGGCGTTCTCGGTCAGCCAGCTCGCGTAGGTCAGCCGGTTGAGGTTGCCCCGATAGAAGACCGGATTGCGACCCGTGTCGAGCTGGCGCTGCCAGCCGCGTGCGAGCGGCACGAGCGGAGCGACCTCGGCGTTCTCCCAGCGGCTACTGGTGAACGGGATCTCGATGCGGCGCTGGTC
>JAXDIH010000258.1:0-9396 GCA_034664105.1 Thermoleophilaceae bacterium
GGGTCGACCGCGGCCTCCAGCTCCACGGCCGCCTGGCCCTCGTAGTTGACCTCCGCGCGCACTCCGCACAGTGCCGCGACCGCGTCGAAGAGGCGGCCGGCGCTCGTGGTCAGCGGCGAGGCGACGCCGCTGCCGGCGAGCCCAGCCACCTGCCGCCAGGCGTCGGTCTTGACCACCCCGCGCAGCGGGCGCGGCAGCCGCGGCGACTCGTCGAAGGCGGCTGCCAGCCAGGCGCAGGCCATCCGCCACGGCTGGCGCACGGCCGCCTCGCCGCCGGGCATCCGGACCGGGAAGACCAGCCCCGCCCGCTCGAAGCGCTCGAGGCCGCCGAACAGCAGCTCGCCTCCCCAGACGGTGCCGTCCTCGCCGTAGCCGGTGCCGTCGAAGATCGCGCCCACCGCGGGACCGGTCTCGCCGTGCTCGGCCAGGCAGGCCGCCAGGTGGGCGTGGTGGTGCTGCACGCCGATCAGCCGGACGCCGTCGAGCTCCTGGGCGTGCTTGGTCGACAGGTACTCGGGGTGCAGGTCGTGCGCCACCACCTCCGGCTCGACGGCGAACAGGCGCTGGAAGTGGTCGATCCCGGTCGTGAACGACCGCAGCGTCTCGTAGTTCTTGAGATCGCCGACGTGGTGGCCGACCCAGGCTCTTCCGCCCTTCGCCACCGCGAAGGTGTTCTTCAACTCCGCGCCACAGGCCATCAGGTGCCGGCCGCAGTCGACCGGCAGCGGGGTGGCGTCCGGCACGTAGCCGCGCGATCGGCGCAGGACCAGCGGCCGGCCCCGGAACAGCCGCACGACCGAGTCGTCAGTGCGCGTCTCGATCGGGCGGTCGTGCTCCAAGAACAGGTCCGCGATGTTGGCGAGCCGCTCGCACGCGTCCTCGTCGCGGAAGGCGATCGGCTCGTCGGAGACGTTGCCGCTCGTCATCACCAGCGTGGTGCCGGCGTCGGCCAGCAGCAGATGGTGGAGCGGCGAGTACGGCAGCATCACACCCAGCTCAGGGGACCCCGGCGCCACGGCGCGTGCCACCGGCGCCCGCGCCCGGCGGCGCGCCAGGACGATCGGTCGAGCCCGTGTGCGCAGCAGCTCCTCCTCGGCGGTGGACAGCTCCACCAGCTTCCGGGCGGCAGCCAGGTCCGGGGCCATCAGCGCGAACGGCTTGTCCTCGCGGTGCTTGCGCGAACGCAGCTCGGCGACCGCGACCCTGTCATCGGCGCGGCAGGCGAGGTGGAAGCCGCCGATCCCCTTGATCGCCACGATCGCGCCCGCCAGCAACGCCCGCGCGGTCGCCTCGACCGGGTCGCGCGCGTCCGCGTCGGTCGGCGCGCGCCCGCCGGCATAGACGAGCCGCACCCGCGGCCCGCAGTCCGGGCAGGCGTTGGGCTGTGCGTGGAAGCGGCGGTCGGCCGGGGCGCGGTACTCCGCCAGGCAGGCGGCGCACATCTCGAAGCCCGCCATCGTCGTGTGCGGGCGGTCGTAGGGGACGTCGCGCACGATCGTGAAGCGCGGACCGCAGTTCGTGCAGTTGATGAACGGGTAGCGGAAGCGCCTGTCGCCGGGATCGAAGAGCTCGGCCAGGCAGTCGGGGCAGGTCGCGCTGTCGGGCGTGACCGCGGCGCGCGGCTCGCCGCCGGCCGGGCTCTCGCGAATCGAGAAGCCGCGCTCGCCCAGCTCCTCGAGCGCCTCCGACGTCACCCGCTCGACGGTCGCGAGCGGCGGTGCCTCGACCGGCAGCCGGGCGAGGAAGCGCTCCACCGTCTCGGACGGGGCCTCCACCTCGACCACCACGCCGCGGGCGTCGTTGAGCACGTGGCCGGCCACGCCCAGCTCGCCGGCGAGCCGGTACACGTAGGGGCGGAAGCCGACGCCCTGGACGGTCCCCTCCACTCGGGCGCGGACCCGGCTCACGCTAGCTCCACGCGGACCCGGCTCACGCGAGCTCCACGAGGTCGCGCAGCAGGTGGTAGGCGCTGGCCTGCGCCTCCTGGATGCGCGGGATGTGCTCGGAGCGCGTGACCACCACGTGGTCGGCCAGGCCCTCGGCGGCCACCCGCCCACCGTCGTAGCCGACCATCGCGATCGTCCGCATGCTCCGCGTCCGCGCCTCGGCGAGCGCGGCGATCACGTTGGCCGAGTTGCCGCTCGTGGAGATCGCGAGCAGGGCATCGCCCTCGCGCCCGTGCGCGATCACCTGCCGCGCGAAGATCGCCTCGGTGCCGATGTCGTTGGCGATCGCCGTGAGGATCGCCGCGTCCTCGGTCAGGTCGAGCGCACGCCGACCGGCCTGGCGAAAGTCGGCCACGGCGTCCATCGCATCGGTCGCGGAGCCGCCGTTGCCGAGGGCGAGCAGGCGGCCGCCCGCATCGAGGTCCTGGCGCAGCCCCGCCGCCGCGGCCATCAGCTCCGCGCGGTTCTCGGTCAGCGTCTGGGCCCGCAGCTCGGCCACCTCCTCCGCCTTGGCCAGCACCGAGCGGCGGACGTCCTCGACCACGGCCTCCAGGTCGTCCTCGGTCTCCCCCAGGAAGGGATAGAGGAAGCTCGAGGCCCCGGTGTCGTGCACGCGCCGGGCCTCGCGGCCCTCGAGCAGGCCGCGGTGGTCGAAGAAGACGTGCACCAGCTCCCAGAGCACGTGGTAGAGCGTCTCCACGAGCTCCTGCCGGATCGACGGGTCGGTTGCCGGCGGGTCGAACTCCCACTCGGCGCCGGCCGGCGCGAAGGCGAGCGTCAGGCAGCCGCGCTCGCGCGCGACGGCGATCGCGGCGGCGGTCTCCACCGTGCCGAAGCCGATCGCGATGTCCGCCGGCTCCAGCGCCAGCTCGGCCTGGTCGAGCAGCGAGCCACCCTCGCCGGCCAGCGCGAGCGCCGGCAGCGCGCGCTTGCCGACGATCACCGGGTGCACGAACTCCACCGCCACGTGGCGCGCGTCGGAGCGCGCGGCCGGTGAGCGGCCCAGCGCGATCAGGCGTCCCCCGCGCGCGAAGCGCTCCGCCATGCGGTGGCACAGCCGCGCGATCCGCTCGGACTCCAGCTCGAAGAACGCGGCGTTGGCCTCCGTGCGCTCCCCGAGCGCGCGGTCCAGCACGTCGCTCCCGAGCGCGTGGCTCAAGCGGTGGCCCCCAGCGGCGCGCCCACCCGGACCAGCCAGTCGCGCCACTCCTCGATGCCCTCCCCCGTCTTCGCGCTGACGATGATGCACTCCACTCCCGGGTGGACCGAGTCGAGGTTGTAGAGGCACTTGTCGAGGTCGAAGTCGAGGTGCGGCAGCAGGTCGATCTTGTTGACCAGCACCAGCTCGCACGCGCGGAACATGAGCGGATACTTGAGCGGCTTCTCCTCGCCCTCGGTGATCGAGGAGACCATGATCCGGGCGTCCTCGCCGACCTTGAACTCCGCCGGACAGACCAGGTTGCCGACGTTCTCGATCACCAGCAGGTCGATGTCGTCCAGCGGCAGGTCCGGAAGCGCCGAGCGGACCATGTTGGCGTCGAGGTGGCACTCGCCGCCGAAGCCCGGGTCGGTGTTCAGCTGCGTAACGGGGACGTGCAGCGAGGCGAGCCGGTCGGCGTCCATCGAGCCCTGCACGTCGCCTTCGAGGACCCCGACGCGCACGCCCGGCAGGTCGGACACCACCCGCTCCAGCAGCGAGGTCTTGCCCGCGCCCGGAGCGCTCATGAAGTTGACGACGCGCACGCCCGCGCTGTCGAAGTCGGCCCGGTTGGCCTGCGCGATCGTGTTGTTGGCGTCGAGCGCCTCCTCGACGATCTTCACCTTCGTGCGATGCATTCGGCCTCCTCGACCTCGATCGACTCCACCTCGAATTCGTTTCCGCTCGCCACCTCGACCTGGCCGGCGCCGCCGCAGTCGGGGCACATGAAGATCGGCATGCCGATCTCCCACTCGCACTCGCAGCGCGCGCAGCGCAGCCGCGCGGGCACGAGCTCCTGCTCCAGCCGCGCGCCCTCGCAGAGCGTGCCCTTCGAGACGAAGCCGAAGTAGAAGTCGAGCGTGTCGGGCACCACCTGCCGCAGCGCGCCGACTCGCAGGCTCACGAGGCTCACCGGCCGCCCCTGCGCGTGCTTGACCGCGGTGTTCACGATCGCGCCGGAGAGCGACAGCTCGTGCATCGCTCAGTCCGTGGCGTAAGCGGCGTCGGAGCGCAGGTCTTCGATGGTCTCCGCCACCAGGTCCACGGCGCCGTCGACTGCCCGCTGAACCTCGTCCGACAGGCCGAGCCCCATCTCCTCGACGTGCGCGGGCTCGCACGCGACCACGACAACCTTCCCGGGCCACGCCCCGAGGGTCTTCAGGAACCGCAGCACCGTCTGGGGGTCCATGGCGTGCGGGTTGATCATCTGTCCGTCCTCGATGCCGGCCTCGACGTCCTCCCGGAGCGCCTCCATCACGTAGAGCGTGCCCGGCTCGCCGCCCTGGCGGCTGACGTCGACCAGCACCAGCGCGTCGTAGCCGCGCATGACCTCGTACGCGAGGTCGAGGCCGCCGGTGCCGAAGTCGAACACGGCAGCGCCCTCGGGCAGGTCGCGCGCCTCGAGGCGCTTGACGACCTCGCTGCCGAACCCGTCGTCCTTGAGCCAGGCATTGCCGATGCCGGCAACCAGGATGCTCTTCACTCGACCACCTCCACCTCTGGGGGGAAGAACCACAGGAATCGGCCCGTCTCGCGGAGGATCTCCTGGCCGGGCTCGTCGAGCGCGACGCCGAGGTGGACCCTGCCGTCGTAGTCGCGGTAGATCCGCTCGACGGTGACGGTGCGGCCCTCCAGCATGCGCGCCTGCAGGTCCGCGTCGAGGCCGGGCCGAACGATGACGCGGCCGCCGCGCTTGAAGACGACACCGTCGACCTCCACCTCGGGAAGGCCGCGCGTGGGGTCGCGCACGGCGGCAGAGGGCTCCGGCGGCTTCATCGTGACGCGGCCGTGAAGAGCCAGCAGCTCATCCGGCGTGACCGCCCGGGCGCGGTCGATCATCTCCTTGACCGCCGGGTCGTGCTGCTCGATCTCGGCGCGCTCCGCGTCGCTCAGCACCTGAACGTGGAGGATCAGCGCCTCCTCGATCTCGGTGTTGTCGAACAGGTTGCCGCGGCTCTCCGGGGCGATCTGCGGATGGTCCGGCAGGACGATCGCGGCCCCGAGCATCACGTCGTCATCGGGTGAGGCGAGCACCGGCCATGTGTTGACGCTGTCGCAGGGGGCGTCGAGCTGGGAGAGGAAGCGACCTCCTTCGACGCTCACCATCGGATGGGTGGAGATGAGCGAGCGTTCGATCGCCCCGGCGCGGTCCATGCCCGCCGGCGCCTCGGTGCGGTTCTCGACCCGGTACGACACGAGCCGCCGCCCGCGGTCGAGCGGCGTCACGGCCAGCCGGGTGCGGACCGACAGGCCGCCCACCTCGAAGTGGCCAACGCCCGCGATCCGCTGCGGCTCGGCCCGATGGCGCTCGCCGCTGGGCGCCAGGAAGCGGACCTCCGCGCTCACGTCGCCGCCGCCCTCGACCACGCAGCGCAGCTCGAGGTGGTCGTAGGCCGAGTCGAGCGTCCGCGCGTACGCGGGCGGGTAGACGATCCCGAAGGGCGTCGGGGTGGCGTTCTTCGTCGCGCCCGGCGTGTACGGATAGAGGGCGTAGCCCTCGTAGAGCAGCGTGTCGACCAGCTCGTTCACGGGCCGAGCAGCTCCGCGACACACGCGTCCAGCGTGGGCAGCGCGCGCCGCGCCTTCTCCCGCTGGAGCGCACGCAGCGTTTCCTCCTGCAGCGGCACCCAGCCGGTGTGCGGGTAATAGTGCTGAATCAGGTCCTGCCAGACGGCGACCGGGAAGCGGAACTCGGCCGTGCAGGACCAGGGCACCAGCGACATCTGCAGCCGCCCGTCGTCGCTGCGGTAGTGCACGGTGCCGTTGAAGTTGAACGCCAGCGGCACCTCGCCGTCGGGCAGCCCGTAGAGGTACTTGGCCGACGCCACCTCCATGTCGAAGGTCGCGGGCACCCCCACGCGGAACGTGGTCGACCCGGTGAACGCAGGCACCAGCACGTCGGCCTGGTGCCAGACCAGGCTGCGCGTGGTGGTCGCCCAGCGCTCCGGCGCGCCGAACAGCTCGACGAGCTTCTCGCGCGTCTCGGCGTCGTAGGCGCGGCGGGCGGGCTCGATCATGATCTGGGCGGTGAGCGCGATCGCGTAAACCTGGCGGCCGCCCGGCTCGCTCACGTGCACGTCGAACTCGAGCGCGGGCGTGGCCGCGTGGCGGCGGCCGGCGGCGCCGAGCACCTGGAACTCCGGCTCGGGCGCAACCGGCACCTCCAGCGTCTCTGGCTGGCTCACGCTGCCACCGCCCGCAGGTCCTCGAAGTACGCGTTGATCGCCCGGTCCACCCCGGCGCCGCCCGAGATGCCCTCCCAGGCCGCCTTGACCAGGCCGACCAGCATGTAGCAGCGGTCGATCGGCGCGATCGCGTACGCCGGCGTGTCGCCCATCCGGTTGACGATCAGCGCCTCGGCGTCGGGCTCGAGCTCCGTCAGCACCGGGTTCATGCGGACGAGCCGGTCCCAGGTCTCGAAGTGCAGCTCGCTCTCCGTGGCCCCGGCGGGGCTCGGGTAGAGCGCGACGACGCAGTTCGTGACGCTCGAGTGCATGAAGAACGCAAGGCCGATCGGGATCCGGAACTGCGCCCAGACCTCCTCCGGCAGCTCGAAGTCCTCGAGCCACAGCGTGCGGTTGCCGGTGGGGCGGAACTCGGGCTCGCCGGAGCGCAGCGCCCAGCAGCTCTCGCAGACGCAGACGATCTGGCGCTCGTAGAGGTTGAGCATGTGCCGGTGATCGCCCGGCACGGTCGTCTGGCAGAGGTCGCAGCGCTCGGCGCCATCCGCCATCTCTGGCGCCTCCGGCGGCTTGGGCTGCGCCAAGCCGCGCAGCCCCGTGATCATCAACGCCCGGCGCCGTCCAGCGACCGCCTCGTCGATCCGCTTCACAGGGCGACCTTTATCGCTTCCTCCTCCCGCAGAAGCGGGACCGGCTCGAGCTGGAGGTGATCGTCGTCCATCGACCTGCCTGCCTGCGGGAGGAAGTACGTACGTCCGCACCCGGGACATCCGAGCACGCCGCCTTCGAGTGCTCCGCCGTCCAGCGCGCCACCGCAGTCGGCACATCGGTTGCGGTAGGCGAGCAGCGTGCCTTCCACGTTGGCGACCACGAGTGGCACGCCCCCGGCGTCCGTCGCGACCAGCGGCCCGGAGCCGTCGATGCCGAGCGTGTGCCACGACGGCGCCCCGTTCATCTGCACCAGCGGGAGCGGGATGCCGGAGAGCTCCGGCTCCTCCTCGACGACGCCCTCGACGTCCATGCCGTCGAGGTCGGGCGCCGCCTCCTCGAGGGCCTGCCGCACGGCCAGCTCGAGCGTGGACGACGACGCCCGGCACGACTTGCAGCTGCCCTCGAGACGCAGCTTCGCGATGCCGTTCTCGATCCCGAGCAGCTCGACGTTGCCGCCGTGCGACTCCATGTACGGCCTGACCGTGTCGAGCGCCTGCGCGACCCGCTCCTCGATCGGCACGGGATAGAGGTCGTGGATCATCAGGAGCCCGGCGACCAGGCCGTCCTTGGCCATCTCGTCGCGCGTCCCCGCGTCGGCCAGCTCGACGATCCGCTCCAGGCCGGCGCCGTACATCTGGACGACGGCGGCCGTCAGTTCCTCGGCCAGGCCGCGGCACGCCGGATCGTCGAGGTCCTCCAACCGCCCCGTGAGCTCCTGGACACGGGCTATCAGCTGCTCGGGCTCCATGGCTAGGCGAACGCCGTGGGTGTGTGGACCACCTTCCGCACCGGCCCCTTCCCGCCGTACATGTGCACGCCGCACGGCAGACAGGGGTCGAACGAGCGGACCGTCCGCATGATGTCGATCCCCTTGAAGTTCTCCGGGCCGTTCTCCTCGAAGATCGGCGTGTTCTGCACCGCGTCCTCGTAGGGGCCGGGAGTTCCGTAGACGTCACGCGGGCTCGCGTTCCACGGCGTCGGCGGATAGGGCTGGTAGTTCGCGATCTTCCCGTCCTCGATCACCATGTGGTGCGAGAGCACCCCGCGGGCCGCCTCGTGGAAGCCGACGCTGACGGCGGAGTCCGGAACCTTGAAGTCGTTCCAGCTCTTGGTCCGCCCGGCCTGCACCTCCTTCATCGCCCGCTCCAGGTTGTGCAGCCCGATCAGCGCTGAGTAGGCCTGGTGGTAGGTGCGCGCGCGGTCGCGCTCGATCGCGTTCGACTTCTCCGGGACGTGCCACTCCATCTCCATCTCGGGGAAGCTGGCCGACCGCGGCAGCACCATCTGGATGCTGTGGCCGGTTGCCTTGGCGTAGCCGAAGTCCACGAGGCCGGCCTTGGCGGTGCACCACTGGCGCGCGAACGGGCCGCCGCCGGTGTCGCAGCACACGTGCGTGTCGGTGCGCTTGTCGTAGATGCGCGGCGACACGACCCACGTGTACTTGTCGGTGAAGTCGCGCGCCTGCGGCTTCGGCAGGGTGACCTTGTTCCACGGGTGGTTCTTGTCGACGGGGTTGCCGAGCGGGTCTTCGGTCACGAACGTGCGCTCGTTCTCCCAGCCGTCGAAGTACGAGCTGCCGAGCAGGATGCGGATCGCCAGGTTGATCTCGACGAGATCGGTGGTGATCAGCTCCCCTCCGATGGCGATGCCGGGGGTGATGTAGCGCTTGCGCCCCCAGTCGGTCATGTTCTCGTAGCGGTAGTCGACGTAGTCCGGGTCGTCGAACGAGCCCCAGTTCACGAGGTTCGTCTCCCGGTAGCCGACCATGTCGTAGCCCGGGAGCTCCGTGAGGAAGAAGTCGTACAGGTCGTCGTGCATCGGCACGCTTCTCTTCACGTAGTCGAAGTACCTCATGAGGCGCACGTAGTAATCGGTGCACGTCTGGTGGGTGATGTCCGCGCTGCAGCCACCCGGCATGATCGTCGACGGATGGGTGTGCCGGCCTCCGAAGAGGCAGTACATCTCGCGGGTGTAGCGGGCCACGTGGAGGGTCTCAAGGTAGAACTCGCCCGTGAACGGATTGAGCGCCCGCATGATGTCGGCGATCGTCTTGTAGCCGTGGATGTCCCTGCCGGGCGAGGAGGTGTTCTCCGCCGTGGCCAGCAGCGACGGATTGGTCTCCTTCACCATCTGCTCGCAGAAGTCCACGTTGGCCATGCAGTCGTTGAAGATCGCGTGGTCGAACATGTAGTCGGCGGATTCGGCCAGGTTGAAGGCGTAGTCGCCGAGCTTCGGCGGCTTGACCCCGTAGGCCATGTTCTGGTTCAGGCACGAGCAGGTGGCGTGGTTGTCGCCGCAGATCCCGCAGATGCGGCTGGTGATGAAGTGCGCGTCGCGCGGATCGATCCCCTTCATGAAG
>JAXDIH010000063.1:0-32765 GCA_034664105.1 Thermoleophilaceae bacterium
GTCGCGGTCTCGTTACGAACAGCGGCGATCGAGTGTGGCCGCGGCGAGTGTGGGCCCCGAAGGTTGCGCATATGGCCACCAGTGGGGCCCACACACGAGTGTGGGCGGCCGGGCGGGGCGGCACCGCGGCCCCTCAGTCCAGCCCGGGCTCCGCTTTGTCCGCGATCAGCCGCGCCAGCGCGAACGAGGACGTTGCCGCGGGCGAGGGCGCGTTGCGTACGTGCAGGGCGCGTTCGGTCTCCGAGACGACGAAGTCGTCCACCAGCTTGCCGTCGCGGCCCAGCGCCTGCGCTCGCCGGCCGGCGAAGCCGCCGTCGAAGTCGTCCGGCCCCAGCACGGGCACGTACTCGGCCGCGGCCTTGGCCAGCGTCCGGCGGAACAGCGCGTGGCGGATCTCCGTGATGCCCGTGCGCCACCACTTCAGCGCCATCCGCAGCGTGCCCGGCCAGACGAGGTCGCCCGGCGACCGCGGTGACAGCAGCGCGGTCGGTCCGAGCGACACGTGGCCGTCGATGTGGCGGCTCAGGTGCACCCCGAGGAACGGCAGGAAGGGGTCTGGCACCGGGTAGATCAGCGAGCGCACCAGCTCGGCGCGCTCGGGCTTCAAATACAGGTAGGCCCCGCGGAATGGCACGATGCGCGGATCCGGCGGCGCGCCCGCGGCCACCGCCAGCTTGTCCGCCCCGATACCGGCGCAGAACACGGCAAAGCGGGCCCGTATCTCGCCGCCGCGGTGCACCAGTCCCACACGACCCGGCCGGGACTCCACCCCCTCGATGCCGCAGTTCAACACCACGGGCGTGCCGGCGGCCTCGAGCTCGGCCTGCAAGGCCCGCGCGACATCCGCGAAGTCGACGATCCCGGTCTCGGGCGAGTGCAGGGCGGCCACGCCGCGGCAGTGCGGCTCGACCTCGTTCAGCTCGCCGGCCGACAGGCGGCGCAGCCCCGGCACCCCGTTCTCGCGCCCGCGGCGTTCCAGCTCGTCGAGCCGGCCCAGCTCGCTCTCGTCGCGCGCGACGATCACCTTGCCGCAGCGCTGGTGGCGAATCCCCGTGCGCTCGCAGAACTCGTATATCTCGCGGGCGCCCTCCACGCACAGCCGCGCCTTCAGCGAGCCCGGGAGGTAGTAGATGCCCGCGTGGATGACGCCGCTGTTGGCTCCGGTCTGCCCGCCGGCGACGGCCGGACCGCGCTCCAGCACGGCGGCCTTCAGGTCAGGCCGGCGGCGGGTCAGCTCGCGCGCGACGGCCAGGCCGAGGATTCCGCCCCCGACGACGGCCAGGTCGAATTCCTCCGGCGCGCCCGCCATCTCAGCCGGCTTGCTTCTGAGGTACGCCGCGCCCCAGCAGTTCCAGGTCGGAGTCGACCATCCGCTTCACCATCTCGTCGAAGGAGGTGCGCGGCTCCCAGCCGAGCTTCGTCCGCGCCTTGCTGGCATCGCCGATCAGGTGCTCGACCTCCGCGGGGCGCAGGTACTTGGGGTCGATGCGCACGTGCTCCTCCGGATCGAGGCCGACGTGCCTGAAGGCCGTCTCCACGAGCTCGCGCACCGAGTGGGTCTCGCCGGTCGCGATCACGTAGTCGTCCGGCTCGTCCTCCTGGAGCATCAGCCACATCGCCTCGACGTAGTCCTTCGCGTAGCCCCAGTCGCGCTCGGCGTCGAGGTTGCCGAGCGCCACCTCGGTCTGAAGCCCGAGCTTGATCGCGGCCGCCGCGTGGGTGACCTTGCGGGTCACGAACTCCAGTCCGCGGCGCTCGCTCTCGTGGTTGAAGAGGATCCCGCAGGCCGCGTGGAGGTTGTAGGACTCGCGGTAGTTGACGGTGATGAAGTGCGCGTAGCACTTGGCCACCCCGTACGGCGAGCGCGGGTAGAAGGGCGTGGTCTCGCGCTGGGGCACCTCGAGCACCTGGCCGAACATCTCCGAGCTGGATGCCTGGTAGAAGCGCGCCCCGGGGCTGACCTCGCGCATCGCCTCGAGGATGCGGGTGACCCCCACGGCGGTGAACTCGGCGGTGAGGACCGGCTGCGACCACGAGGCGGCCACGAACGACATCGCGGCGAGGTTGTAGATCTCCTCTGGCTCGCACTCGCGCAGCACGTCGACCAGCGAGCGCTGGTCCAGCAGGTCGCCCGTATGGAGGTTGATCGCGTCGCGGATCCCCTCGAGGCGCTGGAACGTCTCGGTCGAGGCACGGCGGACCATGCCGTGCACCTCGTAGCCCTTCTCGAGCAGCAGCTCGGCGAGGTACGAACCGTCCTGCCCAGTGATGCCGGTGATCAGTGCGCGCTTCGAAGCCATAGGCGGGGGGCAGGTTAAGGGTTGGTCCGGTTGGGCGTTCCCGCCCGTCGGCGTGCGCCGCTAGTGTGCCGGATCCGCATGAGGAGGCGCACGCCTACGATCGCGGGCGCGGTAGTGGCCGCGGGCGCCGCCGCGCTGCTGCTCGTCGCCAGTCGCGGCACCTGGTTCTACCTCGACGAGTGGGACTTCGCCACGCGGGCGGCCCACCTCAGCGCCGAGTCGATCTTCTACCCGCAGAACCAGAACTGCCACGCCACGGTGGTGCTGCTCTACCGGGCGATATTGGAGCTGTTCGGCTTCGGCACCTACGTACCGTTGCGGCTCCTGATGACGGCGCTGGTGGTCGGCGTCGGCCTGCTCGGGTACTTCTACGCACGCCGCCGGATCGGACCGTGGTGGGCGCTGCTCCCGCTGGCGCTGCTGGTCATGGGGCCCGCTTACGAGGTCCAGCTCTGGCCGTTCCAGATCGGGCAGCTGCTGTCCGGCGCCGCCGGACTCGGGGCGCTCTTGCTGCTGGACCGCGACGCGACGCGGGCCAATCGGGTCGCGGCCGCGGCTCTGCTGGTCATCGCCGTGATGTCTTCGTCGGCGGGGGTCCCGCTGGTGGCACTGGTCGTCTACGACCGCCTGCTCACTCCCGGCCGCCGCCTCGAGGCGCTCGTGTCGCTGCCGGCGATCGCCGCGTACGCCTGGTGGTACGCCGAGTACTCCACGCGCGAGCCGCGGCCCAACCAGGTCAGCTCGCAGGCGTTCAATGCCGCGGCACGCAAGGCGGTCGACATCGGCGACGGGGTGATGCAATCGCTCCTGGGGCTCGGCAGCCAGGGGGCGAAGGGCGCCCTGCTGGGCCAGATCGGCCTGGTGGTGCTGGTGGTCCTGGTGTGCTGGCGGATCTTCAGCCCGTACTCGAAGGGTCGCGGGCGGGTGATCGCGCTCGCGGCAACGCTCGTGAGCTACTGGTTCCTGCTCGCGTGGGGGCGCCCGTCCCTGCTGGGCATCGAGGTGTCGGGCCGCTACCTCTTCCTCAGCCAGATACTCGTCGTGCTGCTGCTGGTCGAGGTGGCGGTGGGGATCGCGAGCTGGCTGCGGGACGAGCGAGCGCGGAGACCCCGGCCCGCGCGGATCGGCAGCGCGATCGCCGGCGTGGCGCTGGTCGTCGTGGCCGTCCTGGCGCTCGTCCACAACGCCAGAACCGAGCTGGACTACGGAGGCATCCTGCGGCAGAACGCCCGCGCCATGCGAGGGCAGGTCTACGGCCTGTTCCTGTTGCCGGACGCACGGCGCGCCAGCGCCACGGTGTACCTCGAGGCGCTCGGGTCGCAGATCCCGCGGACCGGAGGTCAGCTGTTCGACTTGTTCGATCGCTTCGGCGGCCCAACGCCGGCCGAGGCGGACGTGAAGGCCCTTCCGGCGGACGCTCGGGCACGCGCCGACCAGGCGCTCTTCCGCACCTACGCCGCACCGGGGCCCCCGGGGGGCGACCCGGGCGCCGGGCCGCCGCCGGCCGTGGAGCTGCTCGCGGGCGAGGGAGCGCGGCTGCGCACTTCGGGAGCCTGCGTGACGATCCGGGCGCCGCGGGGCCATCAGGTGCTCGTGGCCGTGCGACCCCCCGAGGGCGGCGTCTCGATCGCCAACCTGGGCGGGGTGCCGCTCTCGGTGCAGGCAAGGCGCTACGCCTCCGACTGGGACGGCCCGGCGCGCGTGGACGTGGCCCCGAAGACATCGCTCAACGTGAGCCTCGTCCCCGACCGGGGCACGGCGCCGTGGCAACTGAGAGTCGGGGGAGAGGCGGGGCGGCTGTGCGGGCTGGGCTGAGGCGAGCGGTCGACCGCGCCGTCGCGTCCGTGCGGCGGCTGCGCCCAGGGAGCTTCGCGTTCGCGGGTGGCGACTACCGCTACTTCGTGCACGCCTACAACGTGACCTGGCGCAACGAGCGCGCGGTCGAGCTCCCGATCGTGCTGCGCGCGCTCGACGAGCATCCCGGCGCGCGCGTGCTGGAGATCGGCAACGTGCTGGCGCACTACGGCCACGGGGGGCACGACGTCGTGGACAGGTACGAGACCGCACCGGGCGTGCGCAGCATCGATGTCGTCGAGCTGGAGGCCGAGGAGCCCTACGACCTCGTCGTGACGATCTCGACGCTCGAGCACGTCGGCTTCGACGAGGACGAGCGCGACCCCGACAAGCCGCGGCGGGCGCTCGAGCGGATGGCGAGCGTGCTCGCCCCCGGCGGCACGCTGCTGGTGACGGTGCCGCTCGGCTACAACGAGGCCCTGGACCGCGACCTGCGCGAGGGGCGGATCGCGTTCGACGAGCTGCGCTTCCTCAAGCGCGTGTCGCCTCGCAACCACTGGCGGGAGGTACCGGCGTCCGAGGCGGAGGGCATCGAGTACGGGGCTCCCTACCCGTGGGCGAACGGCCTGGCCGTGGGAATCCGGCGCGCGCAGCGGCTCTAGCATCCGCCGCGTGCCCGGACCGCCCCTCGTCTCGATCGGCATCCCGACCTTCAACCGAGCCGAGGGCCTGCAGCGAGCCCTGCGCTCGGCGCTGGCGCAGGACTACGGGGCCGTGGAGATCGTGGTCTCCGACGACGCGTCGACGGACGCCACAGAGTCGCTCATGCTGCCGCTGGCGGGCCAGGAGCGGCGGCTGCGCTACGTCCGCCAGCAGAGCAACCTCGGGCACGCGCGCAACTTCCAGGCCTTGCTCGACGCCGCCCGGGGGGAGTACTTCATGTGGCTCTCCGACGACGACTGGATCGACCCCACCTACGTCTCGGCCTGCATGGCGGTGCTCTCGAGCGATCCGGGCTACTCGCTCGTGGGCGGCCTGGCCCGGTACTACACCGACGGTCGCCACGTCGTCGACGAGCGCCCCACGGACCTGCTCTCGGCCCGCCCGGCAAGCCGTGTCCTGGAGTACCTGGCTCGGGTCAACGTGAACGGCGTGCTGTTCGGCGTCGCCCGGCGCGCCGACCTCCGGGAGCTGTCGTTCCGCGAGCAGGTCGGCGGTGACTGGCTGCTGGTGGCCGGCCTCGCGGCCACGGGGCGCGTCCGCACCTTGCCGGGGGTCCACATCCACCGCTCGCTCGACGGGCTCTCTTCCGACCGCCAGGAGCTGGGCGAGTCGCTCGGAATGAGCGGGTGGCGCGCGCGCCAGCACCACTTCGCGGTGGCCGCCGGCTTCGCACGCGAGATCGCCACGGCACCCGCCTACGCGCGGCTGGGCGCGCCGCGGCGGGGCGTGCTCGCGCTGCTCACGGCGGCGCTGATCGTGCTGCGCTTCCCGGGCGGCTTCGCCCTGCGCAGGCTGTTGCAGGCGTTGCGCCTCGGCCGGCTGGAGGCCGCCGCGATCGCCTGGGTGCGCAGCCGGGACTGAGCGCCCCTAGGGGCGAGCGATCCAGTTCCACATGGTCGGCTGCGTGTACATGGCCTCGAACTCCGCGTGGGAGTAGGGGCCCACGCCGTCGAGATCGTAGATGCGCAGCCCCGCGCGGTCGACCAGGATCGAGTAGACGTCGGTGGGCGACGACGTGCCGCCTCCGCCGTGCTCGAAGACGACGATCGGGCGGCTGCGACGCAGGGTTTCGACCGCTCCGGCCAGCACCTTGGCCTCGCTGCCCTCCACGTCGATCTTGATCAGCGCCGGCGAGTAGTCCGCCGGGAGAGCGTCATCCAGGCGCTCCACGCGTACTTCGATCGTCGTGGCGTGCTCCGCGTCGGTGAAATCGTGCGGGTGGAGCGTGCTGCGCATCGGCTCGGTGTGGTCGTGCACGAAGGTTGCCGTGCCGGTCTCGTCGGACAGCGCCGCCGAGCGGACGTCGACGCCGGGAAACCGGCGCGCCAGCTCGGTGGCGAGGTGGGGCAGCGGCTCGTACGCGATGTGCCGGCCTCGCGGGGCGCAGCGCACGATCTCGCCGAGGATGCCGCCGGAGTGCGCGCCGATGTCGATGCAGCCGGAGTCGGGTGCAAGGCACGCCGCCAGCACCACCCGCATGTGCTCGTTGTCGCGCGCCTCGCGCCGGGCTGTTCGATCGAACAGCCGGTACGCCTGGCGCACCTGCGACTCCACGCCGACCCTGGCCGCAAGCTGACGCACACGTTCTCTCGCCTCCGCGGAGATGCCGACCATTCGCGGCAGTCTAGTTTCGGTCGCTTCTAGACTGCCGCGCGTGTCCGACCTGCTCGCGCGAGCTCCGCGATGACGCTCGCCCGCACGGTTGCCGTCACGACCGCGAGCCTCGTCGCGGGCCGGGTCCTGACCCTCCTGGCCGGCATCGGGGCCACGGCGCTGGCGTCGCGCTACCTCGGCCTCGATGGCTTTGGGGCGCTCACGCTCGGCATGGCGATCGTGTCGCTGGTCGCGCTGCTCACGGATCTGGGCATGTCGACGATGGCCGCGCGCGAGATCGCCCGGGAGCCCGAGCGCGAACGGGAGATCCTCGGCAACGTCCGGTCGCTCGGCCTCGCCTTCAGCGTGGGCGCGGCCCTGCTGTTGCTGGCCGTCGCCGAGGCGGCGTACTCGAGCAACTTCGAGGTCCGGCGCGCGGTCCTCGTGCTGAGCCTCCAGCTGCTGACGGCGCCTTTCGTAGGCGCGGCGAGGGCGCATTTCCAGGCAAGGCAGCGCGGCCCGCTGATCGCCATCGGGGACGTGGCGCTCGCCGTGGCGATCTTCGGCGGCTCGCTGATCGCCTACGAGGCGGACCTCGGCTTCACCGCGATGGTCGGGGCCGTCGCCGCCGGCTACGTCGCCCAGGCGGTGGTGATGACGGCGCTGATGCCGGCCGGCCTGCGGCTGGCGTGGGCCGTCCGGCGCGACACGTGGAACCTGCTCCTGCGCATCTCGCTGCCCCTCGGGGCCACGATGATCGTCAACTACCTCTACTTCCGGCTGGACCTGGTGCTGCTCTCGATCCTCAAGGGCGAGGACGACGTGGCGGTCTACGGGCTCGCGTACCGCGTGCTGGAGGGGCTGATGGTGCTGCCCGCCTACTTCATGCTGGCGCTGTTCCCGGAGATCGCCCGCCTGACCGGCCAGCGCGAGCGCGTCGACGGCATCGTGCGGGCCGCGCTGAGCGTGATGGAGGCGCTCGCGCTCCCGCTCGTGCTCGTCTTTGCCGTGTTCGCCGACGACGTGATCCGCGTGATCGCCGACCAGGACTTCGCGGACGCGGCCTGGGTGCTGCGCATCCTCACGCTGGCGCTCGGCGTCTCCTATCTGAACGGCGTGTACGGGAACGCGCTGCCGGCGCTGGGGCGTCAGAACCAGCTGTTCCGCTGGTCGCTGGTCGTCCTCGCCTGCAACCTCGTCGTCAACGTGGCGCTGATCCCGCCCTTCGGGGTGATCGGCGCCGCCGTGGCGGTGGTGCTCAGCGAGCTGGTCGGCTTCGCCGTGGTACGGCACCTGTACGGCCAGGTCGGCGCCGCCCCGTGGCCGAGGCTGGATCCGCGCATGCTGCTGGCGGGCGCCCTGATGGTCGCGGCGATGGCGCCCGCGCTGCTGCTGCCGGGCGGGTTCACCGGATCGCTGGTGACCGTGGCGGTCGGCAGTGGGGTCGGTGCGCTGGTCTACGCTGCGGCGCTGATCGCGCTCAGGGCCGTTCCGGAGGCGATCGCCGGCTACGTGCCAGCCAGGGTCCTGCGGTTCGGAAGGAGCACATGAGACTGTCCGCCGTCCTCGCCGTTCGCAACGAAGAGCCGATGCTCGAGCGCGGCCTCGAGCTGCTCGGTTTCTGCGACGAGATCGTGGTGGTCGTGGACTCGCGCACCGACGACCGGACCGAGGAGATCGCGCGGCGTCACACGGACCGGGTCTGGGTCGAGGACTTCGTCGACTTCGCCGCTCACAAGAACGCGGCGATCGAGCGTGCCCAGGGCGACTGGGTGCTGATCGTGGACGCCGATGAACGGGTCACCCCGGCGCTGGCCCGGGAGATACAGGAGAGGCTCGCCGGCGACCCCCCGGAGTGGGGCTTCGAGTTCGAGATCGTCAGCTTCTTCCTCGGGCAGCGCATGAACCACGGCGGCTGGCAGCAGCACCACCTGCGGCTGGTGCGCCGCGAGCACGCCCGCTGGGCGGGCGCGATCCACGAACGGCTGTCGATACCGCCCGAGCGTGTCGGCCGGCTGGGGGAGGAGCTCTGGCACTTCTCCCACCGCTCGATCCAGGAGATGCTCGCGAAGACCATCCGCTTCGGCGAGGTCCAGTCGCTCGAGCAGTTCGAGCAGGGCGCTCCGCGCGTGTCGCCGTGGAGGCTGGCGCGCCTGATGCTGCACGAGTTCGCGTTCAGGATGCTCAAGCGGCGCGGCTACAGGGACGGCATGCCCGGTGTGGTCGAGTCGCTCTACCAGCCCTTCTCGCTCTTCTGCGTCCACGTGATGCTCTGGCAGCGGCAGCGCGGCGAGACGCTCTGGGACACGTACCAGGCGCTCGAGCGCCAAGCCGCCGAGCATCGATGAGCGCCTACGTCGCCAACGTCGACCTGGAGGCGCTCGGCGTCCGACCGGGCGACGCGGTGGTCGACGTGGGCTGTGGAGAGGGCGGGCTGGCGGAGCTGCTGGCGCGCGCCGGGCTGCAGGTGACGGGCGTGGAGCCGGCCGCGTACCTGCGCGAGCGCTTCGAGGCGCGGCTCGCCGGCCTGGGTTCGGCCCGAGTCGTGGACGCGACCGTCGAGCGCCTGCCGTTCGGCGACGGTGAGGTCGGTGCCGCGATCAGCACCGAGGTGCTCGAGCACGTCGCGGACCCGGACGCGGCGATGCGTGAGCTGCGCCGCGTGATGCGTCCGGGCGCCGTGGCATGCCTGTCTGTGCCGACGAGCTTCACCGAGCTGCTGTTCTGGCGCCTGCACCCCGGCTACGCGGCCAACTCCACCCACCTGCGGATCTTCACGAAGCCCGAGCTGCGCCGACTGGTCGAGGAGCACGGGTTCGAGGTCGTGCGCTGGGAGGGCCGCAACTTTCGTCCGGCGCTGTCCTGGGTGTTCCACGCGCTGCTGCGCTCGCCCTCCGACCACGCCGGCGTCGTCGGAGGCCACCTCTGGGTCGACCGCGTGCTCGGCGGCGGCTGGCGCGTGCTGGACGCGGTCGGCCTGGGGGCCCCGCTGGAGCGCCTCGGAAACCGGGTCTGGCCGAAGAGCTGGTACGTCTACTGCCGCCGCACGTGACCACGGTCGGATTCTTCAACCCCTACCCGAGCGGGCTCGGCGGGGGCGAGAAGTACCTCTACACGATCCTCGAGGAGGCGGTCCGCACTCCGGGGATCGACGCGACGCTGTTCACCCCGCAGCCACCCGCGACCGAGAGCTGGCCCAACCTCAACGTTCACGTCGACGCCGACGCGTTCCGCCGGCGGCGGGCCGGGCCCCTGAGCGTCACGCCCCGCACCCGCGGGCTGGACCTGTTCGTGGCGATCGCCAACCACATCCCGCCCCTGTCGCTGGCTCGGCGCTCGGTGGCGATCATCCAGTTCCCCTTCACCGACCTGGGCGGGACGGTGCGCAGGCTCGAGCGGCGGCTGCGCCTGCGCTCGTACGACGCGGTGCTCTGCTACTCGGACTTCGTGCGCCAGGCACTCGTCGAGCGGCTGGAGATAGAGCATCCGGTCGTGCTCCATCCGCCCGTCGACACCGAGCGGGCCACGCCCGGCGCCAAGGGCCCGAGCGTGATCGCCGTCGGCCGCTTCTTCCCGTCTGCCGACGGCAACAACAAGAAGCACGACGTTCTGATCGAGGCATTCCGCCGCTTGAGCGCCGACCCGCGCAGCGCTGGCTGGGAGCTGCATCTGGCCGGAGGGTGCGCCGACGACCCGGGCTCGCGGGCCTACCTGGAGGACCTGCGCCGGCGAGCGGAGGGCCTGTCGGTGACGTTCCACCCGAACGCGAGCTCCGACACGCTCGACCGGCTCTACGCGAGCAGCGCGCTCTTCTGGCACGCGGCCGGGCACGGCGAGACGCGCCCCGAGCGCTTCGAGCACTTCGGCATCACCACCGTCGAGGCGATGGCGTACGGCGCCGTGCCGATCGTCCCCGCGCTGGGCGGACAGCTCGAGATCGTGGACGACGGGCGCAACGGCCGGCTCTGGCACTCCGTGGAAGAGCTCGCGGCCAGCACGGCCGAGCTGATCGCCGATCCGCCGGCCGCCGCCCGGTTGCGCGAGGCCGCGGTGGCGGACGCCGCGCGTTTCAGCCGCGAGCGCTTTCTGGCCCGGGTGAGGGCCGAGCTGCTCGACTTCTAGACTGCCCGCCCGTGTCCGACCCACTCGATGGGCAGCGTCTCAGGTCGCTGCTGGCGCGCCCGCGGGGGTTCCGCCTGGCGCGCGGCTCCTTTCGCCTGATCCAGCGCCTGACCGTTCCGGTCAGGCGGCGCTTCTACGTCTCGGGGGCGGGCCGCCGCACCATCGGCCTGCTGCCGCGGTTCGTGCGCACCGTCATCGGGCTGGACGACGTCTCCGCGATCGGCAGCACCCGGCTCGAGATCGGGGGCGGGCCGCATGCCCAGGAGGGGTTCCTGCACGTGGACATCGATCCCGGCGCGCACCACCTCGAGTGGGTGGCGCCGGCGTGGAAGCTGCCGGTCGCCGACGGCTGGGCCAGCGAGATCGTGGCCGTTCACGCCCTCGAGCACGTGGAGCCCGCGCGCCTGGTGGAGACGCTCCAGGAGTGGCACCGGGTACTCGCACCGGGTGGGCGGGTGCAGGTGCACGTGCCGAACGGGGCGGCGCTGATGGAGGCCTTCTTGGCTCGGCCGGTGCCCGAGAAGTGGCCGATCATGGGCTCGATCCTGGGCATGTACTGCGGGCCGGACGTGCGCGATCCGCGCGGCCTGACGATGCGCTCGGACCACCAGCTGATCTTCGACGTCCCGCTGCTGCGCTGGGCGCTCGAGTCCGCCGGGTTCGACGCGGTCCGCGACCTGACCGGGGTGATGGAGGATCGCCACACCGCCGCGTGGCGGCCACTGGTGCCCGACTACTCGCTGATCGCCGAGGCGCGCAAGCGCTGATCGAGCAGCCAGCGCACGGCCGCCGGCAGATCCTGGGCCACGTGGTCGACCGGCGGCATCTGCTCCTCGGAGTCGCCGACGAGCAGTCGCAGCGCTCCGATCCGCGCCGCGGCCTCCATGTCGGAAGCCCGATCGCCGATGACGGCGGATGCGCTCAGCTCGATGCCCAGGTCGCGCGCGGCCCGCTCGAACAGCCCCGTGCCGGGCTTGCGGCAGTCGCAGCCGCCCTCGTGAGGACAGTGGTAGATCGCGTCGATGCGCCCGCCGGCGGCGGCCACCGCGGCGGTCATCCGCTCGTGGATGTCCGTGAGGTCGGCCTCGCTCATGCGGCCGCGCGCGATCCCGCGCTGGTTGGTCGCGAGCACCACCGGGGGGCCGGCTTCGGCCAGCAGTCGCAGGCCCTCGAGCGCGCCGGGTAGGAACTCGAAGCGCGTCCACGAGGTGACGTAGTCGCCCTCGGGCGCCTTGCGGTTGACGACCCCGTCGCGGTCGAGGAAGACCGCGCTGAGGCTCAGGCGATCGCCCGCTCGACCAGCTCGCACAGGACGTGTGCCACGAGCGTGTGACCCTCCTGGATGCGCGGTGTCTCGTCCGAGGGCACCGCGATGCAGATGTCGACCGCCGCGCGCAGGCCACTGCCGCCGATCAGCCCGATCGTGCTCAGCCCGCCGGCGCGCGCCGACTCGAACGCCGCCAGCACGTTGGCCGAGGTGCCGCTGGTGGAGATGCCGAGCGCCACGTCGCCCTCGACGCCGAGCGCCTCGACCTGGCGAGCGAAGACGCGCTCGTAGCCGTAGTCGTTGGCGATCGCGGTGAACGCCGACGCGTTGTCAGACAGCGACAGGGCCGGCAGGCCGCGCCGCTCGAGCTGGAAGCGGCCGACCAGCTCGCCGGTGATGTGATCGGCATCGGAGGCGCTGCCGCCGTTGCCGAACGCGAGCAGCTTGCCGCCGCGCCCGAGCGCCTCGGAGATCAGCTCCGCGGCGCTGACCATCGCGGCCACCGCGTCGTCGCCGAGCAGGCGCTCCTGCATCGCGATGCTCTCGCGGATGCGCCGCTCCACCAGGTCCGCGGCCGGCTCAGTCGTCATCGACCCTCCAGGTGCGCAGCCCGCGCGGCTCGAAGGCGAACTCGTCGACGGCGGCATCCAGCTCGATCATCCGCTGGGCGACCTCGTGCTTGCGGTCGTAGCGGCAGTAGAGGAGCACGTAGCCGCCACCGCCGGCCCCCGTGACCTTTCCGCCGATCGCGCCGGCCTTGCGGGCCTCGTCGTAGAGCTCCTCGATGCGCTCGTTCGTGATCCGCGTGGACATGCGCTTCTTCGCCTCCCACGCGACGTGCAGCAGCTCACCGAAGTCGTGCAGCCGGCGCTGGAGAAGGGCGTTCTTCATCTCGACGGCCAGCTCTTTCTGCCTGTGCAGGCCCGCCACGGCGTCCGCGTTGCCCTCCTCGAAGCGCGCCGTCTGGTCCTCGATGATGTGGTCGCTCTGGCGTGTGGTGCCCGTGTAGCAGAGCAGCAGGTTGTGCTCCAGCTCGAGAATCGTGTCCGGAGCCACCCGCAGCGGGTTGACGACGACACGGTCGCCCGACAGCTCGATGAAGTTGAACCCGCCGAAGGCCGCGGCGTACTGGTCCTGCCGCCCGCCCTTGATCCCCAGCTCGTCGCGCTCGATCGAGTGAGCCAGCTCGGCCAGCTCGTAGTCCGTCAGGGGGAGGTTGCGGAACTCCGTGAGCGCGCCGATCAGCGCGACCATCATCGCCGAGGAGGACCCGAGCCCCGAGCCGGGGGGAGCGTTCGAGTGCAGCAGCAGGTCGAACCCGCGCGACTCGCGCCCGGCGAAGCGGCGGATCGCCGCCTTGGCGAGGTCCAGCTTGCCGTCGAACACGAGCGGTTCGTGCACGCCGAACTGCGCCGACAGGCCGTAGTCGAGCGAGCTGATCTGGACGTTGTCGTCCGCCCGCGGGCGGAGCGTCCCGTACGCGTAGCGGTTGATCGCGGCGTTGAGGACGAGACCGCCCTCCTGCTCCGGAAAAGGCGGTACGTCCGTGCCACCGCCGGCAAACGAGATCCGCAACGGCGCCTTCGCACGGATGAGCATTCGGCGGCGGAGCCTAGAGACACCCTCGGGGGGATGCTGATTCGATATGCCGATGTCGACGGTCCTGAACGGCGTGCGTGCGCGCATCCCCGCGGTCCGCGGGCGGATCTTGCGCCCGCTGGTCCGCTTCAGGGAGATGCGCTTCCCCACGTTTCCCCGCGAGGTGCACGAGTCGATCGCAACGTCGGACGACTACTTCCGTCACGCCACGCTCGGGCTGGCGGCGCAGCGGGTGCTCGACGAGCGCGTGGAGGGTGCCTTCGCGGAGGTGGGGGTGTGGCGAGGCGAGACCAGCTCGTTGCTGCACCGGCTGGCGCCCGAACGCCGGCTCTACCTGTTCGACACCTTCACGGGCTTCCCGGACGCGGATCTCCCGCCCGGCGCGACCGACGCGCGCTTCCGTGACACGAGCGAGCAGGCCGTCCGCCGGCGCGTGGGGCCATCGCAGAACGTCGTGCTCCGGCCCGGGTACGTGCCCGAGACCCTGGTCGGGCTCGAGGACGAGCGCTTCGCCTTCGTCCTGCTCGACCTGGACCTGATCGAGCCGACCCGCGCCTCGCTCGAGTTCTTCTATCCGCGCCTGTCCGCCGGCGGCTACCTGGTCATGCACGACTACAACAATCCCGAGTCCGACTGGGCCTGCAAACGCGCCTTCGACGCCTTCCTGGCGGACCGGCCCGAGCAGCTGGTCGAGCTCGGCGACGTATGGGGCTCGGCCTTGATCCGCCGGATGGGCTGAGGCCTGCGCATCCTTCATCTCACTCCCGAGCTCCCTTACGAGCCCGGCGGCGGGGGCGGTCGCACCCGTGAGTTCTTTCTCTGCCGGCGCCTGGTCGAGCTGGGGCACGACGTGCTCAACGTGTCGCCGGCGCTGCCGGACGAGGTCGGCCGAGCCGCGGACCTGCGCGCGGTCGGGGCGGAGAACTGGGTCGCCCGCCGGCCCGCGTCCCCGGTCGAGGAGGTCGCCCGCGCGGTCGCGGCGGAGCCGGCCGTGCTCGGCGCCGCGGTCACGCGGCCGTTGCGGGCGCTGGAGATGCGGGTGTTCTGGACACGGATGCGCACGCTCGTGGAGCGCGCCGCGTCCGAGTGGCGGCCCGACGTCGTGCTGGTGGGACACGACATGGCTGCCGCTTGGGCCGCCGAGCTCCCCTCCGGCCTGCCGGCGGTGCTCACGTGCCACAACCTGACCTGGCGCTGGTACGAGTCGCTCGCTCGCCGCGCGGACCCGGCCCGGGCGCTGCTCCTGCGCGCCGAGGCGTGGCGCTACCGCCGCCACGTCATGGGGCTGCTGCCGCGCTTCGATACCGCCGTCGCCGTCTCCACGATCGAGGCCGACGAGCTGCGCCGGCTCGGTGGCGCGCGAGTCGAGCTGATCCCAACCGGCGTCGACACCCGCGAGCTGCGCCCCGCGCCGGAGCAGCCGGGGCCGCCGCGCCTGCTGTTCACCGGCACGATGAGCTACCTGCCCAACTACCAGGGGATCTCCTGGTTCGCCCGCGAGGTGTGGCCGCTGGTACGCGAGCAGGTCCCCGAGGCCGTGCTCGACGTCGTGGGCAAGGGCCCGCCCGAGGACGTGCTCGCCCTCGACGGTCGCGATGGCATCTCGGTTCACGGCTTCGTCGACTCGATGGCTCCGTTCTTCGCCCGCACGCACGCCGTGGTCGTGCCGATCCTGGCCGGCGCCGGCATTCGCGTGAAGATCGTCGAGGCGATGTCCGCCGGCCGCCCGATCGTGTCCACATCGCTCGGCTGCGAGGGCCTGCTCGGGCTGGAGGACGGTCGGCACCTGCTGGTGGCCGATGAGCCGCGCGCCTTCGCCGACGCCGCGGCGCGGCTGCTGCGCGAGCCCGCCCTGCGCCGCGACATGGCCGCCGGCGCGCGCGAGCTGGCGGAGCGCTCGTACGACTGGCGCCCGCTGGGCGATCACCTGGAGCAGGTCCTGCGCGACGCCGCCAGCCGGTGATTCACGCCGGTCTCAACCTGGTGTTCCTGGTCCCGGGCGAGACCGGTGGGATGGAGACCTACGCCCGCGAGCTGCTGCCGCGCCTGGCGCAGATCGAGAGCCTGCGCCTGACCGCATTCGTGAATCGCGAGACGGCGGATCAGGGCGGCGGGCCCTGGGGCGAGCTGCTGCCCATGGCCGTGGTCCCGGTGAGCGCTCGCAACCGCATCGAGTGGGTGCGCGGCGAGCAGCAGCACCTGCCGCGGATGGCTGCCGACGCCGGGTGCGACCTGATCCACAGCCTGGCGTCGACGGCGCCCCTGCGCGGGCGCGTGCCGCGCGTGACGACGATCCACGACCTCAACTACCGGAAGGTGCCCGACGCCCACTTCGGCGTGCGCGGGCTGGGCATGCGCGTGCTCGTACCCGCGGCAGCGCGCCGCTCGCGCCGCATCCTCGTCGATGCCGCCTCGACCAAGGACGACCTGGTCGCCGACCTGCGCGTGCCGGCGGACAAGATCGACGTGGTGCCGCTCGGCGTCTCGGGGCCTCCGCCGGCGACGGCGGATGCCGCGGCCGCGGCGCGCGCCCGCTTCGGGCTGGGCGAGCGACCCGTCGTGCTGAGCGTCTCGGCGAAGCGCCCGCACAAGAACCTGGAGCGCCTGGTGCGCGCTGTGGCGGCGATCCCGGAGCAGCGCCGGCCGGTGCTCGTCGTGCCCGGCTACGCCACGCCGCACGAGGCGGAGCTGCGCGAGCTGGCTCGCCGGCTCGAGGTCGAGGACTGGGTCGCGTGGCCGGGCTGGGTCGGCGGCGAGGAGCTCGAGGGCCTCTACGCCGCTGCCAGCTGCCTGGTGTTCCCGTCGCTCTACGAGGGCTTCGGCCTGCCGGTGCTCGAGGCGATGGCACGCGGCCTGCCGGTCGCGACCTCGGGGCGCGCCTCGCTGCGAGAGGTGGCCGGCGACGCCGCGCTGCTGTTCGACCCGGAAGACGTGGACGCCATCCGCGCGGCGATCGAGCGGCTCCTGTCCGACGAGGTCGAGCGCCGCCGCCTGGTCGCCGCCGGCCGCGAGCGGGCCGCGCGATTCACCTGGGAGCGGACCGCCGAGCTCACGGCCGCCGCCTACCGCCGCGCGCTGTCGCTCGGCTGAGCTGGCGCCGGCCGCCGCCTACCGCCGTGCGCTGTCGCCCGGCTGAGCTGGCGCCGGCCGGAACCGGTGGACCAGGAACGCGCCGTGCCGCGGGTCCCAGCGCGCCGCGACGCGGGCGATACGCGGCGGCAGCGGGTAGTACCCCGCGGCGGCTTGCAGCTCTGGCGCGAGCCCGTGGTGGATGCCGAGCTCCGCGAGCGCGCGTCCCGTGAACACCCGCTGGTGGGTCTGACCGGGCACCGACCCCATGCCGGTCGGCCCGGGGGCGAAGTTGAGCGGGTTGCCCACGAAGACGCTGTCGGACACGTGGTTCGGGAATGGCTGCCAGCCCATGACGAGCGACACGATGTTGTGCCAGCTCGCCAGGTTGTTCGTGGAGATCACCGCGTAGCCGTCGGGCTTGAGGATGCGACGGATCTCCGCCATGAAGTGATCGGTGCGCGGCAGGTGCTCGATCACCTGGTTCGAGTGCACGACGTCGACGCTCGCGTCCTCGATCGGGAGGCGCTCGCCCAGGTCGGCCACCAGCACCTCGACGCCGGCATCCGAGGCGCCGCGGGCGATCGAGTCGACGAACTCGACGCCCACGATTCGCCCGGCCCCCAGCGCTCGACCGACCTCCGCGCTGAACACCCCGTCCCCGCAACCCAGGTCGACCAGCAACCCACCCGGGCGAGGCACGAGCGCCCGCAGGATGGCGTCACGGTTCTCGTCCTCCGTCGCCGCGAAGTTGCGCGCCAGGTAGCTCACGGGTGGGTGAGCCTAGCCCTCGTAGATGCGCGCCACGCGCTCCAGCGAGGCCTCGAGCGACAGCCGCCTGGCGTTGCGCGCGAACCAGGCGCAGGTGCGCTCGCGCAGCGCGAGCCCTTCGGTGTGCACGCGCAGGATCGCCTCGGCCAGGTGCTCCGGGGAAGCCGACTGCGCGATCACGCCGTTCTCTCCGTCGTCGACCAGCTCCACCGCCGCGTTGTCGGGCGCGGGCACGACCACGCTCGGCGTGCCGCGCGCCGAGGCCTCCACCACCACCAGCCCGTAGCCCTCGCGCTCGGAGGGGAGCACCATGCACAGCGCGCGCCGCAGCGCGCCGTCCACCTCGGCGGCATCGACGAAGCCGGGCGCCACCACGACGCCCTCCAGGCCCTCGCTCGCGATCGCCTCGAGCACGCGCGGGCGCTCGGGCCCGTCGCCGTAGATCTCCCCGCGCAGCTCCGGCAGCCGCTGGCGCGCGCGCCCGAGCGCGGGCACGAGCGCCGCGGCCCGCTTTTCCGGGATATGCCGGCCGGCGAAGACCACCACGGGCTCCGACGGTCGCGGCTGCGGCGGCGTCAGGTCGCCCGCGTACTCACCCTCCAGCACCTCGACCTCGCCGCGCAGGCCGCATTCCCGCAGCCGGTCGCGGTGCAGGCGGGAGAAGCAGAAGGCGCGCTGCGGCAGGCGCACGCACAGGCGCTGCACGAAGCGCCCGACGGAGCCGCCCACCGGTCCCAGGTAGCTGCGCCAGTACTCGCGGCTCCAGACCTCGTGCCAGTCGACCACCAAGTCGTAGCGGCCGAGCCGTCGCAGCGCCCCGGCCGCGAGCAGGGAGAAGTACGGGAACGAGGCCGTGTGGACGACGTCGTACGAGCGGCCGTGCCGAGCCAGGTGGGCGAACACGCCGGCGCCGAACACCAGCGGTGGCAGCACGCGCCGGCGTCCTTTCGTGTAGAGCCCCATCCGCGGACCGGCGGTGCGCACGCGCACGCCGGCGTACGACGGGTCGACGCCGCGGTCCCACTGGCGCAGCGTCACGTAGGTCACGTCGTGCCCGGCGGCGGCGAGCCGTTCACCGAGGTTTCGGTACCACCGTTCGGCCCCGCCGACGGTGTGCGGGAAGAGGCAGTCGTAGATCAGGCAGATCCTCATGGAGCCCGGAGCCTTCCAGACCGTTCGCTACCATCGCCGCGCGACGCGCGACTTTGAAGCTGCTTGCGCGTTTGAACCGTCGAAAAGCCGTCGTCCAAGGCTCGTTTCCCCTGAGCACCTTCGAGCAGACAACACGTCCGCCGAGCACCGAAGCCGGCTCTGTCCCGGCCGTCAAGGTCTCGGTCGTCATCCCATGCCTCGACGAGGCCGGCTCGATCGAGCGCTGCGTCGAGCTCGCGCTGAAGGCCTTCGAGGGACAGGACTGGGACGGCGAGGTGATCGTCGCCGACAACGGCTCGGAGGACGGCAGCGCCGTGCTGGCCAAGGGCGCCGGCGCGCTCGTGGTCCACGAGCCGCGCCGCGGCTACGGCAGCGCCTACCTCGCCGGGTTCGCGGCCGCGGCCGGCGACTACATCGTGATGGCGGATGCCGACCTGACCTACGACTTCGGCGACATCCCCCGCTTCGTGGAGGAGCTGGACAAGGGCGCCGACCTGGTCATGGGGGACCGCATGAAGGGCATCCAGCCCGGCGCGATGCCCTGGCTCCATCGCTACGTGGGCAACCCGGTCTTGAGCGGGATCCTCAACCTCTTCTTCCGCACCGGCGTGCGAGACGCCCACTGCGGCATGCGCGCCGTGCGGCGTGACGCGCTGTCGCGGCTGGACCTGCGCACCACCGGCATGGAGTTCGCCTCCGAGATGGTCGTGCGCGCCGGCAAGGAGCGGCTGGCGATCACGGAGATCCCGATCCACTACCACGCCCGCGAGGGCGACTCGAAGCTGTCGAGCTTCCGCGACGGCTGGCGCCACCTGCGCTTCCTGCTCGTGCACAGCCCGAACTGGCTGTTCATCGCCCCCGGTGCGCTGATGTCGTTCCTGGGAGTGCTCATCGCCGCGACGGTGGCGCTGCAGATCGACGTGTTCGGCCGAGCGTGGGACCTGCACACGATGGTGGCCGGGGCCCTGCTGATGATCGTCGGCACGCAGGTGCTGGCGCTCGGCCTCTGCGCCCACGCCTACGGCACCTACTTCATGGCCGAGCGCGACCCGTGGTTCGACCGGATGCGGGCGCGCTTCAGGCTCGAGCACGGCCTGATCCTGGGCGGGACGATCGTGCTGGCCGGGGTCGTGATCTTCGCGATCATCCTGATCACCTGGATCGAGCGAGGCTTCGGTTCGCTGTCCGAGGAGCGCCTCGCCGTGCTGGCCGCGACGCTGATCATCGTCGGCATCCAGATCTTCTTCTCCTCGTTCCTCCTCTCCATCCTCGGGCTGCGCCGCCGCCGTTGAGCACTCGCATCGGCGCGGTCGTGGCCGTCGCGTTGGTGGTCGTCGCCGCCGGTGTGCTCCTGGCGCTGAGCGACTCCAAGCCCCGTCAGGCCGGCAGCAACTACGTGCCCGAGGTCGGTCCGGTGGTCACTGTCAGGGGCAGCGACACGCGCTGCCAGCAGGGACAGGTGGTGCCGGCGGACACGGGCGCGCTGCGCCTGCTCGTGGGCACGTACGGCCGTGAGGTGCCGGGCCTGCGGGTGACCGTGCGCGCGGGTGGCCGGACGATCACCTCCGGCGGCCTCGCCGGAGGTCCGGAAGGCCACGTGACCGTGCCGCTCGAGCGGGTCGACAGGCGCGTGGACGGCGCGACCGTGTGCGTCAAGGTCTCGGAGGGGCGGACCGCCCGGACCGTGCTCTACGGCTCTGGCGAGCTGCTGCGTCTCGAGTGGCTGCGCCCCGGCAGCGAGACCTGGCTCGGGCTGTTCGGGACGGTGGCCCACCGCTTCGGCTTCGGGCGCGGGTCGCTGGTGGGCGCCTGGCTGCTGGCCCTCGCCGCGCTGGTGCTGGCCGGGGCGTGGGCGCTCGCGCTGCGCCTGACGCTGGGGCAGCTGAGGGGATGAGGCGCCTGACCGGACTCCCGGGCAGGCTGCCGGCGGCGGCGCGCTGGTGTGCGCTCGTCGCGTTCCTGAATGCGTTCGTGTGGATGATCGTCACACCGCCCTTCCAGGTCCCGGACGAGACCAGCCACGTGGTCTACATCCAGCACCTCGCGGAGACCGGGAAGATCCCGCTGAAGAAGGGCGGCGACCCGTTCTCGGCCGAGCTGCACGCGGCGGTCGAGGCGGTGCACTTCCCGCAGGTGGTGGGCCGCCCGCGCGACCGGCCGCTGCTGTCGGAGGCCGACCAGCGCGGCGTGGACGCGGTGGTGGACGACCCGCCCGATCCGACCACGGGTAGCGGCTGGATCGAGAGCTCCTCGCAGCCGCCGCTCTACTACGTGGCCGGGGCCGCGGCGTACCTCGTCTCACCGTGGCAGGACCTGCTCGACCGGCTCTGGCTGATGCGCCTCGTGTCGGCGTTGCTGGCGGCCGTGACCACGGTCTTCACCTTCCTGTTCCTGCGCGAGGTGCTGAGCGAGCCCTGGACGTGGACGGTGGGCGCGCTGGCCGTGGCGTTCCAGCCGCTGTTCGGATTCATGTCGGGCGGCGTGCATCCCGACACGCTGCTGTGCACCGCCTCCGCCGCGCTGCTGTTCGTGCTGGCCCGCGGATTCAGGCGCGGCCTGACCCCGCGGCTCGGGGTGGCGCTCGGCGTGGTGCTCGGCGTCGGCCTGTTCGCGAAGCTCAACTTCCAGGCCCTGCTTCCGGGAGCCCTGTTCGGGTTGGCGCTGCTGGTGTGGCGCGCCGGCCCCGCCCGCGGCGCCGCGCTGCGCGGAGCCGCGGCCGCGCTGGGGGTGCTGGTGGCGGCGGTGGCCCTGTTCGCGAGCGTCAACGTCCTGGTCTTCGACCGGCCCGCCTCCGGGCGTGTCAGCGGCACGGCGGTGCGCGCGGCCGGCGCGCCCGATCCCGCCGCGCTGGCCCCCATCACCCACGCCGAGCAGCTGTCGTACACCTGGCAGCTGTACCTGCCGAAGCTGCCGTTCATGAACGACCAGTTCGACGGGTACCCGCTCTGGGACACCTTCTACAAGGGCACGATCGGGCGCTTCGGCTGGCTCGACACGTCCTTCCACTGGCAGATCTACTCGCTCACGCTCTTGGTGGTGCTGCCGCTGGTGGCGCTGTGCCTCGCGGCGCTATGGCGGCGCCGGCTGGTCGTGCGCCAGCGCTGGGCCGAGCTGCTGTCCTACGCCGCGATCGCCGCCGGCCTGATGGTCTCGATCGGCCTGCTGGGCGTGTCCTACCGCCACAACACCGGATTCGTCTTCGAGCAGGCGCGCTACCTGCTGCCCCTGCTGCCGCTGTACGGGGCCGGGGTCGCCCTGGCTGCTCGCGGAGCCGGAGCGCGGCTGGAGCGGCCGCTGGCGGCGGTGATCGTGGTGCTCGCGATGGCCCACGGGCTGTTCGCGCAGCTGCTCGTGATCTCGCGCTTCTACGGCTGAACGGTCAGGCCGCTCGGCTCGCGCTGGCGCAGCGCTTCGCGCAGGCCGTGCTCCACCTGCCGCGCCGCGGCATCCCACGACGCACCGGCGGCGAACGCCAGCCCCGCCTCGGAGCGCCGGGCCCAGCGCTGCTCGTCGTCCAGCAGGGCCTCGACGGCGTCGGCCAGCGCGAGCGGATCGGGCTCGGACAGCTCGACCGGCCCGTCGCGCCCGAAGGCAGCCTCCGGGCTGCGCTCGGCCAGGTCCACGACGGGCAGCCCGCAGGCCATCATCTCCTGCGGTATCAGCGAGTAGTTGGTGAGCGAGAGGCAGAGCCCGACGGTCGCCTGGTTGTAGCGCCGCGCCAGCTCGTCGGTCCCGACGATGCCGAGGTTCTCGTGAGGGAACGTGGTCTTCGCGGGCTCGGGGTCGCCGAACAGCACGATGCGGACGTCGGGCCGCCGCCGCCACAGCTCGTCGAGCGCGAGCAGCCCCAGCGGCACGGCCCGGCGCGGCGTGGCGTCGCGCGAGTAGAACAGGACGGTGCGCCGGTCGCGGTCCACGGGCAGCTGCTTGTAGACCTCGTGGTCGACCCCGAAGCGAAACCAGGTCCCGCGCCGGCCATAGCGCTCCTCCAGCAGGTCGCGCAGCCAGGTGCTGCCGCTGATCGGGAACATGTCGAAGGAGTAGGTGCGCTCGGCCCAGACCGAGAGGGCCGACGTGGCGAAGAACTCGCATTCGTGATCGTGCACGAGGTAGGCCCGGGCGCGGCAGAGCGGCAGCATCATCACGGGGTAGGCGGTCTCCCAGCCGGTCGCCACCACGACGTCCGCGCCGTACCAGTGGTCGAACTCCTTGAACACCGGCGCCGCCACCGGGGCGAACTCCTCGACGATGCGGCGGCGCAGCACGGCCGGCTGCTCCCAGGAGTGCACACCGAGCGGGTCGTGCAGCCAGATCGAGCAGGTGTGGCCCATGCGCTCCAAGCGCAGGAGGATCTGGAAGATCGAGTTGTGCCCGCCGCTGCCGCGCGCGAAGGGTGGGATCACCACAGCGATGTGGAGCCGCTCGCGCTCAGACGTGCCCGGCGGCGGCTCCAGCAGCGGGGCAGGTCCCTTGCGGGACAGCTCGGCGATCTCCGACCAGAACGGGCGGTCCAGCGCCGGCGGCACGTGGTCGCCCGCCGGCGGGACGTGGTCACCCGCCGCGCCCGCCGCTGCCGCTGCCGTTGCCGGGCCGCGGCGCTCCAGCGAGAGCGCCCGCTGGAGCGGCCCGGGCAGCCGCCCGGCGCGCGAGCCGAGCGCGGAGAACACGCCGCGCCCCGTGTGATGCGTCACCGAGCGCGCCGTCCAGCGCGCCCGCTGCGCGGGATCCCAGCCCTGGGCGCGCATCCAGGCGCGGTCACCGGCCACCTGGCGCCGCACCGTGCCCGCGAGGCCCCGCGGCGAGATCGGCTCCACGTGGCCGATCGTCTCGCGCAGTCCGCGGTACTCGTCGAAGTAGCGGCGCATGAACTCGAGCGGGGTGTAGTCGTGGGCGTGGTAGACGGCGGCCCGCGGGTTGTAGACCTTGGCCCAGCCCGCCTCGAGCAGCGCCGCGCCCAAGGCCTGGTCCTCCGCGTAGTCCACGTCGGGGAAGCGGATCTGCTCCCAGCAGGCGCGCGCGTAACAGGCGTTGACGTTGGAGAGGAAGGCCGGATCGCCGTTGCGCTGGACCACCGACCGGCCGTTGGGCGAGAAGCCGGCGAAGAACTCGGTCAGCTCGCGCGCGATCATCGGGCTGGTGTCCTCCAGCGGCAGGTGCGGCCCGTACGCCGCCCCAACGCGCTCGGCCAGCTCGAAGGACTCCCGCAGCGCGTCGAGCCACCCGGCGACCGGCACAGCGTCCTGGGTGAGGAAGGCGATCAGGTCGCCCGAGGTGCGCTCGGCGCCGAGGTTGCGCGTGCGCCCGTGGCCGAACTCCTCCGGCGCGATCTCGATCACCTGGGCGCCGGCGGCGCGGGCCAGCTCGCGTGAGCGATCGCGCGAGCCCGAGTCGATCACCACCAGCTCGACCGGCCCTTGGGAGCCCACGCCGTCGAGCACGCGTTCGAAGAGCGGGCCCGCGTCCTTCACCGGTATGACTACGGAGACGGTCGTCACCGAAGCTCGAGGACGTAGACGTCCGGATCGCCCTCCAGGTAGAGCGCGATGCGCCAGGCCGGCGTGGACTGGGCCAGCAGCGCGGCCGGCGTGACGCCGTCGGCCTCGAGCACCACGCGGGCGCCGGCCGGCAGCCGGTCCCGCACCCCGTCGAGCTGGTCGCGCACCGCCGCCGTGCCGCCCTCCACTCGCAGCCAGGCGTCGCCGGGACGTGGCCCCAGGCCCGCGCCCTCGAGCGCGCCCCGCACCGCCCGCTCGCGGTCCTCCGTTACCCCGCGTCTCGTCGACGCCAGCTTCTCGGGGGCCCGCCGAGCCGCCTTCTTCAGCGCGCGCCAGCCGTCCGGCAGCAGCCGGTACACGGCCCGCAGCGCGCGCACTCCGGCGCGCAGCTCGCTGGCGCCGCGCCTGCGCATCACCGAGTTGAGGTCCACGTTCCAGCGGTCGAGCCAGTAGCTGCGGTCCTGTGCGGCGGCGATGGCCGCGTTTGCCCGCGCCACCTGCTCGCTGCGCTCGCGCTCCAGCGCGTCGAGCCGGTCGCGCCCCGCTCCGTCGTCCATCTCAGAGATTCTCGGCGATTCGGGGGGCCTCGCGCATGAAGACCCAGACACCGAGCACGAATACGACCACCACGACCGCCAGCGGGATCAGCAGGCGCACCGACCCGCCGATGGCCTGGGCCGCCGTCGGGGCGGTCGGGTCGATCAGCGCGTGGCGCATCTGGGTCAGCACCGCCGTGATCGGGCTGGCCATCGCCTCGCGCTCGATGTTGTCCGGGAGCGTCTCGGTCACGTAGATGACCGGCGAGGCGTAGAACAGCATCTGGAGGACGACCTCCCAGATCGGCTGCATGTCGCGGTAGCGCACGTAGAGCGCCGAGAGCAGCATCGTCACGCCGGTCGCGAGCATCACCAGCAGCCCGACCAGCGGGATCAGCTCCAGCCATGACCAGCGCGGCGTGATCCCCGAGGCGAACACGAACACGAACACCACGACCAGGTTGAGCCCCAGGTTGAAGAGCGCGTTGAGCGTCACCGACAGCGGGATCACCATGCGCGGGAAGCGCACCTTGCGCAGCAGGTTCTCGCGCTCCACGAGCGAGTTGACCCCTCGGCTGGTCGTCTCCGAGAAGAAGGTGAACAGCATGATCGCCGCGAGCAGGTAGACCGGGTAGTTCGCGATATCGGTCCCGAAGCGGACGACCTCGGTGAAGACGAAGTAGAGGACGCCGAACAGCAGCAGCGGTCGCATCAGCGTCCACAGGTAGCCCAGCGCCGACCCGAAGAAGCGCAGCTTGAAGTCGGTCGCCGCGAGCGTGAAGGTGAGGCTCCAGAAACGACGCAGGTCCCCGCCGAGCGCCGACGGGCGCGGGCGGGCGGTGGAGGCCGCCTCGACGCTCAAGCTCGCTCGACCTCGAGGTCGAAGGGCATGTCGATCACGCCGCCCGTGTAGTCGGGGGCCTGCACGATCACCGCGGTCAGGTCCTCCGAGTAGCCGTAGCCCTCGTGGCCGCGGGTGGCGTCGCCTACCGCGGGAGTGATCGTGTAGCGGCTCGGGCCGAGCCGGTTGTCGAAGCCGAACCGGATCGTGACCTGCTCGCCGGGCTTGAAGCGGCCCGTCGGCTCGGGCAGCGTCCTGGTGGAGGCTACGAAGATCGTGTGGCGCGCCTCGTTGCGGAACGTGAGGGTGAAGTCGGGGTTCTCCAGCTCGCGCGAGAAGGCCACCTGCATGCAGACCGTCAGGTACTCGCCCTGGCGCGACACCATCGCCCGCTCGCCGTCCGAGGTCTCGCACCACGCCGCCAGGATCTGCAGCGCGTCGCCGGTCTCCGTCCGGTCCTCCGCGACCTCCGGCAGCTGGCCGAAGTTGAGCTCCGAGTAGGTGCGCGTGATCTGCTCCGGCGCGCCCATGTCGGCTATCCGGCCGCGCTCCAGCACGAGCCCGCGGTCGCAGAAGCGCTCCACGCTGCTCATGTCGTGAGTCACGAACAGGATCGTGCTGCGCTGGGCCTTCATGCGGTCGAACTCCGCGAAGCACTTCTGCTGGAACGCCGCGTCGCCCACCGCCAGCACCTCGTCGACGAGCACCAGCTCGGCATCCACCTGGATCGCGACCGAGAAGCCGAGCCGGACCGCCATGCCCGACGAGTAGTTCTTGAGCTTCAGGTCAACGAACTCCTCGAGCTCGGCGAACTCGATGATCTCGTCGAACTGGGCGCGCGCCTCCTTGCGCGACAGGCCGAGCATCGTGGCGTTGATCAGCACGTTGTCGCGCGCGGTGAGGTCGGCGTTGAAGCCCACGCCCAGCTCGATGAACGGCGACACGCGGCCGTTCACCTCCAGGTGGCCCCGATCCACGCCGTAGATCCCGGCCATGCACTTCAGCAGCGTGCTCTTGCCGCTGCCGTTGCGCCCCACGATGCCGAAGAACTCGCCCCGCTTGACCTCGAACGTGACGTCCCGGAGCGCCTCGAAAACGTCGTAGCTGCGCGTGGCGAAAGGGTGCAGCGCGCGCTCCTTGAGCGTGGAGTAGCGCTGGTGCGGGAGGCGGAAGGCCTTGTCCACACCCTGCGCGGACACGGCCACCGGCGCGCGCTCCAGCGCGCTCGCCCGTGCCTCCGCCGGATTGGACACGGTGGCGGTCAACAGCGACCAAACGCTAGCAGTGGCCTCGACCGTCACCTCGCCTATATTGCGCTCGATGCCGGGCCCTTCGACTAGCACGTCCGTTTCGGACGCACGGTCGTGGGCGCCGTTCGCACGCGGTTCGGCGGCCGTTTGCATCCCCACGTTCGGCGCTTACGACGTGTTCGCCCAGTGCCTGCACAGCGTGCTGGAGCACACGCCCCCCGAGGTGCGCGTCCTCGTGGCCGACGACGCGAGCCCGGATCCGGCCATCGCTCGGCTGGTGGACGAGGTCAATGCCGTGCGCCCGCCCGGGCTGGCCGTCGGGTACCTGCGCCAGCCGAGCAACGTGGGCTTCGTGCAGAACGTCAACGACGCGCTGCGCGCGCTCGCCCCCGCCGACGTGATCGTGGTGAACAGCGACTGCGTGGTCACCCACGGCTGGTACGAGGGGATGCGTCGCGCCGCCTACTCGGACACCCGCGTGGCGACCGCCTCCGCGCTGACCAACCACGGCACGATCGTCTCCATACCGGAGCGCAACCAGCCGCTGCCGGGCATCCCGCAGGAGTGGGCGCTCGAGCACGCCGCGGAGGCGGTGCGCGCCGAGAGCACGGGCACGCAGCCCACCCTGCCGGCCGCCATCGGCCACTGCCTGTACCTGCGGCGCACCGCGCTCGACCTGGTCGGCGACTTCGACGTGGCCTTCACCCCCGGCTACGAGGAGGAGGTCGACTTCTCCCAGCGGTGCATCCAGCACGGGCTCTCGCACGTGCTGGCCGACGACGTGTTCGTCCTGCACTACGGAAGCGTGTCCTTCAGGGCCACCGAGGACCCGGAGGCGCTGCGCCACCATCACCACGGGCTGATCGCCGCCAGGTACCCGTACTACGACGAGTGGGTCAACGAGGTGGCGCAGGCGGACGACACGCCCCTGGCACGGTCGCTCGCCGCGGGGCGCCGGGCGCTGCGCGGCATGTCGGTCACGATCGACGGGCGCATCCTGACGCGGTTCATGACGGGCACGCAGCTGCACGTGCTCGAGATCATCGTGGCGCTGCACGAGGCCGCCGACATCCCGATCCGGGTGATCGTCCCGCCGGACCTGGGCGACTACGCCGAGAACGTGCTGGCCGGCCTCGAGCGCGTCCGGCTGGTGCCGCGCGAGCAGGCCGAGACAGAGCCGCCGAGCGACGTCGTCCACCGTCCCCATCAGGTGTCCTCGCACGACGACCTCGCGCTGCTGATGCGAGCGGGCGAGCGGCTGGTCGTGACCCAGCAGGACCTGATCGCGATGCACAATCCCGCCTACCACGCCAGCTACGAGGTCTGGCGCGAGCACCGTGACCTCACGCGTCTCGCGCTGTCGGCGGCCGACCAGGTGGCCTTCTTCACCCAGCACGCCCGCCGCGACGCGCTGCGAGAGGAGATCGTGGAGCCCGACCGGGCCCACGTGGCGCTGCTCGGGACCAACCACACGCTCACGTCGCTGCGCCCCGAGGCGTCCGCGCCGCGCGGCGCCGACCAGCTGGGCGAGCGGCCCTTCCTGCTGTGCCTGGGCACCGACTTCGTGCACAAGAACCGCGTGTTCGCGATCCGCCTGCTCGAGGCGTTGAGGACCAACCACGACTGGGACGGGCGGCTCGTGATGGCCGGCCCTCACGTGGCCGGCGGGTCCTCGGCCGGCAAGGAAGCCGAGCAGCTGGTGACCAAGCCCTGGCTCACCGAGCACGTGATCGAGCTGGCCGCCGTCGACGAGGCCGGCAAGCGCTGGCTGATGGAGCGCGCGGCCGCAGTCGTCTACCCGTCGACCTTCGAGGGCTTCGGGCTGGTGCCGTTCGAGGCCGGCGAGCTCGACGTCCCCTGCTTCTTCGCCCCGCAGTCCGCGCTGGCGGAGCTGCTGCCCGAGGAGGCCGCCCTGCTGGTCCCCTGGGACGCCGAGGCGAGCGCCGAGCGCTGCGCCGCGCTGCTGGCCGACCCTGGCCTGCGCGAGCGGCACGTGGCCCTCCTGCGTCAGGCCGGGGCCTCGCTGACCTGGGACAAGACGGCCGAGGAGCTGCTCACGATCTACCGTGCCGCGGTCGCCGGGCCGCCGCGCGACGCCCGGCGCCTGATCGGTGAGGTCGTGGACCTCAACCTGCGGCTCCAGCAGATGGAGGAGCGCGGCGGCTACGACAAGTACTCGCTGGCGCTGGTGGGCCCCAGCGGAGCGCTTCCCGAGGACATGCGCCGGCCGCTGCTGGCGGTCGCCACGCGGCGAACGCTGCGGGCGCTGGTGTTCCCGCCATTGCGGGCGCTCTATGCGTTGCTGCGGATTTTCAAGCGAAAAGGGAGCGACCCGACGTAGGATCGCTCCCAGTGAGCACCGCGACCCACGACCGAGCCCGCTGGTTTCGGGAGCATTTCGAGGACGCCGCCGACGAGATCCTGGATTTCCTCGGCGGCGCCGGGATCAAGATCGAGGGCCACCGCGTGGCCGACATCGGCTGCGGGGACGGCATCATCGATCTGGGCCTGGCGCTGAAGGGTCGTCCCGCCGAGCTGGTCGGCTACGACCTGATGGATGTCGACACCGACGCCCTGACGGACGCGGCGCGCGCCGCCGGCGTGGCGGACGCCCTGCCCGAGGAGCTGCGCTTCGAGCGCTCCGAGCCGGTCTCCATCCCGGCGCCGGACGAGTCCTTCGACATGATCGTGACCTGGTCGGTGTTCGAGCACGTGGACGATCCGGTGGCGCTGCTCGGGGAGATCAGGCGCGTGATCAACCCTGTCGACGGCTGCCTCTTCCTGCAGCTCTGGCCCTTCTATGCGTCCGAGCACGGCGGCCATCTCTGGCCGCACTACGAGGGGCCGTTCCCTCACCTGCTCCGTGGCGACGAGCAGATCCTCAGCGAGATCGACGGCAAGCCGGCCACCGACCCGCGCCGTACCGCCGACGACGAGTACCGCTCGCTCAACAAGATCACGCTCGCCGATCTCCAGCAGGCCCTGACCGCCAACGACTTTGCCGTGGCGAAGCTGAAGCTGATCGCGAACACCGTCCACATCCCGCTCGAGCTGCGCGACCGGCCGCTCGCCGACCTCGGCATCGGCGGCGTGGAGCTACTGGCGACGCCGGTCTAGCTGCCGGCGGGCGACGCTCGCGGCCGCCCGCAGTGGCGCGGTGATGCGCCAGCTGCTGCCCGCGTACACGCCGTCGAGCTCCGTGCGCAGGCGCGCGGCCTCCTCGTGGAGGCGCTCCGCGTGCTCGACCTGGCCGCGTGCCTCCATCATCAGGATGCTCAGGTTGCGCGCCAGCGCGCGTGCCTCGCGCGGCTCGGACGGGTTGGGGCGCTCGAGCTCCTCTGCGGTCAGCTCGCCGGGCTGGCGGCGCAGCACGATCCAGCCGTGTCCCTCGGCCCCGTGCCAGGTGTCGCGGGCGCGCAGCTCGACGATCTCGAAGCCGCGCCCCCAGTGCTCGCGCAGCCACCACTCGGAGTGGAAGACGTTCGGCCCGCCCTCGTCCCAGGAGCGGCCGGGCAGCGTGACGAGCATCCCCGTCTCGTCCTCTACCCACTCGGCCTTCGCGCCCGCGCCGAAGGGCTGCCAGAGCGCCTCGCCGAGGAACGAGAAGACGCCCAGCCCGCCGGGTCGCAGCAGGCGGTGCGCCTCGGCGAGCCAGCCGGCCCAGTGATCGGTGAGGTGGGTGAACACCGACACGCCGTAGATCAGGTCGAAGGAGCTCGAGGGCAGGTCCAGGGGCGGCTCTTCGCCGTTCTGGACGAAGCTGAATCCGGGCAGGTTGGCGCGCGCCCAGTCCAGGCTCTCCGCGTGGATGTCGCAGCCCACGAACTCGGCCTGCCGGGCCTCCTCGGCGAACTCGGAGAGCGTGCGGCCCGGCCCGCAGCCGAAGTCCAGCACCCGCTTGCCCTGCCACGACCAGTCCGGCGGCAGCAGGGAGACGATCCGCTCGCGGTGGAACTGGGCGATCTCGCGATAGCCCTCCGCGGAGCCACCCACCCGCGTGGCGAGGCGGTCCGGCGGCTGAGTGGTGGCGGAGACGCTCACGGCCCCGATCGTATCCAGGCGAACGGAAGCCAGAGACGCTGGCCCGGCCGCTACGCTGGGCCGGCCATTCGGACGAACAGCGCGCACAGCCCCCAGACCCCGGCGATCCCGCGGCCGATGCTCGAGCGCCTCGGCGACTCGGCTGCGCAGCTCAGCTCGCTGCGGCCGGCGAACTCCCTGCTGCGTCGCGGCCTGTGGGTCACCCTGGCGGCGCTGATCGTCGCCTTCGTCGCGCTGGCGGTCGCCGCGGCGGTGTTCAGCCTGCCGGACTTCAGCTGGCGCCTCAACGCCGCCTGGCTGCTGGCGGCGGTCGCCGCCTTCGCCGCGCTGCACCTGCTGCACGCAGCTCTGTGGCACGGGCTGCTGCTGTCGCTCAACCAGCACGTCGACCGCCGCCGCACGCGTTCGATCTGGTGCACCTCCGGCCTGGCCAAGTACACGCCGGGCAGCCTGCTGCTGCCGGTGGTGCGGGTGGCGCTGAGCGAGCCGGAGGGCGTGCCCAAGCGGATCTGCCTGGCCAGCATGATCTACGAGGTCGCCCTGTTGCTGACCGGCGCCGTGGTGGTCGGCGCCTACGCGGTCGTGAGCGCGCCCGACTTCGGCGGTCACGCGATCCGCTACGTGGTCCTGGTGCTCCCGGTGCTCGCGGTCGCCGCCCTCCACCCGTGGGTGTTCCGCCGACTGGCCGACGCCGCCCTGGTGCGGCTCGGCCGTGAGCGCCTCCCGGTGGCCCTGCCGATGGGGACGCTGGTCGGCTTCGTCGTGCTCTACAGCGCCACCTGGGTGCTCGCCGGCCTCGGTCTGTACGCGCTCATCCACGGGGTGCACCCAGTCGAGCCTCACGACCTGCTGATCGTCATCGGCGCGCCGGCGGTCGGGTACCTGGCCGCGGCGCTCGCCTTCATGCTGCCGGGCGGTCTCGGCGCGCGCGAGGGGGCGGTGGCGGTCGTCCTGAGCGCGACGCTCCCGGTTGGCGTCGGCGTGGCCGCGGCCGTCGCGCTGCGTCTGCTCCAGATGGTCGTCGAGCTGGCCTGTGCGGCGATAACTCCTCTGCTGGCCCGGAGGGCCAAGTGACCCGCGTCCTCGTGCTCGGAGTCACCGGGATGCTGGGCGAGATGGTTCACAGGGTGCTCGCGGCCGAGCCGGACCTGGACGTGGTCGGAACCGCCCGCGACCGCTTCGAAGCGGGCCGCGACGATCCAGGCCAGCTGATCGACGCCGTCCGGCCGGAATGGATCGTGAACGCGATCGGCGTGATCAAGCCGCGTATCGACGAAGGAAGTCCCGCGAGCGTCGCCGCGGCGGTCGACGTGAACTCACGCTTCCCCTATGCGCTCGCCGGAGCAGCCGAGCAGCACGACGCCCGGGTCATCCAGATAGCGACGGACTGTGTCTACTCCGGACGCGTGGGTCGCTACCGCGAGGACGCCCAGCACGACGCGCTCGACGTGTACGGCAAGACCAAGAGCCTGGGTGAGGTGATGATGCCGAGCGTCACGCACCTGCGCTGCTCGATCATCGGCCCCGAGCGGCCGCCGGGCAGCTCGCTGCTGGCGTGGGTGCTCGGTCACCCGCAGGGTGCCACCGCTCCAGGCTTCACCGACCACATCTGGAACGGCGTCACGACGTGGCACTTCGGCAAGCTCTGCGCGGCGATGATCCGCCAAGACCTCGACCTGCCTCAGCTGATGCACGTGGTCCCGGGGGACACCCTGACCAAGGCGGAGCTGCTGGCCGCGATCGCCGACGCCTTCGGACGCGACGACCTCGTCGTGGAGCCGGGCCAGTCGGCTTCGGCGGTCGATCGCTCGCTGGACACGCTGCATGCCGACGCGAACCGCCGCCTGTGGCACGCCGCGGGCTACGACGCTCCGCCCGCGGTCGAGCAGATGGTGCACGAGCTGGCCCGTCACGCGGGAGGGTGAGGCACAGGTGCCTGCCGCATCGGCGAAGCCGCACGTCCTCCTGGTCTTGGGCATCCGTCCCGACCTGATCCGCGCCAGCCGGGTGATACACCTGCTGCGCGAGCGGCGGGAGATCGAGTTCACCCTGCTGTGGTCGGGGCAGCACTATGCGGACAACCTGAAGGACGTCTTCATCCGCGAGCTCGGGCTACCGCGACCCGACATGGAGCTCGGCGCGAGCGGTGACTCCGACGCCGACGTCGTGGCCTCGGTGATCGCGCGCATGTCGCCGGTGCTCGCCGACATGC
>JAXDIH010000099.1:0-5648 GCA_034664105.1 Thermoleophilaceae bacterium
GCCAGGCAGGCCAGCACGAGCAGGACGAACAGGATCCCGAACGCGATCGCCGTCTTGTTGCGCCGCAGGCGCCGCAGCCCCAGGCGCCACGGTCCGAGCCCGTGCACGTGCTCGCGCTCGGCCTCCACCTCCCAGGCCGCCGGGCCCGCGAGTCCAGGCTGCTCCGTTAAGGGCTCAGTCGCCATCCCTGCAAGTCCCTCCTGGGCGGACACCCTACCCCACCGGGAGGGCGCCGAAGCGCCCTCCCGGATGGGGCAGCGTTAGGGCTTCTTGAGGCAGAAGCTGGAGTAGTCGTTGAAGTAGACCGGGTGGAACCTCGAGCAGTTGTCGAAGTCCATCCGCTCTGACAGGAACGTCGCCAGCTTGCGGTGGCCGTACGGGGCGATCCATGCCCGCTCCACCAGCTTCTTGTTGAGCTCGCCCCACCTGGCGGCGACCTCGTCGGTCATCTCCGGCTCCTTGTTCAGCTCCGCGATCCCCTGGGTGATCTCCGGATCGTCCACGTTCCCCTGGTTCTGGTTGTTCGTGGGCTGAATCGACTTCCCATCCACGAGGAAGAAGAAGTTCTTCGGGTGGGGGAAGTCCTGGAACCAGTTCATGAAACCGGTCTGGGCCTTCTCCTTCTGGCTGCCGATGGTCTGGAAGTACACACCGCCGTCGAGGATCTTCGGCTTGGCGTTGAAACCCAGCTTGGTCAGCTGGTCCGCGTACGCCTCCGTGACCTTGTCGGTCGGATCGTCGTTGTTGCCGTAGACGGTGACGTCCATCCCGGCGACACCGGCGTCCTTGATCATCTGGCGGGCCTTCACGATGTCCGGCGGCTTGTTCGGATCGCCCCAGGGGCAGTCGCTGGTGTCGAGGGCCTCGTCGTAGCCCGGCTGGCCGGGCGGCAGGAACGAGCAGCCCGGTGCGACCTCACCGGCGAACAGGCGCGCGAGAGCGGGCTTGTCCAGGCCGAGGTTGACCGCCTCGCGAACTTCCTTCTTGTCGAAGGGCGCCACCTTGGTGTTCATGAACATGAAGTACGTGGAGGCCGTTGTGATCTCCCTGTACCGATCCGAGTACTTCGCCTTGACCTCCGGCTTGATGTCGGCCGGAGGCGGGTCCTGCATGTAGTCCAGCTCGCCCGAGATCACGTCCTGCGCCTGGCGCTGGGCGTTCTTGATGATCTTGGTCGTGATCTTGTCGATGTGACCGGCCGGGATGTCCGGCCCGAGGTCCGGGAAGTTCGCGTTCTTCTCGAGCACGAACTGCCGGTTCGGCACGGACTGCGTGACCTTGTACGGCCCCACGCCCGGGGGCGGGTTCTCGGTCATGTTCTTGCAGGGCGTGTCGCCCGGCACGAGGCCGACGAACCACATCGCCAGCACGTTCGAGAACGAGCCGTCGGGCGCGTCCAGGTTGACCGTGATCTTGCCGGTCTTGTCGTCGGTGACGATGCCCTTGATGTCGCCGTCGCACTTGCCGGCGTCGACGAAGTCCTGAGCGCCGTTGATGCCGAGGAAGAAGGCAGAGCCGCCGGACTCGAGGTTCAGCAACCGCTGGACGGCGTGCTCGAAGTCCGAGGCCTTGACGGGCGAGCCGTCGGAGTACTTGAGGCCCTTGCGCAGCGTCAGCTCATATGTCTTGCCGTCCTTGGAGATGGTCGGCATGTCCTCCGCGAGACCGGGGACCACCAGCGAGTCCTTCTCGGCGTCGCCGGTGCGCGGGTAGGTGAGCAGTGGGGTGTATACGAGCCAGAGCGGCTCGATGCCGTTCACCGTGTAAGTGAGCGCCGGGTCCATGAAGTCTGGTTGCGAGGTCTGCGACATCGTGATCGAGCCGCCGTTCTTAGCCTCGCCTCCGCCGCCTCCAGTGCCGCTGCTCCCACTGTCGTCACCGCCGCCGCAAGCGGCTATGACAGACATCGAGAGGGCGGCAAGGAGGAGCGCCAGCGCACATCTGCCGAGCTTCCCCATTCAGAATCCCTCCAGGTTCGTTTCAGCGGGCTGGTCTGCCCGCCGGCGGGAACATACCCACCCCGGAGCCATCCCTGACCAAGCCCAATCTGACGACAACCTGCCCTTAACGCAGGGGTTTCGAACGCGTCTTAACGCAACAATTCCTCGCGCATCACCGCGAGCGACTTGCGGATCAGGCGCGAGACGTGCATCTGCGACAGACCGACGCGCTGGGCGATCTGGGTTTGGGGCAGGCCCTCCTCGAAGCGCATGCGCAGGATCTCTCGCTCGCGCGGGGCCAGGCGCTCGAGCGCCGGCGCCAGCGCCGCCCGGTCCTCGGAGCGCTCGAAGCCGGCGTCCTCGCCCCCGATCGTCTCGAGCGGGTCGAGCTCGTCCTCGCCGCTCGGACCGGTCGACAGCGAGACGGTCGAGTAGGCGGACCCCACCTCCATCGCCTCGAGCACCTCTTCCGGCGTGGTCTTCAGCTCCTCGGCGATCTCGGCGATGCTGGGCGACCGGCCGAGCCTGCCGGTGAGGCGCTCGATCGCACCCGACATCGACGCGTTCAGCTCCTGCAGGGCGCGCGGCACGCGGATCGCCCAGCCCTTGTCGCGGAAGTGGCGCTTGATCTCGCCGACCACGTTGGGGGTGGCGTAGGTGGCCAGCGACACCTCGCGCTCCAGCTCGAAGCGGTCGATCGCCTTGATCAGCCCGATCGCCCCGACCTGCTCGATGTCCTCCAGGGCCTCGCCGCGCCCGGCGTAGCGGCGCGCCAGCGAGCGCACGAGCGGCAGGTGGCGCTGGATCAGCTGCTCGCGCGCGCCCGTGTCGCCGTTGCGGTGGTAGCGCGTGAGCAGCTCGCGGTCCTCCTCGCGAGCCTTCTCGGGGCTGACGGCCCGCCGCGCGCTCGCGCTCTGGTTGGCGCTCACACCGGCCCCTTCCGCTTCTCCAGGCGCACGACGATCCCGCCGTCGGCCGCGTGGTCGACGCCAAAGGAGTCCACGACCGTCTGGAGGATGCGCCGCAGCGTCAGCTGGCCCGGGACCATGTCGCCGTCGCGGAGCGCCTCGGCGACCTTCGCCTCGCTCAGCGGCCCGATGCGTGTGCGGATCCGGTTCTGGCCGACCTCGAAGGACAGGCAGACGGTGCCGGCCGTGCCGGCCTCGGCCAGCAGCCGCTCCACCGCGAGCTGGAGGTCGTCGATCTCCTCGAACGCGAAGTCCACGCGCTCGGCTATGCCGCCGACGATCAGCCTGACCACGGCCTGGAAGTCGCCCGACAGCGGCGCTTCGAGGTCGATGCGTTCGTCGAGCTGCTCGGTCAAGCGATCGTTCCCTCGCCCACGACGCAATCATCACGCATCAGGCAGGCCAGCTGCCCCGGCGCCACCGCCTCGGCGGGCTCGTCGAGCTGGAGCTCCATCCCTCCGTCCGCGGCGGGCAGGGCGCGGCAGCGCAGCGGCGGGGCGTGGTAGCGCAGCCGGACGTGCCGGACCGCCTCCGCGGGGCGGTGCAGCCGCACGTCCTCCAGCAGCACCTGCCGGGTCGCCAGGGCCGCTCGCGGCCCGACGGTGACGCGGTTGGACGCCGCGTCCTTGCTGAGCACGTAGAGCGGCTCCGGGCTGCCCACCTTCAGGCCGCGCCGCTGTCCGACGGTGAACTCGTGCTGCCCGTCGTGGCGCCCCAGCACCCGGCCCTCGGCGTCGACGATCTCGCCTGGCTTGCGCAGGCGCGGACCGCCGTGGCGGCGCAGGAAGGCGCGCCCGCCCAGGCCGGCCACGAAACAGAGGTCCTGGCTCTCCCGCTTGTCGGCCACGGGCAGGCCGGCGTCGCGCGCCAGCGCGCGCACCGCGTCCTTGCTCAGGGCGCCGAGCGGGAACGACAGCCGGTCGAGCTGGGCGGGGTCGAGCTTGGCGAGCATGTAGCTCTGGTCCTTGCGCGGGTCGCACGCCGCTCGGATCAGCGGGCCGTGCTCGTCGCGGGCGATGCGCGCGTAGTGGCCGGTCGCCAGCCGCGCCGCGCCGAGCGCCTCGGCCAGGTCGAGCATCGCGTCGAAGCGCACCTCGCCGTTGCAGCGCACGCACGGGTTGGGGGTGCTGCCGGCGGCGTAGCCGGCGACGAAGCGATCCACCACTTCGGCGCGGAAGCGCTCGCGCAGATCGAGGGTCACGTGCGGGATGCCCATCCGGTGCGCGAGCGCGCGCGCCCCGGTCACGGCCTGCGGGGAGCAGCAGGACCGCTCCCCGTCCGTGGCGGGATCGGACCACAGCTCGAGGGTCACCGCCAGCACCTCGTCGCCGGCGTCGATGGCGAGCTGGGCGGCGGCGGCGCTGTCGACCCCGCCGCTCATGGCCACGAGCGTGCGGCGCGGGTTGGCAGCCAGTCGCGGGCCGTCTACGTCCTTCGCGGCTGCGCCGAGGGCACGATGCAGGGCGTCCGCTGCCAGCTCCGCCGCGTGGCGCTTCGGCGGGATCAGCCCGCCCAGAGCCTCGGCCACCTCGTCGGGCCCGATCCGCGCCGCGGCGAGGAACGGCCGACCCTCGATCAGCTCGACCACGGCGCTGCCGGCGGCCCGTGCGGCGCCGCACCCTTCGGCGTCGAAGCCGGCCTCCACGACGCGGTCGCCCTCCACGCGCACGGCCACGCGCACGAGGTCGCCGCAGGCGGCTCCGCCGGCCGCGCCGCAGTGCGGCCAGCCGGCCAGCACCCCGAGGCCGCGGGGCGCCGTCAGGTGGTCCTCGAAATGCATCTGAGAGCAGACTGACAGATGAACGCCAAGGTGTCCGCAGCTGCCGGGACCGGTGCTAAATTCGAGTCAGGCCCGAGCCTGTGCGTGAGCCGGCCGCATATGTTGAGCCGAATACCACGGGATAGGGAGTTCGCCTCGCGGCAGGGCCGTGGTCCGTCGCGGAGGACACCCACGCTTGCTACGACAGCAGGCCCAACTCCCGGACCGGCAGCGGCAGGCTGGGGCCAGCTTTTGCGCTACCGACCGGTTCCCCCGGGCGCCGCGGTTCGGCGCTCAGACGGCTGCGCTGAGCGCTCTGTCAACGGCGTCCGGCGCCAGCACGTGCTCGATCACCATCACGGCCGCCCCGGTCACCCCGGCGCGGTCGCCGAGCGAGTTGCGCACCACGCGCAGGTGGCGCGTCGCGAGCGGCAGCGAGCGCTGGTAGACGACCTCGCGCACGCCGGCGAGCAGCTGCTCGTGGGCCTCGGCGACGTCACCGCCGATCACGATCACCGCCGGGTTGAAGAAGTTGACGAGGCTCGCGAGCACCGTGCCCAGCATGCGGCCGCCCTGGCGCACCAGCCGCACGGCGTCGCCGTTGCCGGCGCGCACCTGCGCCACCACGTCGCGGCTGCCGTGCGCCTCCACCCCGGACTCGGTCAGCCGCGCCGCTATCGCCCCGCCCCCGGCCACCGCCTCGAGGCAGCCGAGGTTGCCGCAGCGGCACACGACGCTTTCGTCGGAGGTCACGCGGATGTGCCCGATGTCGCCGGCCGCGCCCTCCGCCCCGCGGTGGATCTCGCCGCCCGCGACGATGCCGCAGCCGATGCCGGTGCCGACCTTCACGTAGAGCAGGTGCTCGGAGTCCGGCCACGCGCTCCAGTGCTCGCCGAGCGCCATGATGTTCACGTCGTTGTCCACGAGCACCGGCGCGTCGTAGTGGTCGCCCAGCTCGTCGGAGATCGGGTGGTTGTCCCA
>JAXDIH010000155.1:0-15268 GCA_034664105.1 Thermoleophilaceae bacterium
ATGCGGGCGGAGGGACTCGAACCCCCACGCTCTTTCGAGCACCAGGACCTAAACCTGGACTGTCTACCAGTTCCAGCACGCCCGCCAAACCCGGGCAATCCCGGGAGACAAAGGGTATTGTGACCCCCGATGGCCGACACGGTCCTCGTGCATCCCAACCGGGACAAGGCGGAGTCGAAGGCCACCCGGGCCGTTGTGGTCCTGCTGCTCGTCACGAGCGCCGCGCTCATCCTCGTGGTGACCATCGGCGGTTGGTCGCAGCTCCAGGGCGCGCAGATCGTGTCGTTCGCCCTTGCGGCCATCTACCTCGGCATGGCGTTCGTCGTAGCCCGCTGGAACCGCGGGGTGCTCCCCGTGGCCGCGGCGATGGCGTTGCTGTTCTCGGTGATCGCCGCGGTCGCCGGGCCGGCTTGGTTCGAGCGCGACAAGCCGGGCTTCCAGGACCCCACACTCGACCCATCGGTCCTCGGCATTCTCACCTTGCTGCTCGTACCCGTGCAGCTCTTGCTGGTGGCCTTCGCCATGCGTGCCTTCCAGCAGCAGTGGAACGTCGAGGTCGAGGTCACGCCCGACGAGGCCGACCGCTACCGCCGCGGCGATGTCGGGCCGGGCCAGGTCCAGCCCGTCTAGCTGTCCGCGGCCCTACCATCTGAACGTCACGCCCGGGTGGCGGAATTGGCGATACGCGATGGCCTCAAAAGCCATTGTCCCTTCGTGGACATGTGGGTTCGAGTCCCACCCCGGGTACTGAGGCGCGGCGCGCCTCTACGCTGAGCCCGTGACGTTCGGTGGATGGCTACTCCTCTGCGTGGCGATCTTGGTGGTCGTGTACGCCGTCGTGGTCCTGGCTCTGGTCGCGGCCGGGCGAGGCGCGGACGCCCGGGCGCTCGCTCGCTTCGTGCCCGACTGCGTCGTGCTGTTCAAGCGACTGCTCGCCGATCCGCGGGTGGAGTGGTGGCGCAAGGCCCTGCTCCTGTTCGTGCTCGTCTACCTGGCCTCGCCGATCGACCTCGTGCCGGACTTCATCCCGGTGGCCGGCCAGCTCGATGACGCGATCCTCGTCGTGATCGCCGTGCGCGTCCTGCTGCACGGGTCCGGGCCGCGGCTGCTGGTCGAGCACTGGCCCGGGCCGCGCAGGTCGCTCCAGCTGATCCTGCGCTTCGCCTACTGACTCAGTCCGTGCTTGTCTGAGGCCCAGTCGCGGGTCTGCTCGTCCAGCGGCAGATGTGGCACGAGCTCCTGCCACGACACGGCGACGAAGCGGAAGCGCTCGGGGTCGGCGTTGGCGTCGACGGCCTCGCTGAGCAGCGCGGGCCAGCCGGGCCAGTCGCCCTCCGCGGCGAAGTAGGGATTCGCGTCGTCGTAGAGCAGCGCGAGCACGGCCGGCCGGTCGGACCCGGCCAGCGCCCGGAGCGCCGCGGCGTGGCGCACGGCCTCGTACACGGGGCTGATCGAGCAGGGCTCGTCCGGGTCTCGGTCGCCCAGGCCCAGCACGGTTGCGGCGGCGTCCCAGTACGCGTCGCGCTGCTCAACCCGGCGCGAGCAGCGCGCGCCGGCCTCGGGGCCGACCCCCTCGCCGCGACACCCGCACGGGCCGATGCCGTGCTCGCGCCACTTGACCGCGATGCCGATCAGCACGCTCGGGTCGTCGATCAGCACGTCGATGCCGGTCTGGCGGGGACGCTCGCCGAGCAGGTCGGGCTCCACGACGTGCTGGAACTCGACCTGGGGCTCGCCGCTCGCGGGCGGCAGCGGCGCCAGCGCGCGCCAGAGCCAGGCGAGGGAGGGGTCCCGGCCGGCCGCCACCCCGAGCAGGCCGACGCCGAGCGTCTGGCTGGACTTGGCCGACAGGTGCGCGCGCTGCCAGGCGTCCGCCGGGATGGCACCGGCGAGGGCGTCCCAGCCCGGCGGTAGGGCAGCGGCGAGGTCGCGGGCGGAGGTGCGCTGCTCGCCCATCAGGTCCGGGTGTTCCTCGAAGTAGCCGGCGTAGCGGGCTCCGAGGCGGCGGTCGTGGCGACGCCATGCGGTCTGGCACTGCGCCTCGATGGCGGGGCGCGACCAGCCGCCGAGGGGGCCGGAGGTGGCGGGCTCGGGCGGTGCGGGTGCGGGCGGTCCGGGCGCGGGCGGAGCGGGAGTCGGCCGCTCGGGAGCGCGCGCGGCGGGCGCCGGAGCGGGAGCCGGCGGTGCGGGCGTTGCGGACCGCGGGGGCGCGGCGGGCGCCGGCGGGGCGGGAGCGGTCGGCTCGGGCTCCGCCGCGGCGGCCGGCTCCGGCTCGGGCTCCGCCGCCGCCTCCTCCCCCGCCGCCAAGTTCGCCCCGACCGCGATTGCCGCCGTGCACAGCAACCCGAAGAAGGCCCCCAGGCGGCGGCCGGTCTCGTACGTGGTGTCCCCGACGACCGCGATCGGGATGTCCGGGACGTCGATCAGGCGGTACACGATCAGCAGGGCCGCCAGCGCGGCCGCCCCCGCCGCCGCGACGGTCAGCGCCGGCGGTGGCTTCGTCAGTAGCCCCACCACCAGCACCGCGATCCCCAAAGCCGCCACGAGCGCCAGCACCACGTCGATCGAGTCGAACGCCTGCCAGGCGTTCAGGTTGCCGCCGTCGACCGTGATCACCCGATTGATGCCCGGCACCCGGGCTCGCCCGTCGAGCCCGAACCACGGCAGGAACATCACCAGCAGCAACAGCAGGCCGCCTGCACCCGCCAGCAGCTCGCCTGGGCCGGGGCGTCGCGGGGCCATTGCGCTGAGACTCTAACCGCGCGCGCCATACTCCCGACCCGGTGACGACCGCCGACCCCCTCGCCGAGCTCGACGCCATCCTCGACCTCGGCCGGCGCGCCCCCGGCAGCGACGCCGAGCGGCGGACCGCCCTCCATCTGAAGCAGCGCCTGGAGCAGCTCGGCCGCGGCGCCGACATCGAGTCGTTCGCCATCCACCCTGCCTGGCCGCTCGGCTACGCCATCCTGGCCGTCGCCTCGGTGGCCGCCAGCGTCCTCGCCGTGTACGTGCCGGTCGCCGGCGCCGCGCTCGCCCTCGCCGCCGCCCTGCTCACCTTCCTCGACGCCGGCGTCCTGATCGCGACCGTCCGGCGCCTGCTCGGCCGGCGCGCGTCGCAGAACGTCGTGTCGTGGGGCGGCGAGGACAAGCCGGGCGCGGTCGTCCTGGTGGCCCACTCCGACGCCGGCCGCGCGGGCATCGCCCACAACGACCGCACCGCCCGCCGGCGCGCGGCGCTCGGCGGCCTGATCCACCGGCCGCTCGGCGGCGTCGAGCCCCTGTTCTGGGCCCAGCTCGGCGTGCTCGCCTGCACGCTCCTGCGCCTGGCCGGCCTCGATGGCACGCCGCTCACGATCGTGCAGTTCGTCCCGACGCTCGCGCTGATCGTGGCCATCGCGCTGCTCGTCGACATCGCCCTCGCCGGCACCAAGGGTGGCGAGAACGACAACGCCTCCGGCACCGTGGTCGCGCTGCGCCTGGCCGAGCGCTTCGGCGGCGCGCTCGAGCACTTCGACGTGCACGTGGTCTTCACCGGCGCCCAGAAGGCCGGCGCTGCCGGCATGCGCGCCTTCCTCGAGTCACACCGCGACCGGCTCGCGTCGGACCGCACCGTCTTCGTCAATGTCGACGAGGTCGGCTCCGGGACCGTGCGCTACACCCGCCGCGAGGGCGCCCTGCTGGCGGTCCGATGCCACCCCCAGCTGGTCGGGCTCTGCAACCAGATCGCCGAGGACGCCGACGACGGCAGCGGCCCGATCGTGAGCCGCTCCGCCAGCGACGCCTCCGCCGCCGGCGCTGCCGGCTTCCCCGCCGTCACGATCACCTGCCGCGACCGCTTCGACTATGCCTCCGGGCGCGTCGACGAGCAGGCGCTGGACCGCGCCGAGGCCTTCTGCGCCGAGCTGATCGAGCGCCTCGACGCCGAGGTCGGCCCCAGCATCGTCGCGCCCGTCGACGCGACCGCGCTCAGCGAGCCGGAGGCGACGTGAGCTCCGCCGCCCGCTCGGCGAACCAGTCCAGGGCGGACGGGTTGGCGAGCGAGTCGCGGCTGGCCACCTTGGCCGGGTCGCCACCCTGCAGGATCCGCTTGACCGGCACCTCGAGCTTCTTGTTCGAGAGCGTGCGCGGCACCTCGTCGATCCGGTGGATCGCATCCGGCACGTGGCGCGGCGAGCAGTGCTGGCGCACGCGCTTGCGGATCTCGCCGACCAGGTCGTCGTCCAGCTCCGCGGACGTGACAACGAACAGCACGATCCGGTCGTCCACGTCCACGACCAGGCTGTCGAGCACCTCGTCCACGCCCTCGATCGCCGAGTACAGCTCGCTGGTGCCCATGCGCACGCCGCCGCGGTTGATCGTCGAGTCGGAGCGCCCGTAGATCACCGCCGACCCGCGCTCGGTGATCTTGATCCAGTCGCCGTGGCGCCAGACGCCGGGGTACATGTCGAAGTAGCTCTCGCGGTAGCGCTCGCCGTCCGGGTCGTTCCAGAAGAACAGCGGCATCGACGGCATCGGCTTGGTGAGCACCAGCTCCCCCACCTCGTCCACCAGCGCGCGCCCGTCCTCGTCCCAAGCCTCGACGGATGCCCCCAGCGCGCGCGCCTGCAGCTCTCCGGCGCGCACCGGCAGGATCGGGCACGCGCCGACGAACGCGGTGCACAGGTCGGTTCCCCCGCTGGTGGAGAACAGCCAGACGTCGCCGAGCTTCTCGTAGACCCACTCGAAGCCCTCGACGGGCAACGGCGAGCCGGTCGACCCCACGCTCCGCAGTCGCGGCAACGCCGGCGGCTCGATGCCCGCCTTCATGCAGGCGCCGATGAACCCGGCGCTGGTGCCGAAGCAGGTCACGCCGGCCTCGGCCGCGAAGTCCCACATCCCCTGCGGGTCCGGCTGCCCGTCGTAGAGCACGATCGCCGCGCCGGTGAGCAGGCCCCCGACCAGGAAGTTCCACATCATCCAACCGGTCGTCGTGTACCAGAAGAACCGGTCCGTCTCGGACAGGTCCGAATGCAGGTTGAGCTTCTTCAGGTGCTCGAGCAGGATCCCGCCGTGGCCCTGCACGATCGCCTTCGGCAGTCCGGTGGTGCCTGAGGAGAACAGCACCCAGAGCGGGTGGTCGAACGGCACCGCCTCGAAAGTCAGCTCGGCCGGCTCGGACAGCAGCTCGTCCCAGCCCGACGGGACCGTCACGGTGTGCTCGAGCGTCGGCAGCGCAGCCGCTATCTCCTCGACGTTCTCACGGCGGTCGAAGTCGCGGCCGCCGTAGCGGTAGCCGTCCGTCGCGATCAGGACCTTGGGCTCGATCTGGCTGAAGCGGTCCACCACGGTCGGGGTGCCGAACTCGGGCGCGCAGCTCGACCAGATCGCCCCGAGGCTCGCCGTGGCGAGGAACGCCACCACGGTCTCGGCGACGTTGCCCATGTAGGCGACCACGCGGTCGCCGCGCCCGACGCCCAGGCGGCGCAGCCCCGCAGCGCAGCGCGCGACCTGGTCGCCCAGCTCGTCCCAGGACAGCTCGGCGAGCGCGCTGGACTCGCTCGCGTGGACGATCGCCGTCTCCCCCGCACGCGCGCCCCGGAACAGGTGCTCGGCGTAGTTGAGCCGCGTGCCGGGGAACCACTCCGCGCCCGGCATGGTGCCGCTGCCGAGGACGCGCTCCGGCGGCGCCCCCACCTCGAACAGCTCCCAGATCGAGCGCCAGAAGCCCTCGATGTCGTCCACCGACCAGCGCCACAGCTCGTCGTAGGACGCGCAGCCGCGCGCCTTCATGTAGCGCGCCATCTTGGAACCGGCCAGCAGCTCCTCCGGCGGCTCCCACAGCACCTCTCCCTCGCGCGCTGTCATCTGGGCCGGGATCCTAGGCATACCGGGTAGGTAGCGGTCATGCGGAGAGCTTTGGTGACTGGAGCGGCGAGCGGCATCGGCAGGGCGATAGCGGCGCGGCTGGAGGCCGATGGTGCCGCTGTGCTGGCCGTGGACCTCGAGCCCGATCCCGACGGACCCGGCGAGCCGTTCGAGGCCGACCTGACCACCCGCGAGGGCAACCGCGCGGCCGTGGACGCGGCGATCGAGCGATTCGGCGGCCTCGACGGAGTGGTGGCCAACGCCGGGATCCAGCACGTCGCGCCCGTCGAGGACTTCCCCGAGGACGACTGGGACCGGCTGATCGCCCTGCTGCTCACCAGCCCGTTCCTGCTGGCCAAGTACTCATGGGGAGCGCTGCGCGACGCCGGCGACTCACGCTTCATCGCCATGGCCTCCGCCCACGGGCTGGTGGCGTCGCCGTTCAAGGCCGCCTACGTCGCCGCCAAGCACGGCGTGCTGGGGCTGATCAAGACGCTCGCGCTCGAGGGCGCCGACCAGGGCATCCTCACGAGCGCGGTCTGCCCCGGCTTCGTGCGCACCCCGCTCGTCGAGGCCCAGATCGCCGATCAGGCCCGCTCGCACGGCGTGCCGGAGGAGCGCGTGCTCGAGGACGTCATCCTGGCGCCGCACGCCGTCAAGCGGCTGATCGAGCCCGAGGAGGTGGCGGGCGTCGTCGCGTTCCTGGGCGGCCCGGGCGGCCGCGCCTTCAGTGGAGCGGCGGTGCCGATGGACTTGGGCTGGACCGCGCGCTGATTCGCGCGTGGCGCTCGCGCCGGCGCTTGTCCTCGTCGTCCACCAGCGGCCCCAGCAGCGCGCGGCCGAGCAGCGGGGCCACGCCCATCACGGCAAAGGTCGCGCGCCAGGAGCCGTGTGCCGCGAGCGCTCCCAGCGTCACCGGGACGATCGCCCCCGCCGCCCGCATCAGCGTGTTCTGCATCCCCATCGCGCGCCCGGCCTGAGCCCCCCCGGAGATCTCGGCGGCCGCGGTGAACGACAGCCCGTTCCAGCTCATCGCGAGCACGCCCCCGCCCATCAGCAGCGGCACGAGCACGGCGCCCGGAGCGTTGGCGAGCGCGGCCGCCGCCAGCAGCAGCACGCCGGCGCCCGCACCGAGGCTCCGGAAGGGCGCTATGCGCTCGTCGCGGACGTCGGACCAGCGTCCGGCGATGACGCGAGCCAGCGCGCCGCCGAGCTGAACGGTGCCGAGCGCGAACGCGGCTGACGTCGCGGACCAGCCGCGCTCCGAGTACAGGTACAGCACGAGCAGGGACGTCACTCCGATCTGGCCGACGATCAGCAGCGCGCTCGCTACGCCGAGGCGCCAGATGCGCGGGTCGCGCACCGCCGGAGGGGACGGCGGGGCATTGGACTCGCGCGCCGGCGGGTCGCGCAGCCAGATGGCGGCGATCACCGACGACAGCACCAGGCCACCGGACAGGGCCAGCAGGGCGACGTCGAGCGAGAACCAGACCGCCAGCGTGGGCAGGGTGAACGACCCGGCAGCGGTGCCCAGCTGCACGGAGGTCTGGCGGAGGCCCAGGGCGAGCCCGCGCTCGCTCCGCGGGAACCACCCGAATACCGCGCGGCCGCTGCCGCCGGTCGCGGCGGCCGCGAACAGGCCGGCGGCGAACACGCCGGCGAGCAGCGCGCCGTAGGCATCGGCGAGCACGACCGTCGAGAGCGCCACGCCGCCGAGTGCGGGGCCGACGGCAAGCACGACCCGCTCGCCGACGCGGTCGACCAGCGCGCCCCACGCGTACACGGTCAGGACCGTGCCGGCGCCGAAGGCGGTGAAGACGCCTGTCACCTGCACCAGCGACAGCCCGAAGGCGTCCTGCAGCGCCGGACCCAGCGCAGGGAGCCCGCCCTGGGCTGCCGCCATCGCCGCCGTCGACACGGCGCCAATGGCCAGGACGGCCCAGCGATAGCGGGGCGGGGTCACCCCTTTGAATCTAGACGGGCGTGACGGGATTCCGCTTGGCCGGCCAGGACCGGTCCCGCGAGGCATAGGCCGCCAGCCGCTTGATCAGGTCGGAGCGCAGGTCGGCGGGCTGGACCACGGCGTCGATCACGAGCTCGGAGGCCAGGTGCAGGATGTCGATCTCGGCCTCGTACTCGGCGCGCAGCTCCTGGGTGCGGCGCTCGCGCTCGTCGGGGTCGTCGATCGCCTGGAGCTGGTTGTAGAAGACGGCGTTGATGGCGGCCTGCGGGCCCATCACGGCGATCCTGGCGTTCGGGAGGGCGATGCAGGCGTCCGGGTCGAACGCCGGGCCGGCCATCGCGTACAGCCCTGCCCCGTAGGCCTTGCGGACGATGACGGAGAGCTTCGGCACGGTCGCCTCCGACACCGCCGAGATCATCTTCGCGCCCGCGCGGATGATGCCCTGGCGCTCGACCTGGGTGCCGATCATGAACCCGGGCACGTCGGCCAGGAACAGCAGCGGCACGTTGAAGGCGTTGCACGTCCAGATGAAGCGCGCCGCCTTGTCCGAGGAGTCGACGAACAGCACGCCGCCGCGCTGCTTGGGCTGGTTGGCGACGATCCCGATCGCCCGGCCGTCGAGCCGGGCGTAGCCGACGATCAGCTCCTTCGCCCAGCGCTTGTGGACCTCGAGGAAGGACTCGGCGTCCACCAGCGCGTCGATCAGCTCGATCATGTCGAACGGCTTGTTCTCGTCCACGGGGATGTCGGGGAACGCGGCGGAGGGCTCGGCCGGCGGGGCCGCGGGCGGCTCCTCGTGCCAGTTCACCGGGAAGTAGCCGAGGTAGCGCTTGGCGAGGTCGATGCCCTCCTCGTCGGACTTCACGAGGAAGTGGCCGCAGCCCGACACGCTGGTGTGCATGCGCGCGCCGCCCATCTCCTCGAGCGTCACGGTCTCGCCGATGACCATCTCGGCCATGCGCGGCGAGCCGAGGTACATCGAGGCGTTGCCGTCGCGCATGATCACCACGTCGCAGAAGGCGGGGATGTAGGCGCCGCCGGCCGCGCTCGGGCCGAACAGCACGCAGATCTGGGGGACGACGCCCGACAGCTTCACCTCGGTGTGGAAGATCCGGCCGGCGCCGCGCCGCCCCGGGAACATCTGCACCTGCTCGGTGATGCGCGCTCCGGCGGAGTCGACCAGGTAGATCATCGGCACCAGGTGCTCGAGCGCCTGCTCCTGGATGCGGATGATCTTCTCGACGGTCTTGGGGCCCCACGAGCCGGCCTTGACGGTCGGATCGTTCGCCATCAGCGCCACCGGTCGGCCCGCGACGGTCGCCATGCCCGTGACCACGCCGTCGGCCCCGAAGCCGTCCTGCTCCCAGTTGGCGAGCAGGGCGTCCTCGACGAAGCTGTCGGAGTCGACCAGCCGCGCCACGCGCTCGCGGACGGGCAGCTTGCCCTGCTCCTGCGACTTGTCGCGGTGGCGCTGCGGCCCGCCGCCCCGCGCGCGCTCGAGCGCCTCTTCGAGGTCAGACATCGTCCGCGTGAATCTAGTGGTTCCGGCGCTCTCGGCCCGGGCCGCTAGCCGCGGATGGCCCGCAGCTGGGAGCGCAGCCAGCGGCGCACGAGCGTGTTGCGCAGGTGGACCGCGCCGGCGCCGATCGCAGCGCCGAGCACGGCCAGCCCCAGCGGCGCGAGGAAGGTGCCCCCTACCGCGAGCAGGCCGATGCCGGCGCCGGCCTCGGCGCCGATGATCGCGGCGACAAGCTCACGGGGAGCGCGCCTGCGTGGATCTGGGACTCGCATGAGCACAGCCCTTCTACCCGGTGCCATGCCTTCCTTTGCCCTGGGCGGAACCTTTCAGTCCCGCTGTGCGTCGCGCCGGGGTAGCCTGCCCCCCATGACACTGGTCCGCATAGAGGACCGCGGAGCGGTCCGCCACATCGTCCTCAACCGTCCCGAGAAGCGCAACGCCATGAACGGGGATTTGATCGCGGAATTCGGTGCCGCGATCGAGGCAGCGGCAGCCGACGGCGACGTGCGCGTGGTCGTGGTGCGGGGCGAGGGCGCGATGTTCTCGTCGGGGATGGACCTCAACGACCTGCGCGACCTGTCGCAGGACGCCAGCCAGCTGCGCGCCTTCCGCCGACCACTGCTGGCCTGGTGGAACCTGCTGGAGGAGATGCCCAAGCCGACCATCTGCCAGATCCATGGCGCCGCGCTCGGCGGCGCGTTCGAGCTGGCACTGGCCTGCGACTTCCGCACGATGGCCGAGGACGCGGTGGCCGGCATCATGGAGGTGCGCATCGGCCTGCTGCCCGACGTGGGCGGCTGCTCGCGGCTGCCGGCCGTGGTCGGGCTCGGCAACGCCAAGGAGCTGATCATGACCGGCAAGGTGATCGACGGGCGCGAGGCGCACCGGATCGGGTTCGCTAACCGGATCGCGCCGGCCGGCGAGCTGGACGCCGCCACCGAGGCGCTCACGAGCGAGCTGCTGGCATGCGCGCCACGCGCGGTCGGGCTGGCCAAGCGCATCCTCGACGCGGCGGCGAAGCCGGCGATTGCCCTGACGCTCGAGCAGGAAGTGGCGGCCCAAGAGACGCTGGCCGCCAGCGAGGACTTCGCCGAAGGCGCTCGCGCCTTCTTCGAGAAGCGCGACCCGGACTTCGCGGGGCGGTAGCCCGGCCGCGCCGGGCCGCGCCGCGCCCCGGGCCGCGCCGCGCCGGGCCGCGCCGGGCCGCGCCGCGCCGCGCCCGGCCGAGACCACTGCCCCGGCCAAACGGCGGCAACCAAGGGTGGTCCGCCACGACGCGATCCGCCGCGACCCCGGGAGTGCGGGCCCCGCGGGTGGCCATATGCGCAACTTTGGTAGCCCACACTCGGCAAGCGGCGCTCCGGGTGTGACCTGGTTGCTGCCGTCTGTGACGCGAACGCCCCGGAACGGCGACGAGCCCGGGTGGAAGGTCCCAGAACGGCGACGAGCCCGGCTGCCGTGGTCCGGGCTCGCTGCCAATCGGTCGGGGCGGGGTTCGGGGGAAACCCTTGCGGGCCGAAAACCGGCCCCGACGCCTTCACCTAAATTGGTACCGGGGAACCGGACGGGGTAAACGCTACTTCGGCGCCCGGGCCGCGTAGGCCACCGCCGCGGCCGCCACCAGCGCCAGGCCGCCGGCCGCTCCCCAGGCGGCCGGGTAGCCGATCTTCGAGGACAGCAGCCCGTACGCGGCCGGCCCCGCGGCGGCGCCCACGTAGATGCCCGATTGCGAGATCCCGGTGGCGGCCCCGGGCGCCTCGCGGTGGAGGTCCACGACCGCCAGGTTGAACAGGCCCGGCCAGCCCCAACCGAGCGCGTAGGCCACGAACACCCCTGCCACGAACGCCGCCGGCTCGCCGACCGCCAGCAGCGCGAAGCCGCCCGCGCCCGCCGCCAGCAGCACCACCATCGTCGAGAAGCCGTAGTCGTGCCGCCGGTCGGCCCGGTGGCCCACCACGATCCGGACCACGAGGCTCGACGCGCTTCCGGCGGCCGACAGCACGCCGGCCGCTCCCTCGGCTATGCCGACGTCCACCGCCGACGCCACCAGGTAGGCGCCCAGCGCGCACGGCCCCGCCGAGGCGAACGCCGCGCCCACCGCGGTCAACACCAGCTTCCTGCTCGGACGCGGGGCCCGCGCCCGCTCCCGCGGCACCGCGAAGCTCGACCCGGCTCGGCCCACCGCCGCGCCCACCGCCAGGATCGCCCCGGCGCAGATCGCCAGCGTCGGCCGCCACCCGAGCGGGAGCGCCAGCACCGGCAGCGCCAGCCCGCTGACCAGCACGGCGGCCGGGATCGCCGACTGCTTGATCCCGAACGCGAGCCCCTGCCGGTCGAGCGGTACCTGGTCGGCCATGAACAGGTTGATGGCCGGCTGGCAGATGGAGTTCGCCACCCCCGCCAGGCCCAGCAGCACCAGCAGGACCGCCAGCGACTGCGCGAGCACCGCGCACGCCAGCAGCAACACCGCCGTGGCCACCACGCAGCCGCGGATCGCGCGCAGCGCTCCGACTCGCTCGGTAAACCGCCCGCCCGGCCCCGCGCCCAGCGCGCCGGCGGCAAAGAACACCGTCACGCCGAGCGCGACCGCGCCCACGCTCACGTCCAGGTCGTCGCGGATCTGAAGCGCGAGCGTCCCGACCAGGAACCCGGGCAGCACCGTGGCGGCGCCCGCGCCGATCGCCAGCGCGGCCGGCCCTGCCAGGCTCGGCCCAGCTAGACCAAGCCCACCAGGTTCGCCATCGATATCACCCCCGCCACGCATAGGACCGCGCCGATGATGTCGAACACGGCACCCGCCTTGATCATGCGGGTGATCGGGAGCAGGCCGGACGAGTAGACGATCGCGTTCGGCGGCGTGGACACCGGCAGCATGAATCCGTAGTTCGCGCCGAAGATTGCGGCGAGCGCCGGGATCGTCGGATTCACACCGGACGCGGCCGCGATCGAGATCGCTATCGGCACCATGATCGCCGCGCTGGCGGTGTTGCTGGTGGTCTCCGAGACCAGCACCGCCACGACCACGATCACGATCGTGATGCCCACCAGGCTCGACACGCCGATCGAGTCGGACAGCGACTTGCCGACCACCTCGGCGAGTCCGGTCTGGCTCAGCAGCGAGCCCAGCACGAGGCCCCCGCCGAACAGGATCACGGTGCCCCAGTCGATCTGGCTGGCCTGGTTCCAGTTGAGCGTGAACTTGCGCCGCTTCCAGTCCACCGGCAGCACGAACAGCAGCGTCGCCGCCAGGATGGCAACGATCCCCTCGTTCGCCGCCTCCGACACCTGCGTGTACGCGTCCGAGTTGTCACCGGCCACGATCCCGACCAGGCCGGGCAGGAACCAGCCGACCAGCGCGAACCCCAGGACCGCGAGGGTGTTCCGCTCGCCCCGCGACAGCCGGCCCAGCTTCTCGCGCTCCTCACGCACGTACTCCTCGACGCCCTCGACCTCCTTGACCTCCGGCCGGTTGAACGCGAGCACGATCACCACCACGGCCACGAACATGACCAGCACGATCGGCAGCGCCATCAGGAACCACTCGAAGAACGTGATCGGCTCGCCCGTCTCGGCCTCGAGCAGCTCGCGCCCGATCAGATTGGGCGGGCTGCCGATCGGCAGCAGCAGGCCGCCGACGGTGATGCTGTAGGTGATCACGAGCATCAGCGCGGCCCCGAAGCGCAGCCGCTCCACGCGGTGCTCGCCGCCGGCCTGCTTGGCCACCATGCCGCCGACCACGCCCATCACGCCCAGGGCGATCGGCAGCATCATCGCCGCGCCGGCCGTGTTGGACATCACCGGCGACGTGATCGCTCCGATCAAGCCGAAGGCCAGGATGATCCGGTACGTGTTGCCGCCCACCCAGGGGAACGAGAGCACGCGGTAGGCCAGCCGGCGGTGCATGCCGTGCACCACCATCGCCTGGGCGATGATGAAGCTCCCGATGAACAGCATCACCGTGTCGTCGGTGAACAGGGCGAACACCACGTCCACCGAGCTGTCGCCCTCGGGCGGCGGCGGGGTGGCCTCCAGCAGCGCGCACAGCACGACTCCGAGCAGCGCCGTCATCGGGATCGGGATCGCCTCGGTCACCCACCACACGACGACGAAGGCGAGGATCGCCGCCAGCCGGTGCTGGTTGCCGTCCAGGTCGAACGGGATCAGCAGCATCGCGCCCAGCACGATCGGTCCCAGAAACAGCCCCACGGTTCGCCGCTGGCGCTCGAAGCGCTCCTCGGCCGGCGACAGCCGTCCTTGCTGCTCGTCGAGCGTCTTGTAGGTGCCGCCCCCGGTCAGAGTCTCCTCGGGGGAATCCCCGCCCTGCGCGCTCCCCGGAGCGCGTTCCTCGGTGTCGATGGCCATGGCCCTCCCTCCCTCTTAGGGCGCACACCTACCCGCACGGGTGAAGATCTACGCCGACAGGGCGATCGACTCGGCTGCCCGCACGCACGCCTCCACGCAGCCGATGTCCACGTTCGCCGGCACGTCGCTCGGCAGGTGGTAGTTCGGAAAGCCGCCGTCGCGCACGCTCAGGATCGAGATCGCCGGCAGGCCCGCCAGGCGCGCGAGCACCGGGTCGGTCCAGGCCCCGAGGCGCCAGCGACGCAGCCCGGCCCGCTCGCCCAGGGCGACGTCCTCCTCGCGGTAGCGCACCGGCCAGATGCCGCCCTCCGCCTCCAGCACGACGGGCTCGCCGGAGCCGACCGTGTCGAGGCCCAGCACCAGTGTTCGCCCGGCGTCGAGCGCGTGTCCCTCGGACGCCATCCAGGCGGCCATCCCGCCCATGCCGGACTCCTCACAGCCCGGGATCACCACGATCACCTCGAGCCCCGGCGGCCGGCGCTGGGCAAGCGTCTCGACGAGTGCCAGGACGGCGGCCACGCCCGAGGCGTTGTCGTTCGCGCCCGGCACCGCTGGCCGGCGTGCCTGGTCGAGCGACAGCGCGACCGCGAGCCCGAGCACGGCGGCCGGCAGGCGGCGCAGCCCAAGCGCCGCGGCGATCAGCGCCAGCTCCGGCAGCAGCGCCAGCGAGGCCCGCTTGCCACTCCGCGCGGCCGCGCGGTTGCCCAGGTCGCTCAGCCGCGGGTCCCACATCAGGCCGGTGCGCGCGGCGTCGTGGTGGGCGACCAGCACGAGCGTCCGCTCAACCGGCCCGATCGACGGCAGTCGCCCGAGGACGTTCGTCCCGGTGCCGGCGGGGAGCACGCGGCGCAGCAACTGCAGTCGACCGGAGTACTCCAGCTCGAAGGAGGCGAGCGCGGCGGCGGCCGCCAGCCGGCGCCGGCTCAGCGCGGCGAGCAGCCCGGCGCCGAAGTGGAGCGCCTGCGCGTGGGCGAAGGTGCCCTGGTAGCGAAACGACTCCAGCCGCACGTCCGTCGCGCCCTCCTCAGCGAGACGCCGCGCGATCCACTCCGCCGAGGCGCGCTCGCCGGGCGTCGCGGAGCCCCGCGTCAGCGCCGCGAGGTCCTCTATGTCGCTTCTCAGCCGCGGTGCCAATCGACCGGCCCAGCGGTCAGCACGTGGCTGCCGAGCGGTCGGCCGAGCACGCGTTGGGCCTCGACCGCGCAGGCGATCAGCCGCTCCAGGTCGATGCCGGTGTCGTGGCCCATCTCGTGGAGCATCGAGACCAGGTCCTCGGTCGCGATGTTGCCGGTCGCGCCGGGCGGCACGGGACAGCCGCCGAGCTCGCCGAACGACGACTCGAACGAGCGCACGCCGGCGCCGAGCGCCGCCAGGACGTTGGCCAGCCCCTGCCCGCGCGTGTTGTGGAAGTGGGCGGTCAGCTCCACGCCCAGGTCGAGCTCCTCGAAGAAGCGGCTCACCTGCGCCGGGTTGGCCATCCCCGTGGTGTCGCCGAACGCGATCTCCTCGCAGCCGGCGTCGACCAGCCGCCGCGCGATCTCCAGCACCCGCTCGCGCGGCACGTCGCCCTCGTAGGGGCA
>JAXDIH010000237.1:0-2667 GCA_034664105.1 Thermoleophilaceae bacterium
CGACCGGCCGCCCTGACCTGACGGCAGAAGTCGAAATCGTGCCCGTAGAGCTGCCCCAGCGACTCGTCGAAGCGGAGGTTGCGCACGGCCCACGGCGACAGCACCATGATGAAGCCGTCGAGCGTCTCGACCTCACCCGTACTCACGTCGCGCGAGGCCCCGTTGCCGCCCCAGGCCACGGCCGGCATGTCGCCCCCGCCCACGTCGCCGTAGCGGTAGACCGCCGAGCCGCCGCTGACCGACCCCTCCCACCAGGCGATGCTGCCGGCGTCCACCGCGCCCACGCAGCCGACCAGGCCGACCTCGGGGTCGCTCAGCGCCTCCCTCACCTTCGCGCAGAACTCCGCGTCGACTATCTCGGCGTCCTGGTGGACGAGCACCAGCGCCTCGAGATCCTCGTGGGCGCCCGCCTGCTCGAGCATCAGGTTGTAGCTGCGGAAGATCGAGCCCGCGGCCTGGTACGGGTACACCTCGGAGTCTGGCTCGGCCACACGCATGATGCCGGGCTTGGCGAAGCGCTCGTAGGCCTCCGGGGAGGTCATCGAGGAGCCAAAGGCGATCATCGCTCCGACTGTATATGCACGCGTACGGCGCCTACGCCGGTCAGCGCAGGCGGCACACGGTGGCCCCATCGGGCGCCACCACGCGCAGCTGCCACGGCCGCGCGGCCAGGTCGCGCTGGAGTCGCAGCGTGGCCGGGGCCGCCGCGGCAAGCGCGCCCAGCCGCTGGTAGCCGTCGGCGAAGCGGCGGATGGCGAGCGTGGCGGGGCTGCCATGGGCGGCGACCCAGAGGCCGGCCCAGGGAACCGGGACGCTGAGCTCGTCGCGGCCCGTGACGCAGGCCTCGCGGTCCTGCGGCCGCCGCGCCGCCGGGCGCAATGTCATCTGCTGGACCTGGAGCAGCTGCACGTCCGCGGTCAGGCGCGCCCGCTCGGGCTTGGCGGCGATGTCCGCCTCAGCCGTGGCGGCCGGCGCGCCGAGCACCTTCTCGGCCTCCAGGTATGCGCCGGCGTCGAGCTGGAACAGCGGATAGCCGGGAAATCCGGTGGCCAGCACGCCGCGGTGGACCAGCGGCCGGGCCAGCTGCAGCGCGCCGAGGTCCGCCGTCACGAGCCGCGACTGGCCGCGCTGGTACGCCGCGGCCGCGCGCAGTCCGCCGATGTTCGAGAGGACCGCGGCAGCCACGGCCAGCGTGAGCAGCCATCGCACGCGCGGCGCGAGGGAAACCCCGCGCGCCAGCTCGACCGCGACCAGCACGACGAACAGGGCCGAGACATACAGGTAACGGCTCTCGTAGGGGGGCGCGAACGCCGCCCGGTCGAGCGCCGTGAGGATCCAGAACGACATCAGCACGGTGAGCAAGGTCAGCGCTCGCGGCGGGAACCGCCCGAGCCGAGCGATGCGCCACGCGAGCAGCGCGACGGCGCCGACCACCAGCGGCGCGCCCCACTCGATCAGCGTTCCCCCGCCACGTCCCGGGACGGTCTGGCCGAACAGGCCCGTGAGCGAGCTCAGCGTGCCCGCCGCCAGGGCGGCGCTCCACCCCGGCCAGGCCGTGATCGTCTCGCCCAGGGTGCTGTGCACCTCCTGGTAGCCCACCCACCACACGGCATAGAGCGCCAGTGGGGCCAGGACGATCCAGATGTCGCGCGGGCGGCGCCGCGCCCAGAGCACCTCGACGATCATCCCGAGCGCGATCGGCACGCCGATGCCGGAGCTGGCCAGCGACACGGCGATCAGCGCGCTCGCGGCCACGTCGCCGGCGCGGTTATCGCGGTCGAGCAGGAGCAGCGCACCGATGCCCGCCCCGATCGAGATCAGCCAGGCGATCTGGAACGGCCAGAGCATGTTCTGCCAGCCGGGGCCGAGGAAGAGCATCAGGGCGGCCGCGAGTAGGGCCAGCCACCCCCCGACGCGCCGGCTCGCGTACGCGAAGAGAAGCGCGACGCAGCCGAGATGACCGGCCGTCACGAGCAGCCGGTAGGGCACGTAGTTGCCGATTCCCACAGTGGCGAAGAGCACCTTGTAGATCGCCACCGGAACCAGCGACAGGTGATCGTTGTGCGGCGTCAGGAACGTGCCGACGTCGTTGTCCAGGCGTTCGACCGCCCAGCGCCACTCGTCCGACAGCAGCGTGTTCCCGCGCGTCTGGTGCATCAGGAACACGCCGGCCACGACCAGCAGGCCCGCGAACGTCGCGGTTGCCAGAGGCGACGCCCGGTCGCCCGTTTGCGGGACGGCGCTCAAGTGATTGAGCGTACCCCGACCTGCTGGCTTGGGACCGCATACCCCTTGGTAGCCTGCGACCGCAACTGTGCCCGAGCCGCTCTCGCGTGACACCGGCAGTGTCGTCGACGCCCCGGTGGTGATCGAGGTCAGCGACGTGGACAAGACGTTCCGCGTGCCGACTCACCGGGTGGACACGCTCAAGGAACGGGTGGCCCACCCGCGGGCTCAGCGTGAGTTTCGCGAGTTGCGTGCGTTGCGCGGGGTGTCGTTCGACGTGCGCCAGGGCGAGTTCTTCGGGATCGTCGGCCGCAACGGTTCGGGCAAGAGCACGCTGCTGAAGATCCTGGCCTCGATCTACCGCGCCGACGCCGGCCGCATCCGCATGGCCGGCCGTCTTGCCCCGTTCATCGAGCTCGGCGTCGGCTTCAACCCCGAGCT
>JAXDIH010000179.1:0-10339 GCA_034664105.1 Thermoleophilaceae bacterium
GGCGAGGCAGAGTGCGCGCACTGCCATGCATTTTGCCATGTAAGTGAGTGCAATGGCAGGTGGAGCGCTTTTGACCCGGACCGAGCGAGCTCGTCCGGGGGTCGCAAGTGGTGCGGACTGGGTCGGAGTGACAGCGAGATGGGGGACTGCATGTACGGATTTCCTGGGAGCGGTAAGGGTCGAGGCCGGATGGTGCCGGACCTGTCGAGGCGTCAGCTGCTCGGGGCGGGGGCCGCAATGGGCTCCGCGGTCGTGCTGGGAGCCTGTGGCGACGACGAGAAGCCGGCTGCTGGGGGCGGCGGGGATTCCGCCCAGGACCTCGGCGTCGACGCGATCACGATCGCCAACTGGGGCGGGACCACGGCCGACGGCATGATGCGCGCTTGGGCCGAGCCGTTCACCAAGCAGACCGGCGTGAAGGTCAACCAGGTCAGCCCGGTCGACTACGGCAAGGTGCGCAGTCAGGTCGAGAGCGACAAGGTCACCTGGGACTGGATCGACGCCGAGGGCTGGTTCCCCTTCGGTAACCCCGACCTGGTCGAGAAGCTCGACATGGACTTCATCGGCGTGACCGAGGCGGACATCCTCGACGACATCCCGTCGAGCGTCCGCCCCGACGGCATCGCGAGCTACGTGACGGCGTACGTGATCGCGTACTCGTCCGAGCGCGACGGGGGCCACCCGAAGAACTGGCAGGAGTTCTTCGACCCCAAGGCGATTCCGGGCAAGCGCTCGATCTACAACTGGCCGTACGGGATGGTCGACATCGTCCTGCTCGGCGACGGGGTGCCCTACGAGGACCTCTACCCGCTCGACCTCGATCGCGCGTTCAACAAGCTGGACTCGATGCGCGACGACCTGATGTTCTTCAACACCGGAGCGGAGTCGCAGCAGCAGCTCGTCAGCGGTTCGGCTGACTTCCTGTCGCCGTGGAACAACCGCGTCGGGTACCTGGCCCAGGGCGGCCTGCCGGTCGCCATCGAGTGGACCGACGCCATGCTCATCGGCGCGTACCACGTGGTCATCAAGGGCAGCAAGGCCAAGCGCGCCACCGAGCAGTTCATCAAGACCGCCCTCGAGCCGCAGAACCAGGCCGATATGGCGCTCTACTCGGGATACGCCCCGACCCGCAAGGACGCGATCGACCTGGTCGACGAGAAGGTCCGCCCCTGGCTGCCGACGCAGGAGGACAACCTCGGCAAGAGCGCCGGCTTCCTCAACGACGAATGGTGGGGCGCGAACCTCTCGGACGTCAGCGCCAAGTGGACTGAGTGGGCCTCGTCGTAGTAGGCATCGAGTACTGAGCTCGCGTGTCGGTCGCCTCCCCCACAGCCCCCCGGACCGCACGCCAGCGCCTTGGTGCGAGGCTACCGTCGTCCGTGGCATGGCTGGCGGCACCAGCGCTCGTGCTGGTGGTCGTGGTATTCGCGTACCCGACCACGCGCATGCTGCTGCGGAGCTTCACCGAGGGGCCCGGCGGGCTGGCCAACTACCAGGACGTGCTCGGCAACTCGGCGCTGCTGCGGATCATCGGCAGGAGCCTGCTGGTGGGCGTGGTGGTCACGGCGGTGGCGCTGGTGGCGGGTTACACCTACGCGTACGCCGCTGTCACGTCGGGGCCGCGCCTGCGAGCGACGCTGCTGGCGCTCGTCGGCGCGTCGCTGTTCGTCAGCGTGATCGTCCGCGGCTACTCGTGGCTGGCGATCCTCGACCGCAAGGGCGCCCTCAACGCCGGCTTTGACGCGATCGGCCTCGACTCGGTCGAGGTCGTGCTCGTTCACAACTTCGCCGGCGTGGTGATCGGGATGATCCAGTACGGGATCCCCTTCATGGTGCTTGCCGTCTACGACGTGATGCGGCGAGTCGACCCGAACCTGACCAAGGCGGCCGCCACGCTCGGCGCCCGGCCGAGCCGCGCGTTCGTGCGCGTGTACCTGCCGCTCACCCTGCCCGGGGTGATCGCCGGCAGCGTGATCGTGTTCGTGACCACGATCGGCTACTACATCCTGCCGTCGATCCTCGGCGGCCCGCAGAACACGATGGTCGGCCAGGTGATCGCGGACCGGATCCAGACCACCCTGGACTGGGCCAGCGCCACGACGCTCGCGGGCATCCTGCTGGCGGTCAGCATCGCCGGCTTCGTCGCGTTCCTGCGCGTCACGCGCCGCCACGCGGGGGCCGCCGCGTATGGCTAAGGTCACCGTCCGCGTGATCGCGTGCGTGATCGCGACCTTCCTGATCGCGCCGACGTTCATCGTCGTGCCGCTGGCGCTGAGCACCTCGGCGTTCCTGGAGTTCCCGCCGCCCGGCTGGTCCACGCGGTGGTTCGATCAGTTCTTCTCGGATCCCCAGTGGACGAACGCGCTCACCCGCAGCCTCGAGGTCGCGACCGGCGCGATGGTGCTCGCGGTGGTGCTGGGCTTCGCGGCCGCCTACGCGCTGGTGCGCAGCCGCAGCCGGTTCCTCGGCTGGTTCGAGCCGGTCCTGCTGCTGCCGATGATGGTGCCGATCATCGTCTACGCGATCGCCGCGTACGGCGTCGCGCTGACCGTCGGGCTGGTGGGCTCGATGTGGCTGCTCATGGCCGCCCAGGCAGTGATCGCGCTGCCCTACGTGCTGCTCAACCTGAGCGCCGCGCTGCGGACCACCGATCCTCGCCTCGAGCTTGTGGCCCAGAGCCTCGGAGCCCCGCCGCACGTGGCGTTCCGGAAGGTGCTGCTGCCGCTGATCATGCCGGCGGTGGCCGGCGCCGGGCTGATCGCGTTCGCGCTCTCGCTCGACGAGACCGTGGTGGCGCTGTTCCTGACCGCCGACGGCTCACCCACGCTGCCGGTGCAGATGTACTCGAGCATCCGCTACCAGCTCAACCCGCTCGTGCCCGTCGCCGCCACGATCATGATGGGCATCTGGATCGTGATCGTCGTGCTGGTGGGGCTGATCCACCGCCAGGCGCTCAGGCGCGGCGGCCGCCGGACGTCGATCGAGCCAGAGATCGGCGAGTCCCTGACCCCGACTTATCCATGACGCGGGTGACCGAGATGACCGACACAGCTCCCCGGCCGGCCGCCTCAGAGGGCAGCACCGCGCCGGCCCTTCCGCAAACCCCGGTCTCCGAGGGCGCGCTGCGCCTGGAGGCCATTACGAAGCGCTTCGGCGACGTGACAGCGGTCGACTCGGTGGACGTGTCGCTCGAGCCGGGCGAGTTCCTCACGCTGCTCGGGCCGAGCGGCTCCGGCAAGACGACCACGCTGCTGCTGATCGCGGGCTTCGAGCGCCCGACGGCGGGAGAGATCTACCTCGATGCGCGGCGCATCACGGAGACGCCGGCTCACCAGCGCGACATGGGGATGGTCTTTCAGAACTACGCCCTGTTTCCGCACATGACGGTGTTCGACAACATCGCCTTCCCGCTGCGCATGCGGGGGGCGTCGCGCGCGGAGCTCCGCACGCGCACCGCGGAGAGCCTCGCGCTCGTGCGGCTGGAGGGGTACGAGGCGCGCTACCCGCGCGAGCTGTCGGGCGGCCAGCAGCAGCGCATCGCGCTGGCCCGCGCCAGTGTGTACCGGCCACCGCTGATGCTGATGGACGAGCCGCTGAGCGCACTGGACCGCAAGCTCCGAGGCGAGATGCAGGTGGAGATCAGGCGGCTGCACCGCGACCTCGGCACCAGCATGATCTCGGTGACGCACGACCAGGAGGAGGCGCTCGCCCTCAGCGACCGGATCGTCCTCATGAACGAGGGTCAGATCGAGCAGGTCGGGTCGGCTCGGGAGATCTACGAGCGCCCCCAGACGCTGTTCGCGGCGCGCTTCCTCGGCGAGTCGAACGTCCTCAGCGGCGAGCTCATGCAACCGGGGTCGGACGGCACGGCCGAGGTCCTGCTCAGCACCGGACAGCGGATGCGCGGGCGGATCAACTGGTCGGCTTCCAAGGGCGACCCCGTCGTGGTGATGACCCGTCCCGAGCGGGGCTCGGTGGCGGCGGTGGCCAGCAACCCGGATCCCGCCTCGAACCTGATCGAGTTCAAGCTCGACGAGGCGGTCTACCTCGGCGACCGGCTGCGCTGCCACGGCACCTTCGCCAGCGGCGACGCCGGAGTCCTGCTGCTCGACGTGCGCGAGGCCCAGGACCTGCTGGGCACGGGCCGGGGCTGGGTGTCCTGGCCGGTGGACGACACCGTGGTGCTGCCGACCGTGAACGGACGGGAGGTCTCGGCTTGATCCGCGTGCTCGTCTGTTACGGGACGCCCGAAGACCCCGAGGCGTTCCAGAGGCACTACTTCGACGTCCACGTCCCGCTGGTCTGGCAGATGCCCGGGCTGCGCGAATACACCGTCAGCTCGGGCGACGTGGTTTCCACCGCCGACAGCGGTCCCTACCTGATCGCCTCGCTGGCCTGGGACTCGGCGGACGACCTCGCGGCTGACATGGGGTCGCCGGAGGGCGCCGCGGTGACCGCCGACGTGGAGAACTTCGCAACCGGTGGCTGGTGGCTGTGGCAGTACGAGGAGCAGCCGACGGACGCCGACCGGTCCGACGGATGATCGTGGCGACGACGCAGTTCGTAAGCGCCGCCGAGGCGATCGAGGAGCTGGCGGCGGGCCGCTTCCTGGTCGTCGCCGACAGCGAATCGCCCGAGAGCGACGCCGACGTGATGATCGCCGCCGAGTTCGCCTCGGCGGAGGCGATCAACTTCCTGGCCACCGAGGCCCGCGGGGTCGTCTACCTCGGCCTCAGCGACGAGCGCTGCCGGGAGATGGAGCTCGGGCCGATGACCGCCCAGGCGGACCCGCGCGACTGGAAGAGCGCGTTCACGGTGATGATCGACGCGCGCGAGGGGATCAGCACCGGCATCTCCGCCCACGACCGCGCCCGCACCGTGGAGGCGGCGATCGATCCCGAGAGCGAGGTCGACGACCTCGTGCGCCCTGGGCACATCGTTCCGCTGCGGGCGCACGCGGGGGGCCTGCTCACGCGGGCCGGCAGGACGGAGTCCTTCGTCGACCTTCCCCGCATGGCCGGCCTGCTGCCGGCGGCGGCGGCCAGCGGCGTGATGACCGACGACGGGACGGTCGCCACCGTGGCCGACCTGGGGCCGTGGTGCGAGCGCCACGAGATCAAGATGGTCTCCGTCCCCGCCGTGGCGGCCGAGGCGGTTCGCCGGCTGCCCTGGCTGGAGCGGCGCGAGGAACGCCGCCTGAGCACCCCCCACGGCGAGGCCAACGCGATCTTCCTGGTCGAGCCCCTCGGCGGAGCCGAGCACATCGCGCTGGTGAGCGACCAGCGCCACGCCGGCCCGGCCGCGCGGGTGGCGGTGTTCGGGCTGTGCATCCCCGGCCACGCGCTCGGCGACGGGGAATGCGCGGAGGCGCCGGCGCTCGACGAGGCCATGGACGCCCTCGCGAGCGGCGCCGTGGACGTGCTCGTCTACGTGGGCCTGCCCGGCCTCTGCTGCCGGGAGGCCGCGGAGGCCGACGGCGCCACCTCGAGCCAGCCGTGGGCGATCGTCGCCAAGGCGCTGCTCGAGCTGGGCGTCGAGCAGGTGGAGCCGTGGCGCGACCAGTCGCGCAAGTGGGCGGAGCTGGGCCGCTACGGCCTCGCGGTGGGCGCCGCATGAACATCCGCAGGGTCATCACCTGGCGCGAGGAGCTGCACGAGGCCGCCGGCCGCGAGGTCGTGCCGCCGATCTCCGTGGGCCTGGCGGCCGTGGTCATCGCCAACCCGTGGATCGTTGAGGGCTTCGTCGATGATCTTCAGCCGGTCGCCCGCGAGCTGGCCCCAGAGCTGGGCGCTTTCCTCGCCGAGCGCGTCGTGGACGTGGTCGGAGCGCCGATCGAGGCGTACGGCAAGGCGGCGATCGTGGGTCTCGACGGCGAGGTGGAGCACGGGTCGGCGCTGATCCACACGCTCCTGTTCGGCAACGCCTTTCGCGACGCCGTCTCAGCGGAGACGCTGCTGCCCGCCGTGGAGAAGCGGGCCGCCGCCGGCTCGGTGTTCGACATTCCGCTCAAGCACGTGGTCGACGCGACCACGCGCTCGCACCATCAGACGCTCGAGGCGCGGATCGCGGGAGCGCCCGCGCCCGACGAAATCGTGGTCGCGCTTGCCGGTGCGACCGGCGGTCGCCCGCACGCGCGGCTGCCCTCATTTGCCAGCGAGCGACAAGCGCTCGACAAGTTGAAATCAGTCCCGGATTTGGAGGAATCGTGACCGTTGAGATCTCACAGCGTCGGTACGCGCTCTACATCGATGGGGAGGATGTCGAGCCGGTTTCGGACGAGTACCTCGAGAGCATCAATCCCACGACGGGGCTGGCCTGGTACGAGCTGGCCCACGGCGGCGCGGAGGACGTGGACAAGGCCGTGCGCGCCGCTCGCCGGGCGCTGGAGGACCCGCGCTGGCGCGACATCACCCCGACCGCGCGTGCCCGGATGCTGCGCCGGGTCGGGGAGCTCGCGGCCGAGCACGCCGACGAGACGGCGCTGGTCGAGACGACCGACAACGGCAAGCTGATCCGCGAGGTCCGCGCCCAGCACAGGGCGCTGCAGAACACCTGGGAGTACTACGCCGGCTGGCCCGAGCGGATGAACGGCAGCGTGGTCCCGACCGACGCCAACACCCACAACTACCTGACGCCCGAGCCCGTCGGCGTGGTGGCGGCGATCGTGCCGTGGAACTCGCCGCTGCCGATCGCGTGCAACAAGCTGGCGCCCGCGCTCGCGGCCGGCAACACCGTCGTGATCAAGCCGTCCGAGCACGCCTCGGCGGCCGTCATCGACTTCGTGAAGCTGCTGGAGGAGGCGGGCATTCCGCCGGGAGTCGTGAACGTGGTGACGGGGCTGGGCTCGAGCACGGGCGCCGCGCTCGTCGAGCACCCCGGCGTCGACCTGATCTCGTTCACGGGCGGCACCGTCACGGGCCGCTGGATCGCCGAGCGTGCCGGCCGGCGTCCGATCCGGACGATCCTCGAGCTGGGCGGCAAGTCGCCGAACATCGTGTTCGCGGACGCCGATCCGGCCAGCGCCGCCAACGGCATCATGGCCGGCATCTTCGCCGCGGCCGGGCAGAGCTGCGTGGCCGGCTCGCGCTGCTTCCTGCACGAGGACATCTACGAGGACGTGCTGTCGCTGGTCGAGCAGCGCGCCCGCGAGATCCGGCTCGGCGACCCCCGCGACGACGAGACCGACATCGGCCCGGTGGCCTTCAAGGAGCACATGGAGCGGGTCCTGGGCTACATCGACCGCGGCCGTGAGGAGGGCGGCGTCGTGCGCTTCGGCGGCGAGCGGGCCCAGGACGGCGCGCTGGCTGACGGATTCTTCATCCGCCCGACCGTGTTCGAGAACGTCAACAACGACATGCAGATCGCGCGCGAAGAGATCTTCGGGCCGGTGCTGAGCGTCCTGCGCTTCCGCGACGAGGACGAAGTCGTGCGGCTGGCCAACGACACCGAGTACGGCCTCGCGGCCGGCGTTTGGACGCGCACGCTCACGCGGGCACACCGCGTCGCCAGCCAGCTCAACGCGGGCACCGTGTGGGTCAACACCTACCGGGCCCTGTCGCCCCTGTCCCCGTTCGGCGGCTTCAAGCTGAGCGGCTACGGCAAGGAGGGCGGCGAGGTCGTCATGCACGAGTACACACGCCTCAAGAGCGTCTGGGTCAACCTGTCCGAGGAACCGGTCGGCGACCCATTCGTGATGAGGATCTGAGCAGGGGGAACACACGGAATGAGTGAGCGAGCAATGCCGTCGATCGGCTTCCTGGCCGATGTCGGGGTAAGCCTGCAGGGCCTCATCGAGATCGCGCGCGAAGCGGAGACGGCCGGCTTCGAGGGTGCCTGGATGGTGGAGTACGAGTACGACTCGTTCGCCATCAACCAGGCGCTGCTGCAAGGAACGGAGCGGCTGACGGTCGGAAGCTGCATCGCCCGCTACTTCGCACGCGACCCGCTGGCCCTCGCCGAGAACGCGGCGGTGATCGACCTGCTCGCGCCCGGGCGCTACGCCATCGGGATCGGCACCGGACCGCTCAAGCGGGCCGGCAACGCGAAGGCCGAGCAGCGCTGGGGCGGCGACCCGAAGCGCTCGCTCGGTCGCATGACCGAGTACCTGGACGTCATCCGCCGGGCGCTCAACAACCCGGACCTCGAGCTCAGCTACGACGGCGAGTTCTTCAGCTTCTCCGGCGTCAAGATGCGCGTCCGGCCGAGCGGCCACGTGCCGATCTGGTTGTCCGCGGGCGGGCCGAAGATGGCCGCGGTGGCCGGCCGGCTGGCCGACGGCGTGTTCGTGCACATGGTGGACGGCGACGGGACCAGGAAGACGCTGGAGATCGCCCGGGCGGCGGCCACCGAGGCCGGTCGCGACCCCGATGCCCTGCAGCTGGGCAACCTGATCCCGACGTGCGTGTCAGACGACAGCGCCGAGGCGCGCCGTTCCCTGCGGGCCTTCATGCTCGACTACTACTTCCACCTTCCCCACTACCACAAGTGGCTGGCGGAGATGGGCTTCGAGGACACCGCCAACGCCCTCCGCGACGCTGCCGTGCAGGGGGATACCAAGGGAGGCGTCGAGGAGATCCTCGCCGACCCGCGCGCGAGCGCCGCAGCCGACATGATCCCGGACGAGGTGCTCGACACCCTCACGATCGTCGGGACCCCGGAGGAGTGCCAGGCCAAGCTGCGCGAGGTCGTGGAGTGGGGCACGGACCTGCCGATCCTCTACGCCTTCCCGGCGCACGGGGACTGGGCCGAGGGCTACCGGACGACGATCGCGGCGTTCGCCCAGGCGCCGGTGGCAACCGCGACGTGACAGGCCCCGGGGAGCTGATCGACTGGCACATGCACGTCTGGCTCCCCGAGCACCTGGGCCCGGAGTGGGGTCCGGAGCTCGAGTCGCGCTACGGCGGGGAGCCGGTGGGGGACATGGCCAGCTTCGAGCTGGCCGACGAGGCGCGTGCCGAGGCGGGCGTGAAGCGCGCGGTGGCGATCGCGCTCACCAGCCCGCACCTGCGCATGTCGATCCCAAACGAGTTCATAGCCGAGTACGTCGAGCGCGGCGCGGGCACGACGGTCGGGTTCGCGAGCGTCGACCCCAACGACCCGCAGGCCGTGGACAAGCTCCGCTACGCGGTGGACACGCTCGGGCTGCGGGGGCTGAAGCTGTCGCCGCCCTACCAGGCGTTCCACCCGCACGCGCCCGAGGCGATGCGGGTGTACGAGGCGGCCGACGAGCTCGGTCTGCCGGTGATGTTCCACCAGGGCGCGGTGTTCATGCCGAGAGGCGTGCTGGAGGTGGCCAACCCGGCGCTGCTGGACAAGGTTGCGCGCGACTTCCCGGAGCTGCGCATCGTCGTGGCCCACGCGGGTCAGCCGTGGTACACCGAGACCGTCGCGCTGATGTACAAGCACCGCAACGTGTTCGCCGATCTGTCCGCTCGCTTCCACCGTCCCTGGCAGCTGCACAACATCCTGCTGGCGGCGATCGACTACAAGGTGGCCGACCGGATCCTGTTCGGCACCGACTTCCCGGTGCTGCGCCCGCAGTACTGCGTGGACGAGCTGCGCGCCATCAACGAGCGCACGGGTGACCGCCTGCCGCCGATCCCGGCGGACCTGATCGAATCGATCCTGTACCAGCGCCCGCTGTCGCTACTCGGGTTGCAGGAAGACGCGAACAAGGAGACGGACTAGGGATGCCGGACGACAACGGAAGCGGCCTGCTGCTCGTGATGATGGACGTCGAGCCCGCCCACGAGGCGGAGTTCAACAAGTGGTTCGACGAGGAGCACTTCCCCCAGCGGATGAGCTGTCCCGGCTTCGTCAACGGGCGGCGCTACCGGGCGCTCGAGGGCGACCCCAGGTACCTCGCCTACTACGAGCTGACCAGCCCGGAGGTGCTCGAGAGCGAGCCCTACAAGGAGATGTCGGCGCCCAGTCCGTGGACCCAGCGCGTGTTCCCGCACGTGACCCGCGTGATCCGGAACGTCTACGAGGACATCACGCCGGAGACCTGATGGGCGAGCCGGAGACCGTCGACTTCGCCGCGCGAGCACTGGAACCGGAGGCGCCGGGCATCGCGTCGCGGGCGCTCGTCGTGAACGGCGTTCGCTGGGCGCTGGTGGAGTACGAGGCCGGCGTCCTGCGCGAGGAGTGGTGCGAGGAGGGCCATTCGGGCTACGTGCTCGAGGGCGATGTGACCTACGAGTTCGCCGACGGGCGAGCGGCGATGCAGGTGCGCGCGGGACAGGGCTTCACGCTGCCGGACGGCGGCGCCCACCGCGGGCGCGCCGGCGACGGTGGCGCGCGCCTGTTCCTCATCGACCGCGCCGGATAGGGGCGACGG
>JAXDIH010000187.1:0-8137 GCA_034664105.1 Thermoleophilaceae bacterium
GCGACCGCGGCGCGCGCCTGACCCTTCACGTCCTCGCGCGTCGTCTGGAGCTGGTGGACGATGTGGATGTCGCTGGTCGAGATGAACGTGTGGATGCGCGGGCGCTCGGAGTCCTTGATCGCGTTCCAGGCGGCGTCGATGTCCTGAACGCCGGTTCGCGCCAGGCCGCAGATCACCGGCCCATGGACCTCGCGGGCGATCGCCTGGACGGCCTCGAAGTCGCCGGGCGAGGCGATCGGGAAGCCGGCTTCGATGATGTCCGCCCCGAGGCGCGCGAGCTGGTGCGCGATCTCCAGCTTCTCCTGCCTGTTGAGCGAGATCCCCGGCGACTGCTCCCCGTCGCGCAGGGTGGTGTCGAAGATCTTTACTCGGTCCTTCTCGCTGCGGTCCACGTCCCGCTCCTGTTCGTTGGCCCTACCCGGTTCTCCTTGAGCTTGCGGCTGGCGGCCGCCACGCGTTATTCCCCCCGAAGGGGGAGAAGAAGGAGGAGACGCAGGTCGGACAGGCACGACATGGAGGCAAAAGCGTACATCACGGGCGGTTGGGTCGTTTGTAGCCCGTGGCCGCTTGGACACTCGACGGCCGCCACTCCGTGCCTCCGCGCAGCGTCGGGATGCCCTCGCTGTTGAGCGTGTCCGCGATGGCCTGGAGCGTCATGCCGCTCGCGCGCATCGTGGCGATCCGGCGTTGCAGCAAAGGCAGGTCGGCCACCGCTGGACGGCCCCGCGGGATGTCGAGCGTGCGGATCGGCCGCACGCCGCCGCGCGGCTCGCCCCTGCCGGTCTGACGCTCCAGTGCGCCGACGCGGCACAGCGCCCGGGCCGCGAGCCGGCCCTCGTGGGTGTCGGTGTCGAGGTCGATGTCGATCACCACCAGCCGCGCGCCCATGTCCTCGAGCCACTCGATCACGGTCCCGAGGTTGGCCGCGGAGCGGCTGAGGCGATCGAGCCCCACCACTACGAGGCAGCTGGCCTCCCCCGCGCCGAGCGAGTCGAGGGCGTGGTTCAACCCAGGGCGATCGAGGTCGGGCCCCGAGTAGGACTGCACGTCGCCGACCAGCTGGTGCAGGACGATGTCCCGCGCCTCGCACGCCGCCGCGATCCTGCGCGCCTGGTAGCGGCTCTCGGGGCTGACGGCGCGCCTTCGGTCGGGGAAGGTGGTGTACCCCAGGGCGAGCGGCCTCCCGGAATGGGTGACCCGGGCCGAGCGCCCGGCGGGCGCGTCACCCATTTCGGGGAGCCCCGGGTCCATTCGCGTGAAGTGGGCCGATCGCGGCTCGTGCACGTGCAGCCCGACCACCCCGTGCCCGGCGCTCCGGCGCCGCAGCGCGGGAACGCCGTAGCCGATCGCGACCGCAAGGAGCAGCAGCACCGCGGCCGCCCCGAGCAGCAGCGCCGCGGGCGGGCCCGACGAGCCCGCGCCACCCTGGGCGGCAGCGGGCGTCGCCGGAACGAGCAGGGCGACGAAACCGAGCGCGGCGCCCGGACGCAAGCCGCGTGCCGGGCGCGGGCGTTGGGGTGGTTGCGTACGCATTGGCTCTGTTTTCCGCATCTTGCGCAAAATCCCCCCACGAACCGTCGCAACGCGCAGCGTACGCCAGTTGGGCGCCACGTACGAGTGCGTCCTGGCGACGTTTATCGTGGGGTGGCATGGACACCGCCTCCGGCGCTCGCACCGCCATCAAGGAGTCGATCCTCGAGGCCGTTGGAGAGACCCCCCTCGTGCGGCTCTCGCGCTTGGGCAAGGACCTCACTCCGGCCCTGGTCGCGAAGGTAGAGGCACTCAACCCGGGTGGCTCGATCAAGGACCGCGTGGCCATCGCGCTGATCGAAGCCGCCGAGCGCGACGGGCGCCTCAAGCCGGGCGCCACGATCATCGAGCCGACCAGCGGCAACACCGGCACCGGGCTGGCCATCGCGGCTTCGCTCAAGGGCTACCGCGTGATCGCGGTGATGCCGGACAAGATGTCCAAGGAGAAGATCGACCTGCTGCGCGCCTATGGCGCCGAAGTGGTCGTGGCGCCGACCGAGGTGCCGCCGGACTCGCCGGAGTCCTACTACCGCGTGGCGGACCGGCTGACCGCCGAGATCCCCGGCGCGTTCCAGCCCAACCAGTACAGCAACCCCGCCAACCCCGAGGCCCACTACCTCACGACCGGTCCCGAGCTGTGGCGGCAGTCCGGCGGCCAGATCACCCATCTGGTGGCGGGCGTGGGAACCGGAGGAACGATCACCGGCGTCGGGCGGTACCTGCGCGAGCAGAGCCCCGACATCGTGATCGTGGGCGCCGACCCGGTCGGTTCGATCTTCTCGGGCGGCGAGGACGGGGTGAAGCCTTACCTCGTCGAGGGTGTGGGCGAGGACTTCTGGCCGGACACCTACGACCCCTCCATCGTCGATCGCTACATCACCGTCCCGGACAAGGACGCGTTCGTCTGGACCCGCCGCCTCGCCGAGACGGAGGGCATCCTCGCCGGCGGCTCGGGCGGGCTCGCGCTCTACGCCGCCTACCAGGTGGCCTGCGAGATCGACGACCCAGCGGCGATGGTCGCGGTGATCCTCCCGGACGGCGGGCGCTCCTACCTGTCGAAGGTCTACAACGACGCCTGGATGCGCCAGTACGGGTTCCTCGAGCGCCCGGAGGCCCTGACCGTGGGCGACGTGCTGCGGCGCAAGCACGACGAGGACCAGATCCCCCCGCTGCTGACGGTGGAGACGCACGCCAAGGTCCGCGCCGCGGTGGCGCTCCTCCACGAGCACCGCGTGTCCCAGCTGCCCGTGGTGTCCGGGCAGGACCCGCACACGGTCGTGGGCTCGGTCAGCGAGCGGGGCCTGCTGCGCCACGCCATGGACGACCCCGCCCTGCTCGGCGCCGAGATCGTCGACGTGATGGAGCCGCCCTTCCCGGCGGTTGCCGCCGAGGACGGCGTGCGCGACGCCGTCGAGCTGCTCGCCGACAGGCGCGAGGCCCTGCTGGTGACGATGGAAGGGCGGGCCGCGGGCATCCTCACACGCGCGGACCTGCTGGAATCCCTGGCACGGTGACCGCCCGCCGCTTCGCCACCCGCGTGGTGCACGCGGGGCTCGAGCCGGACCCCACCTACGGGTCGGTCATCCCGCCGATCCACCAGACCTCGACCTACGTGCAGCCGGCACCGGGCGAGTTCGTGGGCGACTACGACTACGCGCGCTCGGCGAACCCCACCCGCTCCGCGCTCGAGCGCGCCCTGGGCGAGCTGGAGGGCGGGCTCGGCTCCTGCTTCGCGAGCGGGATGGCCGCCACGCACGCGTTGTTCACCGCTCACGTCGCTGCGGGCGATCACGTCATCCTGCCGAGCGACCTCTATGGCGGCACCTACCGCCTCGTCGACAAGGTCCTGACCCGCTTCGGCGTGGCGTACGACCTGGTCGACCAGACCGACCTGGATGCGCTCGAACGGGCGGTGCGGGACGAGACCGCGCTGATCTGGGTGGAGACGCCGACCAACCCGCTGCTGAACGTCGTCGACGTGGAGGGCGTGGTGGCGCGCTCCGGCCGCGCGCTGGTGGCGGTGGACAACACGTTCGCCACCCCGGTCGTGCAGCGCCCGCTGGAGCTGGGCGCCGACGCCGTCGTGCACTCAGCGACGAAGTACCTGGGTGGGCACTCCGACGTGGTCGGCGGCGCCGTGGTGGTGCTCGACGCGGACCTCCACGAGCGCGTCCGCTTCGTCCAGAACGCCGTCGGCGCCGTGCCGGGCCCGCTCGACTGCTTCCTCGTCCATCGCGGGCTGCGGACGCTGCATCTGCGGGTGGCTGCCCACACTGAGAACGGCCGGGCGGTCAGCGACTTCCTTCGCGCCGCCGACGGGGTCGAGGACGTGCGCTGGCCGGGCTTCGGCGGCATGGTCTCGTTCCGCCATCCGCGGGCGACGGGCATCGCGGCGGCCACCGAGATCTTCGCCCTGGCCGAGTCGCTGGGCGGGGTGGAGTCGCTGATCGAGGTGCCGCAGGCGATGACCCACCAGTCCGTGGAGGACTCGGCCGCGGCCGTTCCGGCCGACCTGGTCCGGCTCTCGTGTGGCGTGGAGGCCGCGGAGGACCTGATCGAGGACCTGCGCCGGGCGCTCGCCTGAGCACTTCGCGCTAGCCGAATGTACGGCGCCGCAGCCGCATGCCTTAGGCGGGGGCGGGAACAAGCCGACGAGTATGTGCATGACGTCACGAGCCGTGGGTGTCCCGGCGCCCGATGGCGTGCGGCTGGGTCGTTACCTGCCGCTGTCGGTGGGCGTGACGCTTTCCGTCACCGTGTTGCCGCTGCTGGCGGTCTCACAGCTCGGCCCCGCGCGCAACCCGCTTGGCGTGGCGCTGCACGTGCTCCTCGCCGTCGCGCTGTCGATGCTCGTCGCGCGGGTGCTGTCGGTGCTCTGGACCCGGCACCAGCAGTCGAGCGACCTGGTCTTCGGCGACCTCCTGCTCTGGGGCTGGGCGCTGCGGGCCCTCGCGGAGCGGCGACTCGAAGCCACGGCGCGGGAGATGTCCTCCCGCGTCGAGACCGGCGAGGAGCGCATCGCGCTGCTGCAGCGGATGAGCACGCTGCTCGAGGCGCGCGACCCGTACACGCACGGCCATAGCCGGCGCGTGGCGCGCCACGCGGAGCGGATCGCGCGCGAGATGGGGCTGCCTCGCGAGCAGGTGGCGAAGATCCGGGCCGCGGCGCTGGTGCACGACATCGGCAAGATCAACGTCCCGCGCTCGATCCTGACCAAGCCCGGCAGGCTGACCGACGAGGAGTTCGCGCTGGTCAAGCGCCATCCCGGCGATGGCGCGGCGATGGTGGTCGAGCTGGAAGACCCGCAGCTGACCGCGATCGTCCGCCATCACCACGAGCGCATGGACGGCACCGGCTACCCGGACGGGCTGGCCGGCGGGGACATTCCGCTCGGCGCCCGCGTGATCGCAGTCGCGGACACCTTCGACGCGATCACCTCCACGCGCGCCTATCGCAAGTCGCGCACGCACGAGAAGGCCCTCGAAGTGCTGCGGGCAGAAGCCGGCACCCAGCTCGATCCCGGGGCGGTGGCGGCGTTCGTCAGCTATTACGCGGCGCGCCGCTCGGTCGGGTTCGCGACGTTCTTCACCGCTGCTCCACAGCGTCTGCTCTCGGGCCTCGGCGGGGTGCAGTCCGGGGTCGCGGCAAGCGTGGCCCCGATCGCCCAGACGGCCTGCGGCGTGGGGGGCCTGGCGCTGCTCGGCGCGTGCCTCGGCGGCTCGGGGATGCCAGCGTCGAACAAGATCGACCCCGACCGCGGCGTCAGCCAGCTGATCGCGCTCCACGAGAGTCGCCCCGCGGCGGAAGCGGGGGCGCCGGGCAAACCCGACCGTGGCCGATCGGTCACGCGGGACACGCGTCCGGCCGCTCCGAACGACCGGGCTTCGACGCCCACTCCGAGCGACCGCACCGCGCCGCGGTCCCTGGAGACCCCGGATACCCCGGATACCGAAGCCCGCGGGGGCGGCCAGGCCGACTCTGGCGGCGGGGGCGGGGACACGCTCCCGCCCGCGCCCGATGTGACATCGAGCTTGCCGGACGTCGGTGCCCTGCTGGAGCCGGTTACCGACAGCGTCCCGCTGCCGCCGCTGCAGACGCCGGTGCCCTCGGTGTCGCTGCCCTAGAGGCTGATCGTACGCCCGGCCTCGAAGCCGTCGCCCGCCACGATGCGGTCGACGATCTCCTTCGGCACGGCTGAGTCGGCGGTCACGATCATCACCGCGCTGCCGGCCTCCTCGACCTCGGGCCGGCGGCCGACAGCGGCCGAGATCACGTTGATGCCGGCCTCGCCCAGCATCGTGCCCACGCGACCGAGCATGCCGGGCCGGTCCTCGTAGCGGAAGATCGCCAGGTGCTCCTCGAGCTGGACGTTGAAGCGCGAGCCCCACGCCTCGAGCAGGTGCGGGTGGTGCAGGTGGCCGAGCGTGGTGCCGACCACGCTCGTGGCCGTGGCGCCGCTCCTGACGGTCACCCTGACCAGGTCCGTGAAGTCGCGGGCGTGCGAGCTGTTGGTCTGCGACACCGCGATGCCGCGCTCCTCTGCGATCCCCGGCGCGTTCACGTCGTTGACCTCTTCCTCGGTGTGCCCGTGCAGCGCGCCCTTGAGCGTCTGCACGGTGAGCAGGCGCGTGTCGCGCTCGGCGATGCGCCCGCGGTACTCGGTCTCGAGCGCGTCCACCGACGTCCCCTCCGCCAGCGCGACCGCGATCCGGCCCAGGTTGGCCGCCAGCGGCAGGAAGGGTCCCAGCGCCTCGATGTCCTCGGCGGGGATCGCGGGCACGTTCACCGCGCTGGTCACCACGCCGCCCGTGAGCGCCGCCACCACCTGCTCGGCGGCCTGGTAGCCGGCTCGGTCGGTGGCCTCGGTGGTCGAGGCGCCGAGGTGCGGCGTGACGACGACGTTTGGGTACGCGAACAGCGGGTTGTCGGTGTCCGGCTCCTGGCGGAAGACGTCCAGCGCGGCACCGGCGACCTTGCCGGAATCGAGCGCCGCGCACAGGTCCTCCTCCACGAGCAGCTTGCCGCGCGCGACGTTCACGATGCGCACGCCGTCCTTCATCCGCGCGAAGGCGTCGGCGTCGAGCCAGCTCTCGGTCTCGGCGGTGACGGGCAGGTGGATCGTGATGAAGTCGGCGTTGGCGTACAGCTCGTCCGAGCTGCTGGCCCGCTCCACCCCCACCTCGCGGAAGCGCTCCTCCGCCACATACGCGTCGAAAGCCATCACGCGCATGCCGAACCCGAGCGCGCGGTGCGCGACCAGCTGGCCGATGCGTCCGAAGCCGAGCACGCCCAGCGTCTTCTCGTAGAGCTCCACGCCGCTGAAGCTCGAGCGGTCCCAGTCGCCGCCCGTCAGGGAGCCGTGCGCCTGTGGCACCTTGCGCACCAGGGCCAGCAGCAGCGCCAAGGTGTGCTCGGCGGCGGTGATCACGTTCGACTGCGGCGCGTTTGCCACCAGCACGCCGCGCTTGGTGGCGGCGTCGACGTCGACGTTGTCCACCCCCACTCCGGCCCGGCCGACGGCCTTGAGCCGGTCCGCCTTGCCGAGCAGCTCGGCGGTCAGCTGCGTCGCCGAGCGGATCAGGATCGCGTCGAACTCCCCGATCCGGCGCTCCAGCTCGCCGTCATCCCAGTCGACGCCCAGCTCGACGTCGAAGCCGGCGTCGCGCAGCAGCTGGACGCCGGAGTCGCCGATCTTCTCCTTGACGAGGACCTTCACGTCAGGCCGGCGACGAGACCGGCACGCCCGCGTCGAGGAAGACACGCTGGGCGGCGGCGACGCCGGCCCCGAGCTCCAGCTCGTACCCGAGCTCGCGCAGCGCCATCTCCAGCCCGGAGACGGTGACGACGATGTCGAAGGCGCCGAAGTAGCCGCAGTGGGCGACGCGCGCGATCTTGCCCTTGAGGCGACCCTGGCCGCCGGCGATCGTGATGCCGAAGCGGTCGCGCATCAGCTTCGGGACCTTGGCGCCGTCGATCGAGTCCGGCAGCGCGATCGCGGTAACCACGTTGGCGTTCTCGTCCGCCTCGCCGAGCGTGTCCAGGTCGAGCCCGCGAGCGGCCTCCCGGGTAGCGCGGCCCAGCAGGCGGTGGCGCTCGTAGACCGCCTCGAGCCCCTCCTGCTCGATCATCCCGAGCGCCACGTCCAGCGCCGCGACCAGGCCGACGGCCGGGGTGAATGGGCTGTCGGGCGGCTCGGCGCGCTGTCCCTTGACGGTGCGCCCCCAGTCGAAGTAGAAGCGGCGGCCGGGCGTGGCGGCGGCGCGCTCGAGGGCGGACTCGCTGGCGCTGGCGAAGCCCAGGCCGGGCGGCGCCATCAGCGCCTTCTGCGAGCCGGACACGACCACGTCCACGCCCCACTCGTCCTGCGGAAGCGGGATGGCGCCTATCGCCGAGACGGCGTCCACGGCGATCAGAGCGCCGTGGCGGTGAGCGACCTCGGTCAGCTCCTTGATGTCGTTGACGACGCCGGTAGAGGTCTCCGAGAGCGTGGTGAAGACGACGTCGATCGCCTCGTTCGCGCCGAGCCTGCGGTCGAGCTCGGCGGGGTCGACCTTGCGACCCCACTCGGTCTCCCAGTGGATCGTCTCGGCGCCGTAGGCGTCGCACA